>NZ_JACHLY010000001.1:696250-1044375 GCF_014204715.1 Streptomonospora salina
TGCCTCCGGCGGTCACACCGCGCGCGACGCCCCCGACCAGGGTTTCGGCGCCCGGCACGGACAGCACGGCGGCCTCCTCGGGCGCGAACAGCGTGGTGCGCAGGTGCTCGGCGGCCACAGGATCCTCGGCGAAGGACTCCAGGGCCACCACCGGCCCGTGCAGGCCTGCGGCGCCCAGCTCCACCGCCACCGCCTCGTGCAGCGCGGTCACGTCGCTGAAGCCCACCAGCGGCTTGACCGGGGCGCGCCGCAGCTCCCCGAAGTCCAGCCCGTCCAGGACCCGGTGGGCGCCGTCGCCGCCGCGCGCGCACAGCACCGCGGACGTGCGCGGGTCCGCCAGTGCCCGTTGCAGGTCGGCCGCCCGCTCGGCGTCGGTGCCGGCGAGATAGGGCAGGCGGGGATGGCGGCCGCGCAGGTGCGCGCCCGCGACCGCCTCCAGTCCCCACCCGTGCAGCACCGCCAGGCCCGCCTCCAGCATGTCGGCGGGCACGGGGCTGCACGGGGCCACCACCGAGACGGCGTCGCCGGGGCGCAGGCGCCGCCCGCGCCTGCCCGGCCCCTGCGTCACGGGGCCAGTTCCAGGTGCGCGGCGTCGGTCGCGAACCCGAAAACCCGCGCGTACAGCGACAACTCGGCCTCCAGCGCCGCCCGGACGGTCTCCTTGCGGCGGAAGCCGTGCTGCTCGCCGTCGAAGGCCAGGTAGGCGTGCGGAACGCCGCCCACGCGCCGCAGGAACCGCTCGGCCTGGGCGGGCGGGCAGATGGCGTCCTCGCGGCCCTGCATCAGCACGAAGGGCGCACTGATGGCACCCGCGCTGTTGGCGGGCGATCGCTCGGCGTAGCGCCGGGCGGCTTCGGGCCAGGGGCCGACGAGGCTCTCCAGGTACTGCGACTCGAAGTCGTGGGTCTCTCCGGTGCGCCACCCGGCGAGGTCCACGATCGGGTAGAGGATGGCGGCGCAGGCGAACACGTCGGTGAAGGCCAGCGCCGCGGCGGCGGTCCACCCGCCGGCGCTGCCGCCGCGGATCGCGATGCGGGCGGGGTCGGCCAGGCCTTCCTCGGCCAGGGCGTGGGCGGCGGCCACGCAGTCCTCGACGTCGACCACGCCCCAGTTCTCCCGCAGCCGTTCGCGGTAGGAGCGGCCGAATCCGGTGGAGCCGCCGTAGTTGACCTCGACGACGCCGATCCCCCGGCTGGTGAAGTAGGCGACGGCCGGGTCGTGGATCATCGGGGCGCGGCCGGTGGGGCCGCCGTGCGCCCACACCGCGTACGGCGGGCGCTCGCCCGGTGCGGGACCGGCGTGCGGATTGCGCGGCGGGTACAGGTTGGCGTGCACCTCGCGACCGCCCGGGCCGGTGAACACCCGCGGGCGCGGAACGGGGAGGTAGTCGCGCGCCGCGTCCGGGGCCGCGGTCCTCGCCGCGGCTCCGGCGCCGCCCCCGGTGCGGGCGCCGCCCCCGGGAGCGGCGGCGTCGCGGGCGCGGTGGCGCTCGGGGGCGCTGAGGGAGCGCCAGGAGCCGCCCGGCCCCACGGCGACGATCTCGGGCGCGATGTCGGGCGCCGCGGCCAAGCCGATCAGGGTGTCGCCCGCGGCACCGCCGGCGACGAGCCGGCCCGACCACTCGGTGTGGGGGGTGTCGGCGTCGGCGACGGTACCGGTTGCGGGGTCGATCCGGCCCAGGGCGGAGGTCGCCCGGCCGTGCACGGCCGCGACCGGCCCCCCGGACGGGACCGCGAGCCAGGTGTAGCCCAGTTGCCACAGAGGGCCGCCGAACTCCTCCTCGGCGGCGGCCGCCGGCTGCGGCGCGCCCCAGGTGCCGTCCGCGGCGGCGCTGATCCGGTAGGGGTTCCACCAGCCCGAAGGGTCGGCGACGCAGTAGAGCGTGCCGGCGTCGGCCCACTCGGCTTGGACGACGGATACCCCGGGCCCGCCGGCGACGGTGCGCGGCGCGCCCGCCACCCGCCCGTCCGGCCCCAGCTCGGCGACGTGCAGCACGGTGCTGTCCCAGGGCATGTCCGGGTGGTCCCAGCCGATCCAGGACAGCCGCCGCCCGTCCGGGCAGATCCGGGGACAGGTCAGGAAACGGTGGCCGGAGGCGACCTCGCGCACGGCGGCGGGGTCGCCGGCCGCCGATCCGTCCAGCGGCACCGCGACGATCGACCGGCGCAGATCGGTGGGTGCGGGGCCGGTGTGGTGCTCGCGCACGCACCACACCTCGCTGCCGCCGGGCGAGAGGACGGGCTCGACGTAGCGCAGTGCGGCGGGCTCGGGCGGTTCGGGGCTCAGCGGTTCGGGGTCGTCGCCCGGCCGCCACAGGTACAGGCGCTGGTCGGCGAACTCGGCGAAGACGACGGAGGTGCCCGCCGCGGCCGCCACGAGGGTGTAGGGGCGGCCGCCGTACTCGTGGACGCGGCTGCGGACGTTCCACGGCCCGGGCAGCATCTCCTGCGGCCGGGCCGCAGGGTCGTCCAGCCGGCTGCGGCACAGCGTGACACGGCCGCCTTCGGCCGGGCGCGGCTCGGTCCACCAGACCTCCTCGCCCAGGACCGCGGGCCACGTGGGGGCGGCGAGGCCGCCGGCGACGCCGTCGGCGTCGATCGGGGACGGCCAGGAGCCGCAGGGGGTGCCGTCGTTCATGGTCCAACGCCCTTCTCGTCGTCGCGGTCGCGGTGCGCCGGTGCTCCCGAACCCGGCTGCGGGTTCAGCCGGCTCCGCGCAGGAAGCGGTCCAGCACCCGCACTCCGAAGTGCAGCCCGTCCACGGGGACACGCTCGTCGACGCCGTGGAACAGGGCGCCGTGGTCGAGCCCGGGCGGCAGGTACAGCGGCGCGAACCCGTAGCCGCGGATCCCCAGTTCGGCGAACTGCTTGGCGTCGGTGCCGCCGGTCAGGCACACGGGCACCGCGTGCGCGCCGGGGTCGAACTCCCGCAGCGCATCGCGCATCGCGTCGAACAGGGGCGCGTCCACCGGCGACTGCAGCGGCCGTGAGCGGTGCCGGTACTCCCACTGGACGCGGTCGCCGGTGAGCGCGTCCAGCGTGGCGGCGAACTCCTCCTCGGTTCCCGGCAGTACGCGGCCGTCGATCCCGGCCTCGGCCCGGTCCGGGACCACGTTGACCTTGTAGCCGGCCTCCAGCACGGTGGGCGCGCTGCTGCAGCGGACGGTGGGGCGGACGAGCTCGGCGGCGTCCCCCAGGCTGTCGATCAGCGCGTCGGTGTCGCGCGCGGGATCGAAGCCGGGGTCGGCGGTGGAGGCGCCGGCGCCGACTGCGGCGGCGACGCCGTCGAGAGCGGTGCGGGTGACGGGGGTGAGCCGCACCGGCCATTCGTGGGCGCCGATGCGTGCGGCCGCCGCGGCCAGCGCGCTGACGGCGTTGTCGCGGTTGGTCTTGGATCCGTGCCCGGCCGTGCCCTCGGCCCGCAGCCGCAGCCAGGCGGTGCCCCGTTCGCCCGCGCCGACGGGGTACAGCCGAACCGGGCCGCCGTCGGCCGCGGTGGCGTGCACGGTGTGGCCGCCGGATTCGCCGACGGCCTCGGTGCAGCCCTCGAACAGACCGGGGTGCTCGCGGGCCAGCCACTCGGCGCCGCAGGCCGCGCTGTCCTCCTCGTCGGCGGTGAAGGCGAGCACGATGTCGCGGCGGGGCCGCCGTCCGGTGCGGGCCCAGTGCCGCACCAGCGCCAGCACCATGGCGTCGGTGCCCTTCATGTCGACGGCGCCGCGGCCCCACACGAGGCCGCCGTCGACGTCGCCGCCGAACGGGGGCCGGCTCCACCGCGCAGGGTCGGCGGGAACCACGTCGAGGTGGCCGTGGACGAGCAGAGCCGGTGCCGACGGGGCCGCGCCCGGGACACGGGCGACGACGTTGGCCCGGCCCGGTGCCGACTCCAGCACCTGGGGCCGCAGGCCGGCCTCGGCCAGGCGCGCGGCGGCGTACTCGGCGGCGGGCCGCTCCCACCCGTCACCGCCGCCGCGGTTGGTGGTGTCGAGGCGGATCAGCTCGGAGGTGAACCGCACCGCCTCGGCGTCGAGCCGGTCGAGGTCCCCCTCCCCCGTTCCGGAGTCCGCTGCCGGCCCCGGTGCTGTGCGGGCGTGCTCCACCTCGCGCATGCCTCCTCCGTACCCCGCCGGCCTTCGGGGCCGGCCCTCGGTGCCGTCGGTCCCGCCCGCTCAGCCGTAATCGGATTCGACCGCGTCGGAGACGAGCGTGGTCACGGCCTTGAAGCAGCGGATCATGCCGAATGCGATCGTAGCGGTGTAGCGGACACGCCGGGGCGCGACGAGCTCGACGCCGGGTACCAGCGCGGCGGCGCCGGCCAAGTGGGCGGCGTCGACGTCGACCTCCGCCGTGAACGGGCCGGTGCGCTCGGGCTCGGTGGCCCCGGCCTCGGCCGCGGCGGCCCGGGCGGCCTCGGCGATGTCGCCGTAGGTGGCGGCTCCCGGCGGACGGCGCTCGGCGGCATAGCGCGAGACGTGGCGCTTGACCGCGACGGTGCGGGCGTCGGGAGCGTAGGCGGCGGCGTCGGCGCAGGCCCGGTCGTCGCCGGTGACCAGCAGCACGGGCACCCCGTACTCGGCGGCGTTGACGTCGGAGGTGAACATGGCCCGGCAGCGCTGCCACTGCTCGGTGCCCGGTGTGACGTCTGCGGGCCCGGTGGCCCCGGTGGCGCCCTCCATGTCTGCCGATACCAGGATCCGCACCGGCGTCCGCCCCTCGCCTGTCGCCGCCTGCCGTGCCGTCGCTTCCGCGGTCGCCCGCGGCGCCCCCGCCCCGGGCCCGGGGCCGTGCACTTAGGGCCGGGTGAGGATCTCGACGCCGTCGTCGGTGATGACCAGGGAGTGCTCGAACTGGGCGGTGCGCTTGCGGTCGGCGGTCACGGCCGTCCAGCCGTCGTCCCAGACGTCGTAGTCGACGGTGCCCAGCGTGATCATCGGCTCGATGGTGAACGTCATGCCGGGCTGCATGACCGTGGTGGCGCGCGGGTCGTCGTAGTGCGGCACCACCAGGCCGGAGTGGAACTCGGGGCCGACGCCGTGGCCGGTGAAGTCGCGGACCACGCCGTAACCGAAGCGCTTGGCGTAGGACTCGATGACCCGGCCGACGGCGCTGAGCTGGCGGCCGGGGCGGCAGGCCTTGATGGCGCGCATGGTGGCCTCGTGGGTGCGCTCGACGAGCAGGCGGGACTCCTCGTCGACGTCGCCGGCCGCGAAGGTGGCGTTGGTGTCGCCGTGCACGCCGTGGATGTAGGCGGTGATGTCGATGTTGACGATGTCGCCGTCGGCGACGACGGTGTCGTCGGGGATCCCGTGGCAGATGACTTCGTTGAGCGAGGAGCACAGCGACTTGGGGTAGCCCTTGTAGCCCAGCGTGCTGGGGTAGGCGCCGTGGTCGCAGAGGAATTCGTGGCCGACGCGGTCGAGTTCGTCGGTAGTCACGCCCGGAACCACGTGCTCGCCCACTTCGCGCAGCGCCTGGGCCGCGATGCGCCCGGCTTCGCGCATGGCCTCGACGGTCTCCGGCGTCTGCACGTCGCCGAGCACGCCCTCGGCGGGGCGCTTCTTACCGACGTACTCCGGACGCACGATGGCGGAGGGGACCGAACGGGGCGGCGAGATGCGCCCGGGAACCAGCGGAGTAGTCATGTCTTCCGATTCTAGTGCCGCGCGGGGCGCGGCGCCGCCGGCGGCGGCGGCGCCGCGCCCCGCGACGTTTCGGCAACGGAACACGGGGACTCGCGCCGATCCGCGTCGGGACGGCGGCACGCGGGTAAGAGGCGGGGAGCAGGCAACCGAAAGCCGGACGAATCAGCAGGAGCCGACCATGAGCGACCGGGACCAGGCCACCCCGGACGAGGACCACCAGTGGTGGTATTGCCTCCGACACAGCAGGCCTGAGCAGGGCCCCGGGTGCCCGGGCAAGTACCGGCTCGGCCCCTACCCCGACGAGGCCACGGCCGCCGCCGCGCTGAACATCGTCGCCGAGCGCAACGAGGCGTGGGACGACCGCGAAGGCGAGTGAATCCCCGAGTTCCGGGCGGCCGCGTGCGAGCGGTCTCCGCTGTGCCGCAGAGACCGGGCGCCGCGGCCGCTTCGCTCCGCCGTAGCCGGCGGCCGGCCCTCAGTCGACGATCCGGGGGCCGCTGACCACGTCGAGGAACCGCGAGAGCCGCTCGCGCAGCCCCGGCTTGCGATCGGCGCCCGCACCCGGCTGCCCGGCGGCGGTGCTGACCAGATGCTGCAGCCCTTCGAACGTCAGCGGCTCGCGTTCGGGGCGCAGGCTGATCGCTTCGTGGGCCAGTGATGAAAGCTCGCGGTCGCCCTGGTCCAGCGAGAGGATCGTCGCGCCGGTGCGGCGGGCGTCGTCGATGCGCTCCAGCAGCGGCACCGGCGCCTCCTCCTCGGAGTTCACCACGAACAGCGTCTGCCCGCGCCGCGCCTCCGCCAACCGGTCCAGACCGATGCGCAGGTGGTCCGGGGCGTCCGGCGGCGGCTGCCAGCGCACCAGGCTGGGCGACAGCTGCGGCAGGCCGCTGTAGCGGGCTTCGTCGTCGAGGTGGGCGGCCAGGTGCCAGGGCTCGTCGTCCGGAGCGCCGATGAGCATGAGGCCGCCGGGGTCGCGGGTGCGGCGGAGCGCTTTGGCGAAGTCCTCGGTGCGGTCCAGCCACGGAGTCGTGGCCAGCAGCTCGCGCAGGAGCGCTACGTGTTGGGCGTCCACGCTCCCATGGTGCCTCATCGCGGGGCGGCACGCGGGGATTCCCCGCAGACGCCGGACGTTCCCCGGCCTCGGCCGCGGGCCGCCGGAGGACCGGCGCGGATCACTCCGCCGGTTCGGGGCTGCGGCGTGCGCCCAGTGGCAGGCGACCCCGGCGGAGGAGGCGGATCCGCCGAGCATGCCCGGGTCCTCGGTCCGGCAGCGCTCGGCGACCCCCGCCGCATGCGCGGCGCCGGAGGTGGAAGCGGCACCCGGCGGGAATGTGCGCGGGGTCGGGCGGCTCGCCCGCCAGGACCTGCTCCTCGCCGGCGGCCGACTCGGGCAGCACCGACAGCAGCGCGCGGGGGTAGGGGTGGCGGGGCGCGGCGAGCACCTCCTCGACGGTGCCGGTCTCCACCACGCGCCCCAGATACATCACGGCGGCGCGGTCGGCGATGTTCCACGCCGGCCCGAGGTCGTGGGTCACCACCAGCGCCGCCAGACCGCAGTCGTCGCGCAGCCGCAGAAGCGGCTGCAGGATCTCCCCGCGCACCGAGGCGTCCTTGCCGACCGCCGCCGCACCCGGTGCGCAGCCGGCCCCGATCGCGGGTGCCGGACCGGCGCGGGTCCGGTTCCCGTCGCTCCGAAACCCCCCGCGGATTCGCCTGGAAAACCGCCGACCGTTACTGTTTTCGCTCATGATGGGGCACGCGCACGCACTCAGCGGCATAGTCGGATGGATGGCCGTCGTTCCTTTCCTGGACGGCCAGGAGTTCCTCGGGGTCCGGTTCGACCTGGGGCCCGGCGAGATCGTCGCCGGCTCGCTGGTCTGCGCGGGAGCGGCACTGATCCCCGATCTCGACGCCAAGAGCTCCACCATCACCAACACCTACGGGTTCGTCACCCGCTGGCTGAGCGCCCTGTTCAACTGGATGTTCGACGGTCACCGCAACGGCACCCACTCGCTGCTGTTCGCCGCTCTGATCGGCGGCCTGACCCAGGCGCTGGCGATGTGGTCGCCGATGGCGGTGCAGATCTTCGTGTTCCTGCTGCTGGGCATCGGCTTCAACGGCCTGGGTCTGGGCAGCGACAAGAACAGCGTCGCCGCCTCGGTCATCAACGCGATGGCCACCGGCGCCGTGACCCTCGCGCTGTTCACCGCGGGCGTCGACTACAGCTGGATCGGTCTGGCGGTGGCGTTCGGGTGCCTGCTGCACTTCGGCGGCGACATGGCCACCGAGCTGGGCGTGCCGCTGATGTGGCCGATCTCCAAGTACCGCGTCGGCCAGAACATCGGTTTCACCACCGACGGCAAGGTCGAGCGCAATCTCGTGACCCCGGCCATGGCGATCTCCGTCGTGCTGCTGTCGCTGTACCTGTTCCCGTGGCCGGAACTGCTGCCCGAGGTTTGAGCGGGGCGGGCGCGGCCGCGCCGCCCGGACCGCCGCAGGAGCCGCGGCTAGAGTGGCGCGTGTGACACGCACTTCGGAATCTGTGACCCCGCAACTGCACGACTACCTCGTCGCCCACAGCGCCCCGGTCGATCCGGTGCTGGCCGACCTCGCCGAGGAGACCGCCCGGCGCTACCCCGACCAGACGACCATGCAGATCGGGGCGGAACAGGGCACGTTCATGACGCTGCTCGCCCGCATCGGCGGCGCCCGCGACGTCGTCGAGGTCGGCACGTTCACCGGGTACTCCGCCATCTGCATGGCGCGCGGCATCCCCGCCGACGGCAGCCTGCTGGCCCTGGACGTCAGCGAGGAGTGGACCGCCCTCGCCCGGCGCTACTGGCAGCGCGCCGGCGTCGCGGACAAGATCGAGCTGCGCCTGGCTCCGGCGCTGGAGACGCTGCGCGCCCTGCCCGGCGACCGCCGCTTCGACCTCGCCTTCATCGACGCCGACAAGGAGGGGTACATCGGCTACTGGGAGGAGCTGGTGCCGCGGATGCGCCCCGGCGGGGTGCTGCTGGTGGACAACACCCTCTCCCACGGGCGTGTGATCGACCCGGCCGAGACGTCGGCGCCGGTGCAGGGAATCCGTGATTTCAACGACCACGCCCTGGCCGACGAACGCGTCGAACCGGTGCTGCTGCCCGTGGGCGACGGGCTCACCATGGCGCGCGTACGGGGCTGAGCCGCACCGCCCGGGACCGCTGCGGTTCGGGACCGGTCCGGCGGCGCGCCGCCGGACCGGTCCACAGGTTCGCACGAGCCGCTGCGCCGCCCACCGCGACTGCAGTACCGTGCCGGAACATGCGCCTCTTGCACACCTCCGACTGGCATCTGGGACGCTCCTTCCACCGCGAGAACCTCATCGACGCCCAGGCGGCGTTCGTCGACCACCTGGTCGACACCGTCCGCGCCGAGCGCGTCGACGTCGTCGCGGTCTCCGGCGACCTGTACGACCGCGCCCTGCCCCCGGTCGAAGCCGTGCGGCTGTTCGACGAGGCGCTGCGCCGCATCCGCGACACCGGCGCGCGGGCCGTGCTGATCAGCGGCAACCACGACTCCATGGTGCGGATGAGCTACGCCACCGACCTCATCGACGCCGCGGGCATCCACCTGCGCTCGTCGCTGGACGCCGTGGGCGCGCCGGTGCTCATCGGCGACGAGCACGGCCCGGTCGCCTTCTACGGCATCCCCTACCTGGAGCCCGAGATCGCCCGGCAGCACTGGGGGCTGGAGCCGCGCGGCCACGCGGCCGTACTCGGCCACGCGATGGACCTGGTGCGCGCCGACCTCGCCGCGCGCCCCGCCGGCACCCGCTCGGCGGTGCTCTCCCACGCCTTCGTCACCGGCGGCGAAGGCTCCGACAGCGAACGCGACATCTCCGTGGGCGGCGCCTCCCACGTGCCGGCGTCGGTGTTCGACGGCGTCGACTACGCGGCGCTGGGCCACCTGCACGGCCGCCAGACCATGACCGCGACCGTGCGCTACTCCGGCTCCCCCCTGGCCTACTCCTTCTCCGAGGAGCACCAGGTCAAGGGGTGCTGGATCCTGGACATCGACGCCTCGGGGGTGGCCGCCGCCGAGTTCGTGCCGGCTCCGGTCCCGCGGCCGGTGGCCCGCATCCGCGGCCGCATCGACGACCTGCTCACCGGCGAGCGGTGGGAGGCCTACACCGGCCACTGGCTCCAGGTCACCCTCACCGATCCGCTGCGCCCGGCCTTTCCCATGGACCGCCTGCGCGAGCGGTTCCCGCACACCCTGGCCCTGGACTTCGCCCCCGACGACCGGTCGGACACCGACAGCGCCACCTGGCGCCGGCGCACCGCCGACCGGTCGGCGTCGGAGCTGGTGCTGGACTTCGTCGACTGGGCCCGGGGCGCACCGCCCACCGGCGGCGAGCGCGACCTGGTCGCCGCCGCGTTCGAGGACATCCGCATCGGGGAGGCCGAGAACTGATGCGCCTGCACACGCTCACCGTCCGCGCCTTCGGCCCCTTCGCCGGCACCGAGACCGTCGACTTCGACCGCCTCGGCGACGGCGGCCTCTTCCTCGTGCACGGGCCCACCGGCGCCGGCAAGACCTCGGTGCTGGACGCGGTGTGCTTCGCGCTTTACGGCCGGGTCCCGGGCGTGCGCGAAGCGGCCCGCTCACCCCGCAGCAACCACGCGGCGCCCACCGTCGATCCGAAGGTCACCCTGGACCTGACCGTACGCGGGCGCAGACTGCACTTCGAGCGCAGCCCCGCGTGGCAGCGGCCCAAGAAGCGCGGCACCGGCACCACCGAGCAGAAGGCCTCGGTCCTCATCCGGGAACGGGTCGAGGGAACCTGGCGCGGTCTCACCAACCGGCCCGACGAAGCCGGCCAGATCGTCGACGACCTGCTGGGGCTGTCGCTGGCGCAGTTCTGCCAGATCGTGCTGCTGCCCCAAGGCGACTTCGCGCGCTTCCTCCGCGCCGACGCCAAACAGCGGCGCAGCGATCTGGAGCGCATCTTCGCCGCCGGGGTGTTCTCGAAGGTCGAGGAGTGGCTCGCCGAGCGCGCGCGGACGCTGGGGCAGGCGGCCGGGCGGGCCGAATCCGACGTCACTCAGGCGGCCGACCTGGTCGCCGAGGTGGGCCGCTGCGCCCGTCCCGACGGCGATGTCGAGGAGCTGGCGCCGTGGGCGGCCGAGCTCGCGTCGGTGGCCGCGGGCACCGCGCGCGACACCGCGCAGGTGGCCGACACTGCGCTGCACGAACGCGACCGCGCCCGCAGCGCGGCGGAGGACGCCCGCGAGCTGGAGCGGCTCCGCCGGCGCCGCGCCGACGCACTGCGCCGCGAGGGCGAGCTGGCCGAGCAGGCACCCGAGCGCGCGAAGCTGCACGCCGAGCTGGCGGCCGCCGAGCGCGCGGCCGGGGTCGTACCGCAGCTGCGCACCGAGGCCTACCGGCGCACCCAGCTGGAGAAGGCCGAGCTGGCGGCGGCCGAGCGGCTGGGGCTCGTACGCGAACTCGTCCCCGGCGACGCCGGGGGCGGGAACGGCGGGAGTACCTCCGCCGACACCGCCGGGCAGCGCGAGACGGTGGCCGCGGCCGAGCGCGAACGCCGCGACGAGGTCGCCCGGCTGGAGCATCTGCGCGGCGACGCCGAGCGCCTGCGCGCGGTGCACGCTGAGACGGCTGCCTCCGCGGCCGCGGCCGACGACGCCCGGAGCCGCCTTGAGGCGTGCCGCCGTGAGGCCGCCGGCCTTCCCGATCAGCGTGACCGGGTGGCCGCCGAGCTGGAGGAGGCGCGCGCCGGTACCGGCGCGCGTGACAGCGCCGAGGAGGCGCTCGAACTCGCCCGCGCCCGGCACGGGTCGGCGCAGGCGCGGCAGCGGCTCGCAGACGAGCTGACCCGAGCACAGGAGCGGCGGCGCGCCCGGGTCGACGCCGCGCAGGAGGCCCGCGACCGGCTGCAGGAGATCCGCCGGGCGCGCATCGAAGGCATGGCCGCCGAACTGGCCGAAGGGCTGGAGACGGGCCGGGCGTGCCCGGTGTGCGGATCGGCCGAGCATCCGGCCCCGGCGGCGGGGGCGGCCGGCCGCCCTGCCCCCCGGGACGAGGAGGCGGCCGTCGCGGCCGCCGAAACCGCCGCCGAGGAGCGCAGCGCCGCCGAGAACGCGGTCGCCGCGGTCCAGGAGCAGCTGGCCGCCGCCCAGGACGCAGCCGGAGGGCTCGGCGAGGCCGCGGCCGCCGAGCGGGTCGAACAGCGGCGCGCGGAGCTGGAGCGCCTCGACGCGGCAGCGGCCGAGGCCGATCGCCTCGCCGCCGAACTGCAGCGGGTCGACGCACAGGTCGAGAAGGCGCGCGCCGAGGAGGCGGAGCTGTCGCGCACGATCGCCGAGCTGGACCAGGCCAGCCGGACGCACCGCGACGAGGCCGAACGGCTCACCGGCACGCTCGACACGGCACGCGGCCAGGACCCCGACCTGGCCGCGCGGATCGGCCGGCTCGGCGAGGAAGCCGACCTGCTCTCGGCGGCGCTGCACGCGCTCGACGACCGCTCGGCCGCCGCCGAGGAACTGCGCGCCGCCGAGAGCGATGCGCGTACCGCCTGCGCCGAATCCGGATTCGCCGGCGCCCACCAGGTACGCGCGGCCGAGCGGAGCGAGGACGAGCGCCGCAGGCTGGGCGCGAGGATCCGCGAGCACGACGACGAGGCGGCCGCGGTGCGGGCGCTGCTGGAGGATCCCGATCTCGCCGCGGCCGGCGAGCGCCCGCAACCGGACGTGGCAGGGCTGGCCGCATCGGCCGGGACCGCCGAGGGGGCGGCCGAGCACGCGGTGCGCTGGCGCGACCACTTCGCCGACCGCGCCGAACGGCTCGCCGAGCTGCGCACCCGGTTGGATCGGGCCTTGGCCCGGTCCCGCCCCGCCCGCCGCGAGCACAGCGTCGCCGACGGCCTGGCCCGCCTCGCCGCCGGGACGTCGGGCGACAACCGCGAGAACGTGCGGTTGTCGGCCTATGTGCTGGCGGCCCGCCTGGAGCAGGTGGTGGCCGCCGCCAACGACCGGCTCGCGACCATGGCGGGCGGACGCTACGAGCTGCGCCACACCGTCGACAAGGCCGCCGGCGACCGCTCCCGCTCGGGCGGGGGCCTGGGCCTGCGGGTCCTGGACGTCTGGACCGGCCAGGAGCGCGACCCCGCCACCCTGTCGGGCGGCGAGACCTTCGTCGCCTCGCTCGCGCTGGCTCTGGGGCTGGGCGACGTCGCGGCCCAGGAGGCGGGCGGCGGCGACATCGGCACCCTCTTCATCGACGAGGGGTTCGGCACTCTGGACGAGGACACGTTGGAGGAGGTCCTGGAGGTCCTGGACTCCCTGCGCGACGGCGGGCGGGCCGTCGGCGTGGTCAGCCACGTGTCCGACCTGCGCACCCGTGTCACCACCCGCCTGCGGGTCGTCAAGACCCCGACGGGGTCCCGCCTGGAGCAGACGGGGTGACCCGGATCTCGCCGAGAGGCCGTGCGGTCCCGCGGATCGGCGGGAGCCCCCTTCGGCGACCGCCTACCGCACCGTGGGCGCACATCGCCGAGTGCGCGCCGACTCCTCGCTCCGCGCCGGGACACATGCGCAGAGACGACCGGCAGCGCCGCGAAGCCGCCGACGAGCGGTCCGCGCATCACAGGATCTCCAGCGGGACGGGGCCGGTCGGGGGCGGGAACGCGCGGTCCAGGGCGGTCAGCTCCTCCTCGGTGAGCCGGATGCCGGCCGCCTCGGCGTTCCGGCGGGCGTGGTCGGGGTCGGCGGCCTTGGGGACGGCGACGACGTCGCCGTCCCGGATCACCCAGGCCAGGGCCACCTGGCCGGGCCGGACACCGCGGTTTCGGGCGATGGCGCCCACGGTCGGATCCTCCAGGATCCGGCGGCGGGCCCGGCCGCCCTGGCCCAGCGGGGAGTAGGCCATCACCGGAAGCCCGGGCGCGGTGTCGCGGCACCACGGGAGCAGGTCGTACTCGATGCCGCGCGAGGCCAGGTGGTACAGGACCTGGTCGGTGACGCAGGCCTGGCCGGAGGGTACGCGCCACAGCTTCCGCATGGCCGCGGTGTCGAGGTTGGACACGCCCCAGAAGCGGATCTTGCCCTCGTCGCGCAGCTCCCCCATCACCGCCGCGGTCTCCGACAGCGGAACCGTCCCTTGCCAGTGCAGCAGGTAGAGGTCCACGGTGTCGGTGCCCAACCGGGACAGGCTCCGCTCACACGCGTCTTTGGCCCCGCGCCGCCCCGCATTGCGGGGGTATACCTTGGTGACGATGACGACCTCGTCGCGGCGGCCGGCGATCGCCTCGCCGACCACGCGTTCGGCGCCGCCCTCGCCGTACATCTCCGCGGTGTCGATGAGGGCGGCCCCCGCGTCGATCCCCGCCCGCAGCGCCCGCACCTCCGCGGCCGACCGGTCGGCGCGCTCGCCCATACGCCACGTGCCCTGGCCGATCGCCGGCACCCGGATCGCCGGTCCCAGCGGAACCGTCCTGTCGCCGTGTCCCATTCGCCGCTCCCTGCGCTCGATTCCACCGGCCTCCGGTGCGGGGCCGGCGTCCCGCGGGCGACCGCCCGCCCCTTAACCGTCGCTTATCCGAGAGGCGCATAAACCCCCCATGGCCCCCTCGACGGCTCCGGCCGCACCTTCGAGCCCCGTACACGACCTGCGCGGGACCTCCGCAACGCGGGTCCTGCCGTATCCGCCCGACTCGCTGCTGCTCGTGGGAGGCATCCCGGGCGCGGGCAAAAGCACCCTGCTCAACCGGCTGTTCGCACTCCAGGGCACCGAGACCGGTCCGGTCGCCACACCCGACGGTGCGCGGGTCGTCGATTCCCAGCAGGTGCGCAACCGGCTCGCCCGACGACTGCGCGCACTCCCCTCCCCCTTCCGGCGACGCGTGACGCACCTGGTGCACTATCTGGCGGTGCTGCGCGCCCTGCGTACCGGGGACGGCCCGGTGGTGGCACACGTGACGGCCACCCGGCGCACGGCGCTGACACTGCTGGGGCGGTACTGCCGGCGCCGCGGCTTCGGGGTCCACCTGCTGCTGATCGACGCCGACCCGCAGGCCGCCCTGCACGGCCAGATCGCGCGGGGGCGGGCGCTGAGCCCGCGCAGCCACCGGCGGCACGCGCGCCGGTGGCTGCGGGTGCTGGCCGACTGCGCATCGGGCGCGCACGCGGTCGTGCCGGGGGCGCGTTCGGCGGTTCTGCTGGACCGCACGGCCGCCGCGGCTCTGGCCGAGATCCGGTTCACACCGGCCCCGCGCACGCCGGAGGGCGGCGGGGACGTTCCCGGGGCGATGCCATAATGATCGGGTGGATTCGCTGGTCGACATCGTCGTTTTCGGGTTCGCCGGCGCCGTCGTGCTGGCGGCCCTGGTCGGGTTGCTGCTGGTCGCCGGGCGTTCGCTGCCCACGGGCGCGCTCGGCGCCGTATGCGCCGCGCTGCTCTTGGCGGTCCCGGCGATGGCCGCCGGCCGGACCCTGAGCGCAGGCGTCGGCGCGGGCCAGGCGTTCCTCGTCGCCTCGGCGTCGGTGGTGGTGGTCTACGCCGCCGGTGTGGCGCTGCTGCCGATCGTGGCGCGCCAGGCCGCGGCCGGGCGCGGAACCGCCGTTCCGAGCGGACTGCGGTTCACGCCCGCCACCGCGGGCGGCGGCCTGCTGGTGTGCGCCGCTCTGGGCGCCGCCGGCACCGGAATCGCCCTGCTCGTCGGCTGACCGGCTGACCGGCGTCCACGCGCGCCGCCCGGCGCCCGGCCTACGTCGCCGCTGCCGGCGCGCCGTCGCGCGCACCGGACTCTGCGGCCCGGTCGCGCACCACGGGGATCACCTCGCCCAGCGCCCCGCGGTAGGGTCCGTGCGTGGTGATGTAGGAGAACCCGAACTCCGCGCGGTCGGCGATCAGCTGCGCGGCGATCTCCGCCGGCGTGCCGATGAGCACATACGGGGCGTCCAGCACCTTGCGCGCGGTGTCCAGGCCGTTTCCGGAGTGGTCCCGAGCCAGTTCGGCCGCGCTCTTCTCGGCGTCGTCGGTGACGACCACCGCCTGCACCAGCAGGTTGAACTCCAGGGCGTCGGCCCGCTGGCCCGCCTGCGCCCGGACGAAGTCCACCCGCCGCCGCGTCTCCGCGCGGTCGGCGACGCGGAAGGTGCCCATACGGGCTCCCTCGATCTGGCTGAGGCCGGAGAATCCGACGATGTCGGCGTGGCGGGCCGCCAGTTCGAGGCCGCGGTCGCCGTGCGCACCGATCAGCAGCGGAGGGCGCGGAACCTGGTGCGGCAGCGGCTCCTGCCCGTCCTCGGCGAACAGCCGGTCCAACTCGCCGATGCTGCGCTCCAGTCGCCGCGTCCGCTCGGCGTGGGACCGCCAGGGGATGCCCGCCGCTTCGAACTCCGACTTCATGTGCCCGGCTCCCAGCCCCAGCTCCAGCCGGCCGCCGGAGACCCGGTCCACCGTGGCGGCCTCGCGCGCCAGCAGGGCCGGATTCCAGAACTCGTTGTTGAGCACCAGGGTCCCCAACCGAATCCGCGATGTGGCGGCGGCGGCCGCGGCCAGCAGCGCGAACGGCGAGGCCGCCCCCAGGTGGTCGGGCACCTGGACGGAGTCGTAGCCCGCCTGTTCAGCGGACCGGCACACCTGCATCCAGCGGTCGATCTCGTCTTGGCGTCCGGAAAAGCCGAACCGGAATCTCCTCATGGCCCGAGCCAACCGGAATCCCGCACGCGGCGCCACCCCGTTCCTTAGCCGCGGCCGCGTTTTCCGCTCAGGGCGGATGCGGTGGCGTGTCAGCGCCCTCCTTGGGAGCGCCGGTCCAGCTCGGCCAGGTAGGCGTTGTAGGCGTCCATGTCGGCGTCGTCGGAGCCGTCGCGGCGGCTGTGGCGCTCCCGGCGGCGCTCGGTGCGCTCGTCGTCGACCCGCCATTGCCGGACCATGGCCAGCGTCACCAGGGCCGTGGGGATCTCGCCCACCGCCCAGGCGATGCCGCCGCCGGTGTACTGGTCGGCGCTCTGGCCGTCCAACCAGGGCACCTCGAACTGGCCGTAGTAGCCCATCGCCAGCGGGTCCGTCTGCATCATGATCGCGATACCGAAGAACGCGTGCACGCCCATCGCCACCAGCAGCAGCACCAGGCGCATCAGGTAGGGCAGTTTGCGCGGCCCCGGGTCCACGCCCACGATGATCCAGTAGTAGAGGAACCCCGTGACCAGGAAGTGCACGTTCATCAGCAGGTGCCCGGTGTGGTCGTTCATCAGTGCCGGGAACAGCGGAGTGAAGTACAGCGCGTAGGGGCTGAGGACGAACAGCGGGGCCGCCACCGCCGGGTGGGTGGCCGCCCGGGAGAACCCGCTGTTGACGAAAGCGGTGAGCCATTCGCGCGGGCCGCGGTCGCCGCGGCGGTGCGCCGGGTGCAGCGCGCGCAGCGCCAGGGTGACCGGGGCCCCCAGCACCAGCAGGATCGGCACGAGCATGGACAGCACCATGTGCTGCACCATGTGCATGCTGAACACCACCATGGAATAGGTGGCGACGCCGCTGAGCAGCATGGCCGCCAGAACCGCCAGGCCCGCCGCCCACGCGACCGTGCGGCCCCAGGGCCACCGGTCGCCGCGGCGCCGCAGGCGCACGACCCCTGCGGCGTAGCACCCGCCCAGCACCGCGATCACCAGGGCGAAGAACAGGTCGGGCCGCCACAGGGTGAGCAGGGTCTGCACGCTCACCGGAGGGGGCACGGCGAAGCCGAGGACCGCCTCGGCGGGCGTCGTCCCGCCCTCCTGGGGCGGAGGCGCCGTGCGGCTCAGCGCGGCGGCGATACCCATGGTGGCCGCCATGACGGCGATCTCCACCCCCGCCAACCGCACGAACAGCCGCCGCCCGCCGGTCTCGGCGATGCGGGGGACCGTCCTGCGGCGGTGCATCCAGCCGATCAGGCCCAGCACGAGGAACAGGGCCGTCTTGGCGACGACGATCCAGCCGTACGCGGTGGTGAACACGTCGGCCACCGTGTACATGCGGCTGGCGGCGCTGGCGACTCCGCCCGCGCCCACGCCGATGTAGGCCCACAGGGCGGCCCGGCTGAACCGCTCGGCGGCGACGGGGGCGTCCTCGGGTGCGGCGCGCAGGCCGTGGAAGGTCACCGCGGCCAGGCCGCCCACCCACAGCGACACCGCCACGACGTGCAGCGCCAGGCCCGTGACGGCCAGTTCGTGGCTGCCGGCCGAAGCGGCGTGGCCGGTCAGTGCCGGCGGCAGCAGGCCGGCGCCGGTCAGCACGAGCGGGGCGAAGGCGCCGGCGGCGCTTTCGGCGGTGCGGCACAGCAGCGCGACCGCGCAGGCCAGCAGGATCGTCGCGAGCAGCCCGATGCCCTGGGCCACCGAGACGGCGTAGCTGGTGAGCTGGTCGCCGATGACGTCGCCGGGCGGCAGCCCGGATACGTCGGAGAGTTGGAACACGAGGGTGGCACCCGCGGCCGCGGCCCACACCAGCGCCGGCCAGGCGGCGGCGCGCAGGTACCCCAGCGCCTGCGGTCCCAGAGCACCGCTGCGCAGCGGCAGCAGGAACAGGGCGAGCACGATCGGTCCTGCGGTGAGGGCGGCTGCGACGTCGCGCACGGTCGTGGCCGCCGGCAGGCCCCAGCGTGTGAGGGGGCCGGCGTCGGGCAGTCCGGGAACCACCCGGGCGGTGACCGATCCCCCGGCCACGAGCGTCACGACGAGGGCGATCAGGCACGTGGCGACGGCGGCGACGGCGATGGTGGCGGCGGTGTCGCCGCCGGGGGCGCGCGCGGACGCGCCTTGGGCGGCGCCGCCGCTGCCGCGGACTCCGGGGGAATTCACGGGGGCCGCTCCGTGGGGCAGGGGTGGACGGTCACTGGCGGTTGCGATGGCGCACCACCGCAGCGGCGGCGGCCGCGCCGACCAGGAGTCCGGCCGCGCCCTGCATCCAGGGGGCGAACCAGCCGGTCATCTCGGCGATGAGCACAACACCGACGTCCACGCGAACACCACCACGAACCACGATAAATCTACTACAACCTGTCGGAGACACTTCCGGACCCCGGACCGGCGACCGGAGAACCGGCGCCGTACGGCGACGCCGGACGGACGGGGGCGCCCCAACCTCCGGCGCCCAGTGTCGCCCCGGAAGCCGTCGCGCACCAGCCCCCCGCGCGCAGCATGAGGCGCCCCGGGGTGCCCGTGCGGCGGGCCACCGCACGGGCTGCGGCTACGGGACCGCTCGGGGAGCGTAGGCGCGGGCGCGCCGTTCCCGATCCCCGAGCCAAGCACGCGAAACGGAATTTCCGGAGGGAACGCCCATTCCCCGAGCACGGACGCGCATCCCCGAACAGAAGATCGAAAACCCGTCCCATTCCACGCGGCACCGCTGCACTGCGCACGATCCGCCCCGCCTTTCCGCGTCCGGAGGCGGGGCGCCCGCATTCTTTCGCGGCGCGTTCACGCAGTCGGCCCCCGGTAGGGCGGTGTTCGCGGTACGGTCGGGAAATCGTTCCGCACCGGGGCCGAATCCGCCGGTCCGGCGGCGGCCGGGGCCGCGCCGGGGACGGAACTCCGATCGCGGGTGCGGGCGATTCCCGCGCTGCGTGCGAATACCGCCATCAGCCACGGAGGGGATCGCGAATGCCCCAGTTCGACACCGTCGTCCGCTCGCGGCAGGTGGCCGCACCGGCCGGCGTCGCACCGGCATCGGTCTGCATCAGCGCGGGAAGCGTCGTCTCCGTCGGCGACTACCGGGCCTGCGTCACCGCCCAGCAGGACGTCGATCTGGGCGATACGGCCCTGCTGCCCGGCGGAGTCGACATCGACGCGGCCGTCCAGGAACCCGCGCAGGACCTCTCCGAGGGCTATGCGGCGACCGCGGCCGCCGCCGCACGCGCCGGCGTCACCACCCTGGTGGTATCGGGGCCCTCCGTCCCGCCCCTGACCGACGAGGCGGGGCTGCACACCCACGCGACCGCGGCCGCGGACACCCGCGTACGCGTCGCGTTCCTCGGTGCGGTCACCGGCACCACCACGTGCGCCGATCTGGCCGAGCTGCGCGCGGCGGGGGCGGTGGGCTTCCACTGCTCCCTGTCCGACGGCGCCGGCCCGGCCTCCCGCCCCGTCGACGATGCGCGGCTGCGCAAGGCGATGCTGGAGCTGACCGCCCTGGACGCCCCGCTGGTGGCCCATTCGGAGGACGCCGCCGAGCTGTCCGAGCCGCAGCGGCCGGGCCTTTCGGCGATGCTGGAGGCCCGCCCGGCGCGAGCGGAGCGGCGCGGGGTGGAGCGGCTGGTCGCCGCGGCCCGCATGGCCGGCACCCGCGTGCTCGTGTCTCCGTTCAGCGCCGCCGAGTGCGCGGCCGTGCTGGCCGCGGCCCGCGCCATGGGCGCGCCCGTCAGCGCCCAGACCTGCCCGCACTACCTGTGCCTGCCCGCCGAACAAGTGCCCGACGATTCCCCCGCGCACACGTGCCGGCCGCCGCTGCGCAACGGCCACAACCGCAGTGCGCTGTGGAGCGCGCTGCTGGATCCCCACGACCCCGTGGTCACACAGGTCGGGTCGGGGCACCGGCCGGGTACCGGCGCCAGGACGGTGTCGTGGACGCTGCCGGCGCTGTGGACCGCCGCCCGGCGGCGCGGCTGCGACCTGGCCGACCTGGCGCGCTGGACCTCCGAGGCGCCGTCGCGATTCCTGGGCCTGGACCGCAGGGGCCGCATCGCGCCCGGCTGCGACGCCGACCTGGTGGCCTTCGACCCCGCGGCCGAGCAGGCGGTCCCGGCGGCCGACTCCGGCCCCTACGCCGGACGCACGCTGGCGGGCCGCGTGACGGGAACCTGGGTCGGGGGCCGCGGTGCGTCCGGGTGCGCACTGCCGGCCGCCCCGCGAAACCGGTCCGCGGTCGACGGCGGCGACCCGCTGCACACGGCACCGGACCCCACGGCGGTCCCGCCGCGCTGACCGGCCGCCCGGGTTACATCGTGTAAAGATGCCGCGACAACGAAAGCCATGCTGGAAATGGCGGTTGCGGCACCGGGAACGCGAGAGTGAAGACGTGTGTCAATGACGATGCGAGGAGGAGCCCTGTGCGCGTCGGCGTACCCAGTGAAGTGAAGAACCACGAATACCGGGTGGCCATTACCCCCGCAGGCGTCCACGAACTGGTCGCCCGCGGCCATTCCGTCGCCGTCGAGCGCGGAGCGGGCGACGGGTCGTCCATCTCCGACGAGGAGTTCGCGGCGGCCGGTGCCCGCATCCTGGACTCGGCCGACGACGTGTGGGCCGAGGGCGATCTCGTCCTGAAGGTCAAGGAGCCGGTGGCCGAGGAGTACCACCGCATGCGCCCCGGCCAGACGCTGTTCACCTACCTGCACTTGGCGGCCTCGCGCGAGTGCACCGAGGCCCTGCTGGAGCGCGGTGTCACCGGTATCGCCTACGAGACGGTCCAGCTGATCGACGGCTCGCTGCCGCTACTGGCGCCGATGTCGGAGGTCGCGGGCCGGCTCGCCCCGCAGGCGGGCGCCTACACCCTGCAGCGTCCCAGCGGCGGCCGCGGCCGGCTGATGGGCGGCGTGCCGGGAGTGAGCCCGGCGCGGGTGACCGTCGTCGGCGCCGGGGTCGCCGGCCTCAACGCCACCCGCATCGCCGCGGGCATGGGCGCCGAGGTCACACTGCTCGACCTCAACGTGGCCAAGCTGCGCCACGCCGACGACCTCTACCAGGGGCGGGTGCGCACCGTGGTCTCCAACGCTTTCGAGCTGGAGAGCGCCGTACTGGAGTCGGACCTGGTGATCGGCGCGGTGCTGATCCCCGGCGCCAAGGCCCCCAAGCTGGTGTCCAACGAACTGGTCTCCCGGATGCGAGCGGGGTCGGTGCTGGTGGACATCGCCATCGACCAGGGCGGCTGCTTCGCCGACTCCCGTCCCACCACCCACGACGACCCCAGCTTCGCCGTGCACGACAGCGTCTTCTACTGCGTCGCCAACATGCCCGGCGCGGTGCCCAACACCTCCACGCACGCGCTCACCAAGGAGACGCTGCGCTATGCGGCGGAGCTGGCCGGCAAAGGGTGGCGGCGCGCGCTGGCCGAGGACCCGGCCCTGGCCCACGGGCTGAACACCCATGACGGCGTGATCACCAACGAGGGGGTCGCCGAGGCGCACGGCTTGAAGTCGCGCACCGTCGCCGAGGCGCTCGAAGGCTGAGCCCGCGGCGCGCGCTCCCCTGCCCGCCGCACCCGGGCAGGTCCGACGGTGTTGCCCGCACCGTCCAGCGGGCACCATCCCCGATAGCCCGGTGCCGCGTTCCGGCGGTGCGCGGCACCGCGGCGGCCGGGCGCGGACGCGGGAGGCACGCGGGAGGGAGGGCGGCGATGGCGCGGCGGCTGTGGACCGGCGAACCGGTCGGCGCCAACCCGTTCGCACTGCCGCGCGGGCCCGCGGGCCTGGCCGCGGGCTGGATCCTGGCGCGCACCAACCGGCGGCAGCAGCACGAGGTGATCCGGGCACTGGCACCGGTCGCCGGCCGGCGCGTGCTGGAGGTCGGGTGCGGCCCCGGTGTGCTGATCGGGCTTGCCGCCGACGCCGGGGCGGAGGCGGTCGCCGGCGTCGACCCTTCGCGGGAGATGGTGGCCATGGCCCGGCGCCGCAACGCCGCCGCGGTGCGCTCCGGCCGCGTGCGGCTGCACCGGGGCTCGGCCGCGGCGACCGGTGCGGCCGACGCGGAGTTCGACCTGGTGGTCACGGTCAACACGGTCGCGATGTGGCCGTTCCTGGACGACGGCGCCGCCGAATTGCACCGCGTCCTGCGGCCCGGCGGGCGCGCCGTCGTCTCCTGGCACGGCGCCCGTTCGCGGTTCGCGCTGAGGGCCGACGAGGACGCCGCCGTCGCCGCGGCCCTGCGGCGGCGCTTCGGCACGGTCCGGCGCCGGGAGACGGAGACCGCGGTGCTGTTCGAGGCGGCCACTTGACTTCCTCTCCTTCCTGAAGGAGGGAGAGCCCGACCGTCCCCGACGGGGGACGGTCCCGCTCAGGCGGACTGCCTCACGGCAGCGGTTTCCTGCTTCGTCGCCGACCGCGGACGGGCGGACCCGTGCCGTCTCACATCGGCTCCCTCCCCTACTGTGCGAGCTCCGCAAGCCCCGCATATTCGCACAGCGGGGGCCCAGCGGGGCCCAGCGGGGCCCAGGCCCCGCCCGGGAGTCTCTCCCGGGCTGCGACTCGACCAGCCGCACCGATGTTCTTCGCCGCATTGAGGTCCCGATCGTGTCGGGCGCGGCAGGACGGGCACGTCCACCGGCGCGTGCCCAAGGACAGCGTGTCCAGCACGTGCCCGCAGTGCGAGCACGTCTTGCTGCCGGGATACCACCGGTCGACCACGATCAGGGTGCGCCCGTAGTGGCGGGCTTTGCACTCCAGCTGGCGGCGGAACTCGCCCAACCCGGCGTCCAGTACCGACCGGTTGAGCCCGGCCTTCTGACGCACCCGCCTGCCCGGCGACTCGACGGTGCCCTGAACCGGGGGAAGCGCCGGTCGCCTGCCCGCATTTCCTCTCCGGCCACAAGGCCGGGGCATCCTCCCGGAAGTCACGTGAACGGGCGGTGCGCCGCCCCGCCCCGCTGGCAGCCTCGGCGGTGAGCGGATACGTTCGAATGGAGGCGGCCTGCCGAGGCAGGAAAGCCGCCGCCCCGCACCTACCCCGGCCGCATCGAGACGGAGCCCGCGTGTCACCCACCGAACCGGCCACCCTTGCCCGTGTCACGGGCATCGACGCCACCCTGGTCCGGTTGCCGCTGGTCCATCCCCGCTCCCGCGGCGCGGCCGAGGCCCGGCCGCAGTTCGCCCGCCACGCCCTGGTCCGGGTCCGCGACGAGTCCGGGAACACCGGGTGGGGCGAGGTTCCCGTGATCGACGAGGAGCGCTGGCGCATGCTCGTCGACGACCACGCGCCGGCCCTGCTGCGCCACAGCTGGCACCGCCCCACCGAGGCCGCCGGCGCCTGGGCCGACCTGCCCCCGGCACCCTCTGTGGCGGCCGGGCTGGACGCGGCGTGCTGGGACCTGTGGAGCCGCCAGCGCGGGACACCGCTCTCCCACGCTCTGGGCGGCCACCGCACCGCCTTCACCGCCGGCGCCACGGTGGCCCGCCAGCCCTCCGCGGAGTCGCTGGTGCACGAGGTCAACCGGCAGGTGGGCAGCGGCTTCCGCCGGGTGCGGCTGGAGGTGGGGCCCGGATGGGACACCGACGTGGTGCACACCGTCCAGGAGACCTTCCCGCATCTGGTGCTGCAGGTCGACTGCGGCGGCCGCTACACCGAGGACCCCGCCGACGTGCGGGCGCTGCACGCGCTGGATTCCTACGGTCTGGTCGCCATCGAGGAACCGTTCGCCCGCGGCGACCTCGACGCCCATGCGCGGCTGCAGCGCGAACTGCGTACGTCCGTGGCGCTGAGCACCTCGATCGACTCGCTGGAGACCCTGGACCGCGCCGTCGCCGCCGAGGCGGCCGGCGCGCTGAGCCTGCGCATGAGCCTGCTGGGCGGGATCACTCCGGCGCGCCGCGCCCACGACCGCGCCGCCGACGCCGGTTGGGACGTGTGGTGCGGCTGGGATGCCGAGTCGGGCGTGGGCCGGGCGGCCATCGCCGCGCTGGCATCGCTGCCGGGGGTTTCGCTGCCCAGCGAGATGCCGCCGGCGGGCGGCCACGTCACGCGCGAGACGGTGCGCCCGCCGGTGCGCGCGCACGACGGCATCACGCCCATTCCGCTGACGGTGCCGGGCCTGGGCTACGAGGTCGACACCCGGCAGGTGGCCGGCATGGCCCTCGACTCGGTGACTCTGGGGTCCTGACCCCGCGGTTCTCCCCCCGGGCGCACCGCGCCGGCGGCGTCGGGGCGCCTCCGGCGGCCGCTCCGCGATTCCAGACGCCCCACCCACTCCCATACCGAACGGTCGGTTCGCTAGAGTCGGGGGAATCGTCAGTCCGGGCCAAAGGAGTGCACACGAACATGCGGACCTTCACCGACCTCGCCGAACTCGTCGCCGCCAAGGGCGAACACCTGGGCTACAGCGACTGGGTGACCGTCACCCAGGACTCCATCGACACCTTCGCCGACGCCACCGGCGACCACCAGTGGATCCACGTCGACCGGGAGAAGGCCGCCGCGGGCCCCTTCGGCGGGACCATCGCCCACGGGTTCCTCACCCTGTCGCTGCTGTCGGCGTTCAGCCCGATGGTGTGGCGGCTGGAGAAGCAGCCCTCCATGGCGATCAACTACGGCCTCAACCGGGTCCGCTTCCTGCAGCCGGTGCGCTCGGGCGCCCGCGTGCGCGACGGCATCCAACTCACCGACACCCGCGAAGTGAAGAACGGGATGCTGCTGACCTTCCAGCACACCGTCGAGATCGAGGGCGAGGAGCGCGACGCCCTCGCCGCCGAGGGCCTGTCCCTCATCGTCCCCTGACCGCCCCTGACCGCCCCGGGCCCGCCCCGGGGCGGTGCCACACGGCGCGGTCGCGGCGTCAGCGCGTCAGCCGCTCGACCAGCCGCCGCGGCAGGCCGCGGCCGAGCCAGCGCAGCCGCCGCTCCAACCGGTCGGCGCGGGCGCGCTGCGCGTCGGCCTTCCGCTCGGCCGCGCGCAGCCGCGTACCCCAATCGCGGGGCGGCTCCTCGTCCTCGTCGCCGACGATGCCCGCCCCGCCGATCCAGTGCAGCCCGTAGAGCCGGTCGACCGCGGCGTCCAGTTCCTCCGGCCCGCCCTGGTCGGCACCCAGTCGGCGGGCGCGCATGAACGCCGCGGTGCGCTCCAGCCGAACCGGGCGCGGCCCGAAGGCGTCCACGCTCGGGTCCGTGAGGCGTACCAGGCCGACCCGGTGCTGGTCGGCGACCTCGGTGATGCGCTCCACGGCGCGCCGTGTCGGCGCGCAGCCGGCGGGCAGGTGCAGCCGGAACGGCACCGCGATATCGCGTTCTGGCTCCTCCTCCGCGAAGGAGACACGGCTGTCCCCGCGGAACGCCTCCCGGATCAGCCGCAGGTCCAGCAGGTCCTCGTCCAGCGGGGAGCGCCGCTCCTCGCTCAGTGCCGACCAGGTTCCGACGACGCGGACACGGATGTCGGGAACGGTTCCGGCCAGCAGCGGCGCGAGCGTGGTCTCGGCGTCCTCCAACGACGCCGCGCCGACGTCGACCACGACGTCGACGTAGGGCACCGCCCACTGCCGCGGACCCTGGTTGCGCCAGTCCCGGAAGTCGGGGACCCGCGTGGCGACGAACGGACGCCGGTAGCGGGCACCGGCCTCACGGCGGGTCTGCATCTGGGTACGGCCCAAGTGCCAGCTGCTGCTGTCGAGGTCGGGGACGAACACCGCACCGGCCTGGGCCAGGCGGTAGGCGAACTCGGAGTCGCCGCCCAGCACCATCTCGCCCGCGAGCCCGCCGGCTTCGTCGAACAGGTCGCGGTGCAGCGAACCCGACGCGCCGATGAACACCGTATGGGCCCGATGGTCGGCCGCGGCCAGCGCCTCGGTGCGGTCGATCGTCCGCTCGATCCAGTGCTTCTCGGCGCTGCCGGCGTCGAACAGCTCGGCGGCGCGGCCCTCGGCGACGGCCGCGCGCACGCTTTCCGGATCCGGCTCGCCCGGGGTGAAGGGCACGAACAGCTTGTGACCCAGCACGGCCAGGTAGTCGGCGGCGTGGTGCCAGCGCAGCTGCGACTCCACGTGCTCGCGGTAGACCAGCATGTCGGCGTCCAGCCGCAGCACCACATCGCCGTCGCCGGCCGCGGCGCCGCAGGTGACCGCGTGCGCCGATCCCCAACCGCCCTCATCGGAGGCGATCAGCCTCGTGTTCTCCGGGCGCGCCTCGGGCAGACGCAGCGGCGGCTCGCTGCCGTCGTCCACGACCACGGTCTCCATCAAACGGGACGGATAGCTCTGCTCGGCCAGCGCCGCCAGCACCAGGTCGAGCTTGTCCTGGTGGCCGTGCGCGGGGACGATCACGCTCACGCTCAGGTGCGGCTCCCACTCCCCCAGACGCGGGATCTCCAGCGCCGTGTAGTCGTTGCGGCGGATCCAGGGCCGAGGCACTGCGGCGCCCCCGGACGCCCGCCCGGTGCTTTCCGGCTTCGTGCGGCCGCCTGCGGCGCCGCCGTCGACGATCGTCACACTGCCTCGCTCTCTCTGTCGCCTCGGCTCCCGGCACCGCCTTCCGCGTCGCCTCCGCCCTCGCCGGCCGGCCCGGCCTGCTCCTCGGGCAGGCCCGCAGGTCGGCGCCCCGGCCACTGGCGCAGCGAGTTGCGCAGGAAGTACCCGTGGTGCTCGACCCACGTGTGGCCCGACGAACGGCGCCGGATCAGGTAGTTGTGCGCGTGGGTGCGGTAGATCCGCCCGCCGGAGCCGCGGACCGCGAGCAGCAGCTGGGTGTCCACGGCACGCGCCAGCGGACGGAATCCGCCGCACTCCTCCAGAACCACCCGGTCGGTCAGCAGGCTGCCGCCCGACACGTGGGGGATGATCCGCTCCGACGCACCGGGGCGCCAGACCGTGCGGTCGATATCCTCCAGGTAGACGAACTCCGGGCCGCAGCCCACCACGTCGGCGGAGGCGTAGGTGCGGGCCAGCAGCAGGTCCGCGAGGTAGTCGGGACTGTAGAAGTCGTCGTCGTCCATTTTGGCGACGACGCTGCCGCGGGCGCGTGCGGCCGCCCGGTTGAGCACCGCCCCGAACACGTCGTCCTGGTCGGCCTCGTACACGGTGATTTCGCGCCCGCCGGCGGCGAAGCGCTCGACGGCGCCGGCGACGCCGGGCGCGTCGGTGCCGAACCCGTGCAGCGCCAGCACCACCTCCAGCTCGACGCCGCGCTGGCGGCCGATCTGCTCCAGTGCGAATCCCACCAGTTCGGGGCGCCGGGTGCACAGCAGCACCGACACCCGCGGCTCGGGCGCGGGCACCACCCCGGCGTGGGCGCCCAGGGTCCGCCAGCGCGCCGAGACCGAGTGCGTACGCAAGGCGCAGCGCCGCAGCGCGATGCTGTGGCGCTCACGGCACAGCTGGTCGGCGAGGTCCTCGGCGGTGACCGACGTCAGCAGCGTGCTGAGCTCGGCGCCCAACGGAGCGGCCCACGCGGGTGCTTCCTGCGTAGTGAAGAGCGGCACGCCTCCTGCCGCGAGGCCGGCGACGGCGCGCATGGCGGCCAACGGGCCGCTGTGGCCCGACCACCCGAAGCGGACGGCGCGCAGGCCGCGCAACCGCGCCAGCTCGACCTCGGTGACCGCACCGGAGTCGGGAAGGCGCGCGACCACCTCGTTTCCGGCGATGACGGCCGGGCGTCCGTCGCGCGCCACGAGGTCTCCCACACGCCGGCCCGCCTCGCCGACGAAGCCGACCGGGTTGACCACGCGCTCGTCGACCGGCGGCAGCTGCGCGGGCGCGCCCCGCCCCAGACTCGCGCGCCGGATGCGCCGGGGCCCTTCGGGGCCGCTGATGGCCGACCAGCTCAACTCGTCGGAGGCGGGCCGGTCCAGCGCCGGTACCTCGTCGTCCTCCCATCGGGGGTGCACCGCTCCGCCGACCCGCAGCGCCACGTCGGCCAGCGGTGTGGTCCGGTTGAGCGGTACCGGACCTGCGGGCGCTGCGGCGACCGCCCGAGCCTGGCCGGGCAGCCACGACGG
Organism: Streptomonospora salina; assembly: GCF_014204715.1. Classification (NCBI taxonomy): domain Bacteria; kingdom Bacillati; phylum Actinomycetota; class Actinomycetes; order Streptosporangiales; family Nocardiopsidaceae; genus Streptomonospora; species Streptomonospora salina. The sequence goes on from NZ_JACHLY010000001.1 coordinate 724,556, forward strand.
CGCGTCGGCTCCGCTCAGCGCGGCCGCCGGGGTCGGCGCCGGTCCCCGGGGCCTGCCGATCGCTCCGTCGGCCACCGCGTTCAGCGCCGGGCCGGGATCGACCGGTTCCAGGAAGTACAGTTCGCAGGCCCAGTGGCCGGCGGCGCCGAGCCGGCGCACGCGCGCCTCTTGCAGCTGCCGCCACTGGCCCAGCCCCGGAGCCGCGGGCAGCGGGGGCTCGTGGTGGGCCGCGGAACCGACGACCACCACGACCTGGTGGGTGCGGGGCAACCGCGACCCCAGACTGACGGCGCGCCGCAGGTCGGCGACGGTGGCGGCGACGACGGCGACCACGCCGGCCGCGGGAGCGGATCCGGTCCCGCCCGGAGGTTCGGCCGCTGCGACGCCGGAAGGTGCGCTCACCGCGGCGTCCAGCAGCGGTCCGCCGTGCGCGGACGTGCGTTCCAGGTCGACCCGTCGGTCGCCGGACCGCAGCGCCACGGCGCCGAGTCCGCGCCCGGCGCCCTCGCCGATATGGCCGACCAGTGCCGGAGCGCCGCCGCACAGATGCAGCGCCCGGTCCAGCACCTCCTCGACCGGCTCCCCGGTCACAGCGCCTTCCTGGTGAAGACGCGGGCGCCCTTCTCGGTCTGCTCCTCCTCCACGCTGAGCTCGGGGAACTCCTCAAGCCAGCGCTCCTCGACCGCGCGTTCGTCGGGGCGGTCGGCGTCGTCGAGCACGAAGACCGCGTCCGAAGCGCACCGGGGAATCAGAACGGGCAGAGCGGGATAGCGCGCCTGCTCGGCGGTACTGCCGGGCGGCCCGTCGACGAAGACCAGGCCGATGTCGTGCAGGTCCGCCACGGCCGCGGCGTCGTACCAGGGCCGGTCGGCCTCGTCGGCGTCCCCGTCCGCTCCGGAGTCGGGGCTCCATTCGGTCAGGGGCGCGTCGCGGATCTCCACGATGTCGTCGAGCCCGTGGTCGCGCACCAGCCGGCGCGACCGCTCGGCGTAGTACCCGCTGTGCTCCAGCGCGACCAGGCGCCCCCGGCCGGCACGGCGCAGCGCATACCCCAGCCACACGCTGGAGGCGCCGCTGCCGCATTCGACCACCAGATCCGGCCCGTGCCGGTCGACGAGGCGCACCACCACCCGCATCACGTCGGGTGACGCGGCCCAGCCGCGCAGCGGGGGCATGAAGGCGGCCGCGCCGAGGTGGTCGCGCAGCTCGGCCCAGGCCACCTGCTGTTCGTAGTCGTTGCGGCCCTGTACGGCGACCGAGCGGGACAGTTCCGCCGACATCTCCGGAAGGACCCGGGCGCGCATCCGCTTGAGCTCGTTGCGGGTGCTGCCGAGGGTCTTGACCGTCTCAAGGCGGTCGGCTTCGACGGTCTCGACGACCTTGCGCCCGTTGGCGTCGACGCGCCGATCGATCTCCTTGAGCTCCTCGCGGGCGCTGTCCAGCGCCGTGACCATCTCCAGGCGGTCGGCTCCGACGGCCTCCACCACCGTGCGCCCTTGGGCGTCGACCCGCCGGTCGATGTCCTTGACCTTGCGGCTGACCGCGCCCACCCGGCGGACCAGAACCACCGCGAGCAGCGCGTTGGCCGCAGCGGCGGCGCCGACGGCGCCGGTCGCCGCCAGCAGCAGGGCGCCCTCCCACGAGAGCGCTCCCGAGCTCGCCAGTGCCGCGATCCCGGCCAGTCCGGCGAGTCCGACCGCTCCGGCCGGCACGGCGACCGCCAGGTACTTCCGGCGGGATCGCAGAAGGCGCAGGAACCGCATTGAGGACCTCCAGGGTCGTGGCCCGCCGATCTGGGGACGGACTGGGGGATCTCCCACGCCGTGGCCGCGACCGCTGCTTCGAAACGGTCGAGGCCGCCGGAGCACGGGGTCACCCGTGTTCGAAACGGACTGAAGCGGGGCGTAATCGACACTAACCCAGGGGGCGAGAGCTGCACACCGGGCACGCGCAGCGGTGTGAAATCCGAAAATCCGCGGTCACCACCCGGTCGCCGCGCGCACGCGCTCGCCGAGAATCGGCGCCAGCGTGCGGCTGTAGGTGGCGGTCAGGTGGGAGTGGTCCCAGAACACCAGCACGTTGCCGACGACGGCGGGACAGCGGCCGTCGGGGCAGACGTAGTCGGTCAGGTCGATCAGTTCCACGTTGGCCGGGATGTCGCTGCGGCTCCGGGCGGGGTCGGTCTCGGCATGGCTGTAGGACTCCGGCGACGCGCACCCCGCGCGCCCGTTCGCCTCCACGCACGCGGCCCCTTCGTAGTCGATCCGGGGCAGATCGCGGATTCCGACGACGTCGATCCCCATGGCGTCCAACTGCTGCCAGCGCTCGATGAAGCCCGGGTGCACGGTCTCGTCGGAAGGGAGGGCGCGCGTGGAAGAGGTGAGCACCGCGTCGGGGCGCCGTCGGTCGAGTTCGGCCATGGCGCCTTCGCGCCATTCGACGCACTCGGCGAACGGCTCTCCGTCGAGGGTGGGCGGGTCGGTGCTGAACTGGCAGCCGCTCTTGGTCAGCGTCACGACCCGCCACCCGTTGGCCTGCGCCGCCTCCCACAGGGCGGCGAACCAGTGCGCCGAGCGGGAGGCGCCCACGAGCGCAACGGTGTGCTCGGCCGAGTCGGGTCCGTACTCGCAGACGACCGGCTCGGCCTCGTCCAGGCCCACGTGGCAGCCGTTCTCAAAGTCGATGTTCTGGTCGGCCTTGGCATCGGCGGGCGCGGGCAGCACCGGCGCCCGGGGCGTGGTCTCGGCGAGGCGCGGATCGGCCAGTACCTGCGCGCCCGGATACCGGCCCTCGTCGGTCACCGATTCCGCCTGTTCCCGGCGCTCCTCGCGCTCCTGTGTGAGCCGGGCCGACCACGCCGACGACGCCGCTGCCACGAGCAGGAGCGCGGCGGCTGCCGCGCCCAGGGACGACAGCCGGCCGCGCGGGCCGCGCTGCAGCCGCGCCAGGCCGTCCCGGACCAGCGCCGTGGTCGCCGCGGCCAGCAGCACCGACACCGCCAGCACGAGGCATCCGCCCAGCAGCCCGGCCGCCTCGCGGCCGGTGGCCTGCAGGTAGAAGACCAGCACCGGCCAGTGCCACAGGTACAGCGCATAGGCCAGGTCGCCCAGGCGCGTCAGCGGGCGCCACGACAGCAGGCGGTCGGCGCCCCACCACCGCTCGGATCCGCCGCCGAGAACGACCAGCGCCGCGGCGGTCGTGGGCCACAGCGCGGTGTAGCCGGGGAACAGCGCCGAGACGTCCATCAGCGCCCCGCACAGCACGAGCGCCGACAGCCCGACCCAGCCCAGCACCGCGCGGACCCGCCCCGGCACGCCCGGCGCCGGCGGCAGCAGCGCCAGCAGCCCGCCCAGTGCCAACTCCCACAGGCGCGCTCCGGTGTCGAAGTAGGCCCAGGGCTGGTCGGCCGCGGTGATATGCACGGAGTAGGCCAGCGACCCGGCGAACACCGGCGCGAGCGCCACCGGAACGGCTCGCCGCAGGCCCACGCCCAGCCGGTTCGCGGCCAGGGCCGCAGCGGCTACCAGAGCCGGCCACAGCAGGTAGGCCTGCCCCTGGACGGACAGCGACCAGAAATGCTGCAGCGGGCCGGCGGCGCTGTTCTGCGCCGTGTAGTCGACCGCGTTCAGTGCCAGGTGCCAGTTCTCGACGTACAGCGCCGAGGCGAGCACCTGGTCGGCGGTCGCCTGGAGCTGCGAGCCCGGCAGGAGGAAGGGAGCCGCCGCGAGGACCGCGGCGAGTACCACCGCGGCCGCCGGCACGAGCCGGCGCACCAGTCGCCCGAAGAAGGCGGCGAAGCCGACGGCGCCGTCGCGCTCCAGCGCACGCACCAGCGACCCGGTGATCAGAAACCCGGTGAGCAGCAGGAACACGTCCACGCCGCCCGAGACGCGGTCGAACCAGATGTGGTACACGGCGACGAGCACGACGGCCACCGCGCGCAGCCCTTGGACCTCCGGGCGGTACCGCCGTTCCCGGCCTCCGGGCGGACCCCCCGGCGCCGGTGCGGGTGCGCTGGCGGCGCGAGCCGCGGAACCGGCGGCCGACGACGACACGGACATGGGCGGGATGACCTCCGAGGAGCAATAGGAGCTGCGCCGAAGCGCGAAGGCCGGTCCGGCGGGAGCGAAGCGCGGGTACAGGGGCCCACCGCGGTACCGCGCCCGGATCCGGACGGAGGCTGTGCCACCGCCCTCCCGGCCCGCCCCGGCTCTGCTCTGGACATGCGGCTCGGGTCGCCGCTGCCGCACCGCCGGACACGAGTGCCGGAGGGCGGGCGGGCCGGGCCGCAGAAGGTCGGCCACGGCCCAGGATTCGCCATTCGGGTACTGCTTCGGGGGTCGAATGGTCGACGGAAGGGTGAATTCCAGTCGACCACCGTCGGTCGTTCCATTCTCATGGGGTGAACCGCCCGGCCCCGGGGTGCGAATATAGACGCCTCTTATGTCACCCCTCGGCACCCCAATCCTCCTGTCTCTTCAAAAGGGGCGAAATGCGTGTTTTCGTGCTATGCACCGGCCGCTGCGGATCGGTCACCCTCGCCACCGCCTGCGGCGAGCTGACCGACTTCACGGTCGGCCATGAGAGTCGGTCCCGCCTCGTGGGGGACGAGCGCTTGGCGTTTCCCGATCAGCACGTCGAAGTCGACAACCGGCTCTCCTGGTTCCTGGGCGAGCTGGACGAGCGCTACGGCGACGACCCGCTCTACGTGCACCTGCGCCGCGACCCGGAGCTGGTCGCGCACAGCTACGCCCGGCGCTGGGACAGCGGCGACCCGGCGGGCATCATCCGGGCATTCGCCGGCGGGGTCGTCATGCGCAGGAAATCCTGGCCCCAGGAGCAGCGGCTGGAGGTGAGCCGCTACTACGTGCGCACCGTCACCGCCAACATCGAAGCGTTCCTGGCCGACAAGTCGCGGCAGATGACGGTGTGGCTGGACGAGGTCGAGGAGTGGTTCCCGGTCTTCTGGGAGCGGCTCGGCGGCCGCGGCGACTGCGACGCCGCGCTCAAACACTTCGAGGTGCGCCACAACGCGAGCTGAACGGCCCGCGCCGGACCGATCCGGGCCGGCGCCGCCGAGCGCCGCGGCGAGATCGACGCCGGCGCGTCGCGCCTGGACGCGGTCGTCGACCGCCTGGAGCAACGGGCCCGCTGGGGCGACCTCGTACCGGGACGGCGCGAACCCGCCGCCACCATCGCCGGGTTCACCGGCAGCCGAGTGCGCTACCAGGCCGCCAAGCTGGCGGTTCGGGTGCAGCGCGGCGCCGAGGACGTGCTCAGCGCCGCCGAAGGCGCCCGCGAGGTCTCCCGCGAGCCGGCGGCCGCGCGCGGCGACCCGGCCGGGGCGGCTGTCCAGCGACGCGCTGGAGGTGCTGTGCGCACTGCTCCGGCCTGACCGCGGCCCTGCAGCCGCGGCCGCAGGCCCGGGGGGCGCGCATCGGTTCTGAGCTGGGGGCGCTGGAGCTGCACGGGGGTGGAGGTGACCTGGACGTGGCGGACCCGCCGGTGGTACGCCTACCGCGGGCGGATCCACGACACCGGCCCCGACGGCAAGCCGCGCGACCACCGCATCCGCCGGCTCTCCTCGGGCGAGACCCGGTCGGTGTCCTATGTCACTCTGTTCGCCGCGAGCGCGGCGTTCTACGACGCGCTGCAGAGCGACGCCGAGGGCCCGCTGCGCATGGCACTGCTGGACGGGGCGTTCGGGCGCCCCCACCATCGCGCGGCTGCTGGAGCTGGTGGATCTGGACATGGACGGGGCGATCACCTGGCCGTCGGGCTACGGAGTATCCCCCCGCATCGACCGCATGCACATCTGCGACATCCTCAAGCGCACGGGTGCGTGGGGTGCGGCCTGCGCCCGCACGACCTGGAACGGAGCGGGGGTCGAACGCGCCGGACAGGCCGGCGCCGGCAGGGGCCCGCGCGCCGCGGGGGTAAGAGCCGGGGCCGGTGGGTAGCGCTGCCGGGGGCGCCCCGCCGCTATTCCCGAACCGGCCTGTCACAAGGGCTACACGGGCGATCGGTGCCCGCTGCTGATAGCTTCTTTACCGGCGATCAACGTCGTCCCGCAAACATTGGAATCGCGTCAGAGAGGTGCGTAGAACATGCCTGCGCCTTACGAGCTCCCGGAGTTGCCTTACGACTACTCGGCGCTGGAGCCGTGGATCTCCGGTCAGATCATGGAGCTGCACCACGACAAGCACCACGCCGCCTACGTCACGGGTGCCAACACCGCGCTCGACAAGATGGCCGAAGCTCGGGACAAGAACGACCTGAGCACGGTCAACATGCTCGAGAAGAACCTGGCGTTCAACCTGGCGGGGCACGTCAACCACTCGGTCTTCTGGCCGAACATGTCGCCCGACGGCGGCGACAAGCCCGAGGGCGAGCTCGCGGCCGCCATCGACGACCAGTTCGGCGGCTTCGACGCCTTCCGCGCCCACTTCACCGCGGTGGCGACGGGCGTGCAGGGCTCGGGCTGGGCGATCCTCGCCTGGGACATCCTCGGTCAGCGGCTGATCATCGAGCAGCTCTACGACCACCAGGGAAACCTGGCCGCGGGCTCCTACCCGCTGCTGATGCTGGACATGTGGGAGCACGCCTTCTACCTGCAGTACCTGAACGTCAAGGCGGACTACGTCAAGGCGTTCTGGAACGTCGTGAACTGGGCGGACGTGCAGCGCCGCTTCGACGACGCGCGCAAGGTCCAGCTGGGCTGAGAGTCGGGCTCGACCGGCCGGCCCGGGGCCGGGTCCGCGGGGGGCGGCACCGCCGGTGCCGCCCCCCGTCGCGTGTCCGGCGCCGGCGCTCCGGGCGCTACTCGCCCTGCGCCCGGCGGCGAGGACGGAGGTGGGTCGGCTCAGCGGCTGCCGGGTGTCCGGTCGCCCACGGCCCGGGATCCGGAACGAGCGCGTCGGTCACCCGGCGGCGGTCGGAGAAAACCGCCGAGAACCGTCGCGAGCCGCCCCGGGGGCCTGGTGGAGTCGGCGGTGACCGCTCCGCTGCGATCTCCACGGTGGGCCGCTCGACGCCCGACCGGATCTCAGGCGGAGAGGGCGGCGACGGCCTGCCGCGGGGTGTCGACCACGGGGTGGCCGGTCGCCTCCAACCGCTCCCGGCTCATCAGCCCCGAGGCCACCAGAACCGCGTTGGCTCCGGCTTCGGAGGCGGCGCGGCCGTCGTCGTCGATGTCGCCGACCAGCGCCACGGTGGCGGGGTCGACGCCCAGCTCATCCAGGTGGGCGGCCAGGTGGCGGGCCTTGGAGCCGTCGGGGGTGTCGAAGCGCCGCCCGTCCACCCGCGCGAAGTGCTCGCCGAGGGCGCGTTCGGCGACTACCCCGGCGAGTTGGTCGTGGGAGGCCATCGACAGCAGCGACTGCGATCCGCCGTACGCGTGCCAGTCCAGCAGGATGTCGGGGACCCCGTCGGCCAGGCCGCAGGACGGCAGCATCGCGGTGTAGTGGTCGTCGTAGGTACGGTTCAGCCGCGCCCACTCCCGCTCGGTCAGGCGGCGGCCCAGCAGATCCTCGTAGCACCCCAGCAGCGGCCTTCGGAAGAAGGTGCGCCAGAAGTCCAGTTCGACCGGATCCCGGCCGAACTCCGCGCAGACGCGGTTGAGGGCGGCGATGTTGGCGTGGTTGTCGTCGAGCAGCGTCCCGTTCCAGTCCCAGACGATGTGCTTGACGCCGTTGAGGCGAGTGAACCCGTTGTATTCCACCCTGAGCACTATAGGTCGCCGCCTCCGCGGCGCTGAACGGGGCCGGGCGGCCGAGCGGCGGCGTCCGCCGTGCGGCGGGCACCGCCGTGTTCCGGTCTCAGTACACGCCCGGCGGCGCCGCGGCGGCCGCCCGGCGGCGGTACCTGCGCCGCCGGGCGGCCCACACGCCTACCGCCGCCAGCAGCACCGCGGCGGCCGCGGCCAGGACCGGGACGAGGACGGCCGCCAGTGCGGTGAGCACGCTGGCGCCGTCCTCGGCGACGCTGACCAGCGGGCCGCCGGCGCCGAAGGTGGCGGCGTTGAGCACCGGGCGTGCGGCGGCCTTCAGCAGGTGGAAGACCAGCGCGATCAGTACACCCGCGGCGATCGGCCACCAGCCGGCGCCCGAGTCGCCGCCGGACGGGCCGCCGGCGGCTGCGGCGAACTCGGCGGCGCCCGTGGAGGAGACTCCGGCTCCGAAGTTGACACCGCCCGAGCTCGGGCGGACGACGGTCTGCACGATGTCGTTGACGCTGTCGACGAACGGGATCTTGTCTGCGGCCAGTTCCAGCATCAGCAGTACGCCGATCACGCCGAGCGCGGCCGGATGCTCGAGCCACTGCCACGCCTCGCCCAGTGGCAGCAGGTCGGTGAAGCGCGCGAGGATTCCGACGGTCAGCAGGGGTATGTACGCGTTGAGGCCGGCGGCCGAGGCGAGCCCGGTCCCGGTCAGAATCTCCAGCATCGAAGGGCGGCCCGATCCGTCTCATCCGCTCCGGTCACCTGAGCCGGAGTGCGGACGCGCGGGTGCGCGACCGCCCGGCGCGGTGCGTTCACCGGATGCGACTCGCCGGATCCCCCGCAGGTTCCGGATTTTCGGCGTCCCCCGGATCAGATCACTGGCGGTAGTTCTCGACCTCGTCGAGGGACCGCGGGCGGACGCCGTCGGGGTCGTCGCCGAACTCTTCGCGGGCGCGGCGCCGGCGCAGCAGGTCCCAGCACTGGTCGAGTTCGCTCTCCAGGCGGCGCATGCGCTGGCGCTCGTCGGGCGTCAGCCGGTGCTCGCTCTGCTCGCGCAGGTCGCGCTCCTCGGTCACCAGAGCGTCGATACGGCCGAGAATGCTGCTCTCCTGGCTGCTGGAGTCGTTCATACCCCCATGGTCGGCGCCGTGCCACGGCGTTGGCAAGCCTGCCCCGCGACTGTGCGCTGCGAATTCACTCGGTTGCGCGCCCGTTCGGGGACCCGCGGTACCCGCACGGCGGAGCCCGGGGCCGGCGGCGCGCGGGCCGGGGCGCCGCCTGCGCCCGGATACGCCCCGCGGGTACCGGTTCGCGGTGTTGCGCCTGCCGCGGCGGCGATACTGGAGACCGTCGGGCGGCCGGTATGGTTCCGGGGCGACGCACCCGGTCGCGGGAATTCCGGACGCGCACAGGGCGCTGCTATACCCGAAGGGGGTATATTGATGGCTGCAGAGCGGGACACTCAGGAGAACACGCAGATGGCCACCTACGGCTACCACGACAACAAGAAGAGCCACCTGGACCGGCTCAGCCGGATCGAGGGGCAGGTGCGTGGACTGCAGCGGATGGTCGAGAGCGACTCCTACTGCATCGACGTACTCACGCAGACGACCGCGGTGAACAAGGCGCTGCGTTCGTTCGCGCTGTCGATGCTCGACGAGCACCTCAAGCACTGCGTCGGCCATGCCGTCGCCAACGGCGGCGAGGAGGCCGACGAGAAGGTGCGCGAGGCCTCCGAGGCCATCGCGCGGCTGGTGCGCTCCTGACCCGCCTTGCGGAGACGAACACGCGTCCGGGAGGACCGGGAGGAAAGGGGTCGGCCATGTCCGCTACCGCCATCACCGTCAAAGGGATGACCTGCGAGCACTGCGTCACGGCGGTGACCGAGGAGGTCTCGGCGCTGCCGGGGGTGACCTCGGTCCAGGTCGACCTGGGCAGCGGCCGGGTCGACGTCGAGAGCCGGAGCCCGCTCAGCGGCGAGCAGCTCGATGCCGCGATCGACGAGGCGGGTTACGAGATCGTCCGCTGAACGCGGCCGGCCGCGGCGCCGCCGGGCGGCCCGGGAAACGGGGGCGCCGGCGGTGCGCCGGCCGGCCGGCGCACCGCCGCGCTCGCGTCGCCCCGCCGCGTTCGGCCCGGCCGATCAGCCGCCGCTTCCGGCCGCTTCCTGTGCCTGCAGCAGCTGCGCACTCTGCCGCTGCGCGTCCGCGGCGCTGAGGTAGTGGGCCGCCTCCAGGTCGACGAAGGTCGACGGTTTTCCGCGGTGGAAGCCCAGGCGGGCGACCTCGCCGCCGGTGATGCCGCGGATCATCCAGTTGGCCGCCACCCGCGCGCGAGCGGGGTTGGAGGGCAGCGACCACAGGTGGTATCCGCGTGTGACCGCGAACGCCGGGAAGCCCGACAGGTCGTAGCCCAGCGGCCGCGCGACGGCGTCGCGCCCGCTCAGGTCGACCACCAGGCCCAGGTCCTTGTGCAGGAACGTGCGCAGCGGCCGCCCGGTCAGCGAGGAGATCGCGTTGTCGGCGGCGACGGTGCCCTGGCGCTCGGCGTACTGGGCGGTGGGCGGGCACACCGCTCCGCGGTCGTCCTTGCTCAGGTCCGGCACCGCGGCCGCGTCGCCGACCGCGAAGACGTCGGGCATCTCGGGAACCGCGAGGTCGGATCCCACCACAAGCTTTCCGCGGCTGGTCTCGGTACCCAGCGATTCCATCAACGGGCTGGGCGAAGTCCCGGCGGTCCAGATCAGCGTGCGGCACGGCAGTATGCGGCCGTCGGTCAGCGCCACCTTCTGCTCGGTGACCTCCTTGACGGTCACCTCCAGCTTGACTTCCACCCCCATGGAGCGCAGCAGGTCGAGCGCCTCGTCGCCCAGCTTGGTACCCAGCTCGGGCAGCAGCCGCGGCGCGATGTCGACCAGGTGCCAGCTGATGGCCGAGCGCAGCGAGGGGTAGAGCTGGGCCGCCTCTTCGGTCAGCCGGCGCAGTGAGGCCGCGGTCTCCACGCCGGTGTAGCCGCCGCCGACCACGACGAACCGGCAGCGCTCCTCGCGCTCGACGGGGTCGGCCGTGGCGTTGGCCAGCTCCAACTGGGCGAGCACGTGGTCGCGCAGGACGGTTGCTTCGGCGAGGTTCTTGTTGCCGAAGGCGTGCTCGGTCAGCCCGGGGATGTCGAAGACGCGGGTGAGACTGCCCGGCGCGACGACGAGCCGGTCGTAGCGCTCCACGGTCATGTCGTCGGAGATCTTGCGGACCAGCACCGCCTTGGACTCGGTGTCGACGCCCACGGCCGATCCCGGCACGATGCGGGTGCGCCGCAGCGACCGGTGCAGCGACACCGCCAGCGACTGCGGCGTGAGCAGCCCCGAGGCCACTTGCGGCAGCAGCGGACTGTAGAGCATGTAGTCGTTGGGTGCGACCAGGACGATGTCGGCGGCACCTTTGGGGACGCGCCGTTCGAGCCGCTTCAGCACCTGCAACCCTGCGAATCCTGCGCCGATCACCACGATGCGAGGCCGTGCCATCGTCGTACCACTCCCCCTTGAACCGCTCTGCGGTGCGGACCCGACCGGGCGCGGCCGCACCGGCGGCGCGCCGAACGGACGGGTCCGTTGGTGTTCAGGGCTGCCCGAGTGCCCCCAGGTCAAACCTAGGGCGCGCCGCACGGAAGCGCACCGCCCGACACCCCGGCGGCGCCGGAGGCACGGCGGGCGGGGCTCCGGCGAAACGGTGGCGCACGTGCGAGCCGCCTCCGGTGCCGTCGGTCAGTCCCCGGCCAGCAGCGCGGCCCGGCCCATGTCCAGCAGGAGTCCGGCCATGGGTTCGGGCGTCAGCTCCTGGGCGCTGTGCGGGGTGGAGTTGAGCAGGCCGAACGCGGCGTGCACGGCCGCACGCAGGGTCGCCGGGTCCGACGCGGGGCGCAATCGCGCGAGCACGCCCACCCACTGCTCGACGTAGCCGCGCTGAAAGCGGCGGATGCGGCGGCGGTCGGGGGCGGGGACGTTGTCCAGCTCGCGGTCGTGCACGGTGATCAGCGCGGGTTCGGTCAGCGCGAAGCGGATATGGCCGCGCAGCAGTTCCTCCAGCGCCGATCGGGGGTCGTCGGCGCAGGCCTCGGCGCGCTGCTTGCCGTCGGCGGCCAGACGCTCGCTGACCTCCAGAAGGATGGCCGCCAGCAGCGCTTCCTTGCCGGGGAAGTGCCGGTAGAGGGCGGGACCGCTGGTGCCGACGGCACGTCCCAGGTCGTCGATGCTGACGCCGTGGAAACCGCGGGCGGCGAACAGCCCGGCCGCGGCCCGCAGGATCTCGGCGCGGCGGTCGCCCCCGGAGCGGCCGGCCATCTGCGCCTCCTTCCCTCGGCGCCGCGCGTCGATCTCAGAAGGCGGGCGCGCGGCTCTGGACACCGGCGTTAACGGACACTAACATCCCGAATGTTAGCGATCATTAACCGCGGAGGCCACGATGCCAACGGGACCGGTGCTCAGCTCGGCCATCGACACCGAGAGCGCCGAATTCGCAGCCAACACCCGCGCCAACCGCGCCCTGGCCGACCAGCTGCGCGACCGGGTCGCCGCAACCGCCCTGGGCGGACCGGAGAAGACCCGCGCCCGCCATGCGGAGCGCGGCAAGCTGCTGCCGCGCGAGCGCGTGGACCGCCTGCTCGACCCCGGCTCGCCGTTCCTCGAACTGTCGCCGCTGGCCGGCTGGGGCCTCTACGGCACCGACGGCCACGACGCCCCCGCCGCCGGGATCATCACCGGAATCGGACGGGTATGCGGGCGCGAGACGGTGATCGTGGCCAACGACGCCACGGTCAAGGGCGGCAGCTACTACCCCGCCACCGTCAAAAAGCACCTGCGCGCGCAGGAAGTGGCGCTGCACAACCGGCTGCCGTGCGTGTACCTGGCCGACTCCGGCGGCGCGTTCCTGCCGATGCAGGACGAGGTCTTCCCCGACCGCGAACACTTCGGCCGGATCTTCTACAACCAGGCGACCATGTCGCAGCTGGGCGTCCCGCAGATCGCCGCGGTACTGGGGTCCTGCACGGCCGGAGGCGCCTACGTCCCGGCGATGAGCGACGAAGCCGTGATCGTGCGCGACCAGGGCACGATCTTCCTGGGCGGCCCGCCCCTGGTGAAGGCCGCCACCGGCGAAGTCGTCACCGCCGAGGAGCTGGGCGGCGGCGACGTGCACGCCCGCGTGTCCGGGGTCGTCGACCACCTGGCCGACGACGACGGCCACGCGCTGGCGCTCGTCCGCCAGATCGCCGACACGCTGGGGCCGCGCGCCGAACCGGCCTGGGAGCGCGCCGAGCCGGAACCGCCCGCCCTCGACCCCGCCGAGATCCACGGTGTGGTGCCCACCGACACCCGCACCCCCTACGACGTGCGCGAGGTCATCGCCCGCGTGGTCGACGGCAGCGGGTTCACCGAGTTCCGGGCCGAGTACGGCACCACTCTGGTCTGCGGGTTCGCCCGCATCCACGGCCACCCGGTGGGGATCGTCGCCAACAACGGCATCCTGTTCGGGGAGTCGGCGCTCAAAGGCGCGCACTTCATCGAGTTGTGCGACCGGCGCTCCACGCCGCTGGTGTTCCTGCAGAACATCTCCGGGTTCATGGTCGGCCGCGACTACGAAGCCGGCGGGATCGCCAAGCACGGCGCCAAGATGGTCACGGCGGTGGCCTGCGCGCGGGTGCCCAAGTTCACCGTGGTCATCGGCGGCTCCTTCGGCGCCGGCAACTACAGCATGTGCGGGCGGGCGTATTCGCCGCGGTTTCTGTGGATGTGGCCCAACGCGCGGATCTCGGTGATGGGCGGCGAGCAGGCCGCCTCGGTCCTGGCCACCGTGCGGCGCGAGCAAGCGGAAGCCCGCGGCGAGGAGTGGCCGGCCGACGAGGAAGAGCGGTTCAAGGAACCGATCCGCGAGCAGTACGAACGGCAGGGCGACCCCTACTACTCCACGGCGCGGCTGTGGGACGACGGCGTCATCGACCCGGCCGACACCCGCACCGTGCTGGCGCTGGGGCTGGAATCCGCCCGCCACGCGCCGCTGGAGCCGGTGGGCTATGGCGTCTTCCGGATGTGAGGTGGACGATGTCCGAACGTGAACAGCACCCGGCGGCGGCCGGCGGCCCGGCCGCGGTGCTGGTGGCCAACCGCGGCGAGATCGCGGTGCGCATCATGCGGACGGTGCGGCGCATGGGGCTGCGCTCGGTGGCCGTGCACAGCACCGCCGACCCCGGCGCCCGGCACGTGCGCGCGGCCGACTCCGCGGTGTGCGTCGGCGGCGCGTCCCTGGCCGACAGCTACCTCGACGCCGAAGCGATCGTGGCGGCGGCCGCGGAATCGGGAGCGCAGCTGGTACACCCCGGCTACGGCTTCCTGTCCGAAAACGCCGACTTCGCGCGACGCTGCGCCGAGGCGGGCCTGGTGTTCATCGGGCCGCCGCCCGAGGCCGTCGAGGCGATGGGCGACAAGATCCGCGCGAAGCGGCGCGTCGCCGAAGCCGGAGTTCCGCTGCTGCCCGGTTTCGCCGAAGCCCCCGGCCGTCCCATGGACGACGGCGAGCTGGCCCGTGCCGCCGACCAGGCGGGCTACCCGCTACTGCTCAAGCCGTCGGCGGGCGGCGGCGGCAAGGGGATGCGCGTGGTCGACGGGCCCGGCGAACTGGCCGGCGCCGCCGCTGCGGCGCGCCGCGAGGCCGAAACCGCCTTCGGCGACCCGACCCTGCTGGCCGAGCGGCTGGTGCGGCGGCCGCGCCACATCGAAGTGCAGGTGCTGGCCGACGGACACGGCGGCGCGGTCCACCTCGGCGAACGCGAATGCAGCCTGCAGCGCCGCCACCAGAAGATCGTGGAGGAGTCGCCCTCCCCTCTGCTGAGCGAGGAGCAGCGCGCCGCCATGGGCCGGGCCGCCGTGGCGGCGGCCCACGCCTGCGGGTATGTCGGGGCGGGCACGGTGGAGTTCATCGTCGAACCGCCGCAGGAGAGCGCCCCGGGCACCGCGTCTGCGCGGTCCGCTCCCCCGGCGGCGAGCGCCGGGCTCGACTACTCCTTCCTGGAGATGAACACCCGTTTGCAGGTCGAGCACCCCGTCACCGAGGCCGTGGCCGCGCTCGGCGGGCGGCGCGGCCTCGACCTGGTCGAACTGCAGATCCGTATCGCGCGCGGCGAGCCGCTGCCCTTCGCCCAGGCCGACGTGTCGCTGTCGGGCCACGCCGTGGAAGCGCGGGTCTACGCCGAGGACCCCGCCCAGGGGTTCCTGCCCACCGGCGGCCGCGTACTGCTGCTGGACGAGCCCGCCGGCGAGCACGTCCGCGTCGACTCCGGGACGGACGAAGGCGGCGAGGTCACCTCGGCCTACGACCCCATGCTCGCCAAAGTCGTCACCTGGGCGCCGGACCGCCCGGCGGCCCTGGACCGGATGGATGCGGCGCTGGCCGACTACACCCTGCTGGGGTGCGGCACCAACGTCGCATTCCTGCGCACCCTGCTGCGCACACCCCAGGTGCGCTCCGGTGCGCTGAGCACGGACCTCACCGAACGGCTCGCCCCCGGACTCACCGCGGCCCCGGACGGCGGAGCCGGCGACGACGGCGCGCCCGTGGCCGACGAGCTGCTGGCGGCGGCCGCCGACCACCAGCTCGGCCTGGAGCCGGACCCGCGCACCGCCGACCGCTTCAGCGTCCCCGACGGCTGGCGCTTGGGCCCACCGGCCTGGACCGTGTGGCGGCTGCGCTCGGCCCGGCACGGCGCCGCCGCCGTCCGCGTCCGGCGGCGCCCCGCCCCCGAGCCGACCGGCGCCGCCGACCCGCGGAACCCGCCCGTCCCCGCCCTCCTGCCCGAGGACGGCGCCGGCGCGCGCACCCTCGGCTACGAGGTCGGCATCGACGGCGCCCCCGCTGTGGCCGTCGACGCAGCCCGCTCCCCCGACGGCCGCACCCTGACCGTCGCGCTGCGCTCGCGGACGCTGCGCTACGCCCGCGCCGCCGAAGCCTCCGGGCTGTGGCTGGGCCGCGGCGGCGCGGCGTGGCACTTCCGCGACGATCCCGTCCTCGCGCCGGCCCGCGGCGCCGGCGCGGCGGGCGACGGCTCGGTGCGCAGCCCCATGCCCGGCACCGTCCTGTCGGTCGCCGTCGCCGAGGGCGACTACGTCAGCGCCGGCGCCCCCGTAGTCGTCGTCGAGGCGATGAAGATGGAGCACACCGTCACCGCGCCCGCCGACGGCACGGTCGCCGAACTGCCCGTGCGTCCGGGCCGCCCGGTGGCCATGGACGCCCTGCTGGCCCGCATCGCGCCGGAGTCCGAGCACACCCCGCCCGGCCTCGGCGCCCCCGGCTCCGCATCCACCACATCCGAGGAGTAGCCATGGCCCACGGGCTGTCCGCCGAGTACGAAGACCTGCGCCGCACCGTCGAGGATTTCGCCCGCACCGAAGTGGCGCCGGTCATCGGCGACTACTACGAGCGCGGCGCCTTCCCCTACGGCATCGTCGCCGGTATGGGCAGCATGGGCCTGTTCGGCCTGCCGTTCCCGGAGGAGTACGGCGGTATGGGCGGCGACTACTTCGCGCTGTGTCTGGCGCTGGAGGAACTGGCCCGCGTCGATTCCTCGGTCGCGATCACCCTGGAGGCCGGGGTCTCGCTCGGCGCCATGCCCATCCACCGGTTCGGCAGCGATGCGCAGCGCCGCGCCTGGCTGCCGCGCCTGTGCTCGGGCGAGGCGCTGGGCGCCTTCGGCCTGACCGAGCCCGGCGGCGGGTCCGACGCCGGCGCGCCCCGCACCACCGCGCGGCTGGAGGGGGGCGAATGGGTCGTCGACGGCACCAAGTCGTTCATCACCAACTCCGGGACCGACATCACGGCCCTGGTCACCGTCACCGCGGCCACGGGGGTCAAGCCCGACGGCCGCCCGGAGATCTCGGCGGTCCTGATCCCGTCGGACACGCCGGGCATGTCGGTGGGCCAGCACTATTCCAAGGTCGGCTGGAACGCCTCCGACACCAACGAACTGGTGTTCGACGGCTGCCGGGTCCCCGAGGAGAACCTGGTGGGCGAGCGCGGCCGCGGCTACGCGCAGTTCCTGCGCATCCTCGACGAAGGCCGGATCGCCATCGCGGCGCTGGGCGTGGGCCTGGCGCAGGGGTGCGTCGACGAGAGCCTGCGCTACGCCGGCGAGCGCGAGGCGTTCGGCAACGCCATCGGCTCCTACCAGGCGATCCAGTTCACCATCGCCGACATGGAGGCGCGGGTCCACACCGCCCGTCTCGCCTACTACGACGCCGCTTCGCGCATGCTGGCCGGCGAGCCGTTCAAGAAGCAGGCCGCGATCGCGAAGCTGGCCTCGTCCAACGCCGCCATGGACAACGCCCGCGACGCGACGCAGATCTTCGGCGGCTACGGGTTCATGAACGAATACCCGGTGGGCCGGTTCTACCGCGACGCCAAGATCCTGGAGGTCGGCGAGGGGACGTCGGAGATCCAGCGGATGCTCATCGCCCGGGAGCTGGGCCTGCCCGCCTGAGGCCGCCCCGGTGCGGCGGCCGCTGCGTGGTGTGGTCGCCGCCGCCTCCCCGTGCCCTGAAGGCTAGGCGCCGCCGAGGGCCCTCCCCCGCGCCGCTTCGGCTTCGATCAGGGGCACGGCGGCGGCCGCTGCGTGGTGTGGTCGCCGCCGCCTCCCCGTGCCCTGAAGGCTAGGCGCCGCCGAGGGCCCTCCCCCGCGCCGCTTCGGCTTCGATCAGGGGCACGGCGGCGGCCGCTGCGTGGTGTGGTCGCCGCCGCCTCCCCGTGCCCTGAAGGCTAGGCGCCGCCGAGGGCCCTCCCCCGCGCCGCTTCGGCTTCGATCAGGGGCACGGCGGCGGCCGCTCCCTCCTCGCTGCGCACGAGATCGGCGGTGCGGCGGGCCGTCTCCCGGTTGCCTGCGGCCCGCCGGATCCGCTCGGCGAGCGCAGCGGCGGTGACCCTGCCGGCGGGCAGCGGCTCGGGTCCGAGGCCGGCGGCGTGCACACGCTCGGCCCAGAAGCGCTGCTCCCGGTGGAACGGGCACACGATCTGCGGGCGCCCCGCGGCCAGCGCCGCGCCGGCGACCCCGGCGCCGCCGGCGTGGACGACGGCCGACACGCGCGGGAAGAGCCAGTCGTGCGGGACCTCCCGCACGACCAGGACGTCCTCGCCCTCGGCCGCCTCGGCGAGGCCGCCCCATCCGGTCGCGAGCACCGCGCGTGCGCCGGCGCTCCGCACGGCCGCGACGACCTCCCGGCCCAGCCCGGCAGGGTCGCTGCCGGGCATGGAGCCGAACCCGGCGAACACGGGAGGGTCTCCTGCGGCGAGGAAATCCGTCAGCCGCTCCGGCGGCGTCCAGTCGGCGGGCGCGGGCAGGAACCAGTGCCCGGTGGTGTGCACCCATTCGGGGTGGTCGGCGGGGGCGGGGACGAGGTGGCGGCTGAACGCCTGAAGCAGCGGCGCGGCCGAACCGTCGGGCCTGCGCAGCACGCGGTGCCTGCCGGGGCGGCGCGGCAGGCCCAGCCGGCGCCCGCGCCAGTCGTCCTCCGTCCCCGCGTAGGAGCGCAGCACGAGGGTGTTGAAGCGGTGGCTCGCCCGGTTCAGCGCGCGCGGAACGGGCACCGGAAGCATGGGATTGGGGAACGCCGCGGTGGGCACCCAGAACGGCTGCAGCGCCGCCGGAACGGAGGCAACCCCCAGGTACTCGGCGATGTGGTGGCCCGGATAGCCCATCCCGTGCACCACCACGTCGGCGACGAACAGGTCGGCGGCCGCGGCCATGTCGTCGAGCACCCGCACCATATCGGCTTTGGCCCGGCGGATGATGTTCAGCATCGCACCGGCCTCCCGCAGTCTGCCGCGGCCCCCGCCCGCGCCGCCGACGTCCCCGAGGAGCTGCCGGTCCTCAAGCATGCGGAGGGGCCCGTCGTCCAGCGGCGCGAACGGGACACCGTGCTCGGCGGCGAGGGCGGCGGACGACTGCGGGGCCGCCAGCAGGGCCTCGTGTCCGGCGGCCTCCAGGGCCTTCGCGAGCGCCGCGAACGGCTGGACGTCGCCGCGTGTGCCGTGGGTGAAGATGAGGACCCGCATCGTGGGGCTCCGGTTCGCGTGGGTGCCGTGTCCGACCGCGGACCCGGCGCGCGCGCCGGTGCTCCGCACCACACACCATCGTACTCGATTTTCAGAATTTTCTGAATACTCGGATTCGACGAAGACGTCGGTATCATCGGGGTGAACAGCGGAACCGGGGAGGAGCCGACTTGTCCACAGCAGAGGAGCGCCGGGAGGCGACCGAGCAGCTCGCGCTGGTCCTGAGCGAGCACGGGATGCAGCGCATGACCGCACGGGTGATGGCGGCCGTCATCTTCGCCGAGCAGCCCGCACTGACCCAGGGCGACCTCGCCGCGGAGCTCTCCGTCAGCACCGGGTCGGTGTCGGGCGCGGTCACCATGCTGACGTCGGTGGGGCTGGTGGAGCGCGTCCCTGCGGCGGGCAGCCGCCGCGACCACTACCGGCTGCGCGACGACGCGTGGGCGCGGCTGTTCAGCAAGCAGAACGAGGTCGTCGCAGCGCTGCTGCGGATGGCCGAGCACGGCGTCGAGGTCACCGCGGAGGACGGCTTCGCGCAGCCCCGGCTGGAGGAGATGCGCGACTTCTACGCGTTCATGCTCGGCGAGTTCCCGGCGCTGATCGAACGCTGGCGCGAGCAGCGGGCGGCGCGGAGCCGATAAGCCCCTCCGCCGGCGCCGACCGCGGCCGGAGGATTCCTCGGCCCAGCGGGACGCCGAGCCGCCGCCCGCGGCCGTGCACGCTCAGTCGTCCGCTGCGAAGCGGGCAGCGAGAGGCGCCCCCGGCTGTCCGGGTCCGGGGCCGCGTTCTCCGCCGCCGCGCTCGCCCCCGCTGCACGTGCTCGGCTCGCGGGTGTGACGAATCCAGTACGCCCTGCACCCGGAATGAACCGCTTGAATCGGGTACACCTGGTGTTCATGGACACGTCGCGCATCGTCTACGACGACCGGGGAACCGGCGAGGCCGTACTGCTGCTGCACGGGCTGGGCCACCACCGCCGGGCCTGGCGGACCGTGGCGGCCGGCCTCGCGCCCCACTACCGGGTCGTGGCCGCGGACCTGCCGGGCTTCGGGGAGTCGCCCGCACCCGGCCCCGGGGGCCCGCGCGCCTACGACGTGGACTACCTCGTGGACGCCGTGCTGCAGCTGTGCGCCGACCTCGGGCTGGAGGAGCGCCCGCACGTGGTGGGCAACTCCCTGGGCGGCGCTGTGGCACTGGAGATGGCCGCACGCGGCCGGGCGGCCTCGGTGACCGCGCTGTCTCCGATCGGGTTCGGCTCCGCCGCGCGCACCGCCGGTGCGCGCACCCTGGCCCTGGGCGCCCGCGCGGCGGCCCGCATTCCGCAGCGCCTCGTCCGCGCCGCCGCGCACACCCCGCCGGCCCGCGCACTGGCGCAGCGGGCTCTGCGCGCCGACCCCGGGCCACCGGCCGCGCACGGCATCGCCTTCGACACCTCGGTGATCGCGCCGGGCTCGCCGTTCGTGCGAATGGCCCGGCACGTGGCCCGCTACACCTTCTCCGGCACCGTCGCCTGCCCGGTCACCGTCGCCTGGGGCGAGCGCGACCGGTTGCTGCCGCCCGCCGGGGCGCGGCGGGCGCTGCGCCGCATCCCGCACGCCCGCAGCGTCGTGCTGCCGGGCTGCGGGCACATCCCCATGGCCGACGACCCGCGCGCGGTGGCGGCCGTGGTCCTGCGCGGCTGCCGCGGCGCCGCCCCGTACGCAGACGCGGCGCGCCGCTGATCCGGCCGCCGGGCGGCTGCGGATCCGGTCCGGCGGCGGAGTGGTGCGCTCGGCTCCCGCGGGAGCCGAGCGCACCACTCCCGTTCCGGAGAACGGCGCCCGGTTCTAGCGGCGCTCGCGCACCGCGCGGACGATCTCCTCGGCGGCGTCGTCGAGCGTCACCCCGTTGTTCTGGGAACCGTCGCGGTAGCGGAACGACACGGCGCCCTTGGCGATGTCGTCGTCGCCGGCCAGCAGCATGAACGGGATCTTCTGCTTCTGGGCGTTGCGGATCTTCTTCTGCATCCGGTCGTCACCGGAGTCGACCTCGGCGCGGACGCCCTCGGCGCGCAGCCGCTCGGCGAATCCCGCCAGGTAGGGCGCGTGCTCGTCGGCGATGGGGATGCCCACCGCCTGCACCGGCGCCAGCCAGGCGGGGAACGCGCCGGCGTAGTGCTCCAGCAGCACGCCGAAGAACCGCTCGATCGAGCCGAACAGGGCACGGTGGATCATGATCGGGCGGCGGCGGGATCCGTCGGCGGCGGTGTACTCCAGCTCGAAGCGCTTGGGCTGCTGGAAGTCGACCTGCAGGGTGGCCATCTGCCAGGTGCGGCCGATGGCGTCCTTGGCCTGCACCGAGACCTTGGGACCGTAGTAGGCGGCACCGCCGGGATCCATGACCAGGTCCAGCCCCTGCTTCTCGGCGGCCTGGCGCAGGGTCGCGGTGGCCTCCTCCCACTCCTCGGGCTCGCCGATGAACTTCTCGGACTCGCCGCGGGTGGACAGCTCCAGGTAGAAGTCGCTGAGCCCGTAGTCGCGGAGCAGGTCCAGCACGAACGTGAGCAGGCTGTCCAGCTCGTCGGGGGCCTGTTCGCGGGTGCAGTAGATGTGGGAGTCGTCCTGGGTGAATCCGCGGGCGCGGGTCAGGCCGTGCACGACGCCCGACTTCTCGTAGCGGTAGACCGTGCCGAACTCGAACAGCCGCAGCGGCAGCTCACGGTAGGACCGGCCCCGCGAGCGGTAGATCAGGTTGTGCATGGGGCAGTTCATGGCCTTGAGGTAGTAGTCCTGCCCCTCGAACTCCATGGGGGGGAACATGCCCTCGCTGTAGTTCGGCAGGTGCCCCGAGGTCTCGAACAGCTGCGCCTTGGCGATATGCGGGGTGTTGACGAACTCGTACCCGGCCTCCTCGTGGCGCCGGCGCGAGTACTCCTCCATCTCCTTGCGGACCACGCCGCCCTTGGGGTGGAAGACCGGAAGCCCCGATCCCAGCTCTTCCGGGAAGGAGAACAGGTCGAGCTCGGCGCCGAGCTTGCGGTGGTCGCGCTTCTCGGCCTCCTCCAGGAACGCGAGGTAGTCCTTGAGCGCGTCGCGGCTCTCCCAGGCGGTGCCGTAGATGCGCTGCAGCTGCGGGTTGGCTTCGCTGCCGCGCCAGTAGGCGGCGGCCGAGCGCATCAGCTTGAAGGCGGGCACGGCCTTGGTCGAGGGCAGGTGCGGACCCCGGCACAGGTCCGTCCAGCACAGATCGCCGGTCTTGGGGTGCACGTTGTCGTACATCGTCAGCGCGCCGGCGCCGACCTCGACCCCGGCGCCCTCGGCGGAGTCGTCGGCGTCGCCCTTGAGGCCGATCAGCTCCAGCTTGTAGGGCTCGGCGGCGAGCTCGGAGCGCGCCTCGTCGTCGGAGACCGGGCGGCGGCGGAAGCCCTGGCCCTGCTTGACGATCTCCTGCATGCGCTTCTCGACGCGCTTGAGATCGTCGGAGGTGAAGGGTTCGGCGACGTCGAAATCGTAGTAGAAGCCGTTCTCGACGGGCGGGCCGATACCGAGCTTGGCGTCGGGGAACAGCTCCTGGACGGCTTGGGCCATCACGTGGGCGGTGGAGTGGCGCAGGATGGCGCGGCCGTCCTCGGAGCCGACGGCGACGGGCTCGACGGTGTCGCCCTCGGCGAGCTCGTGGGCGAGGTCGCGCAGTTCGCCGTCGACACGGGCCGCGACCACGGTCCGCCCGTCGGCGTCGAGGGCCTCGCCGGCCGTAGTCTGAGCCGCCACCGCACGCTCGGTTCCGGCGAGGGTGATACGCAACTCAGGCACGACGGACACAGTGGCTCCTCACACGTTGGTCGGCGAATACTCGCGGGGTTCGCTACGCGGCCCGGGGCACGGGGCGCGCCGCGCCGCTGCCCCGATGCTATCGGCTCGGCCCGCGCCGCGTGCCCTCCGCGGGCACGGCGGCCGGAGCCCGCGTGCGGCAGCGGCGCGACCGCGCTCGGCCTCGCCCCGGCCAACCGTAAGAATCGCGTTGGAATTCCGGGCCGCCGTATCCGGGACCGGCCCGCGGCGAATCCCGGCGTCCCGGACGCTTGACCACCGAAATCGACCGTACGCACCAGGAATCGACCATCGCGGGATCAAGTCGGACCGTTTAGGCTCCATTGGGTGCCACAAGGCCCCCGAACGGGCATACATCCCATCGGGAGCAGGCAAGACGGAAACGAGCGGGCCCGGGGGTTCCTGTGCGAGTCGTGGTCATAGGGGCAGGTATCGCCGGCATGTCGCTGGCCGCCGCGCTCACGCGCGACGGTGTACCGGCCACGGTCCTGGAGCAGGCGCCGGGCCCGACCCCCGACGGAGTGGGCGTCCATCTGACGCCCAACGCGCTGCACCCGCTGCGGCGCCTGGGACTGGGGCGCGCTCTGGAGCGCACGGGCGTGCGCCCCGCTTCGCGCG
Organism: Streptomonospora salina; assembly: GCF_014204715.1. Lineage (NCBI taxonomy): Bacteria > Bacillati > Actinomycetota > Actinomycetes > Streptosporangiales > Nocardiopsidaceae > Streptomonospora > Streptomonospora salina. Next base: position 747,790 of record NZ_JACHLY010000001.1, read on the forward strand.
ACATGCTGCGGTGGGACGACGACCGCCTGCTGGACAGCGCTCCGCTGGGCGAGGAATTCGCCGAACGCTACGGCGCCTCCCCGCTGACCCTGTTGTGCTCCGACCTGCACCGGGCTCTGCGCGAGGCGGTACCCGCCGGCACGGTGCGCTACGGCCGCTACGCCACCGACCTGCTGGAGGACAGCGACGGCGTCACCGTGCGCTGCTCCGACGGCCGACAGGTGCACGGCGACGTCGCCATCGGGGCCGACGGCGCCAACTCTCTCGTGCGGAGCCTGCTCAACACCGAGCACTACCGCCCGCCCCGCCGACTGCTCTACCGGGGTCTGGCTTCGGCATCGCGCGCGCCCGAGGCGTGCGGCGACGCGCGGGTGCGCGTATGGGCCGGAAGCGACCGCTACATCTCGTGCTTTCCCGTCGCCGGCGGGGCGCAGGTGAGCTTCACGGCGACGGTGCCCGCCGGCGCGGACGATCCCGGTTCCTACACCGCCCGCGACCGCGTCCGCGACCTCGCAGAGGCGTTCGACGGCTGGAGTTCTGCGGCGCTGGGGCTGGTGGCGGCCGCCGAATGGGTGGGGGTATGGGGCGTCCACGACCACGCCCCCGTCCCCGTGTGGAACCGGGGCCGCGTCGCGCTGGCGGGCGCCGCGGCCCACCCCACGCTCCCGTTCTTCGAGCAGGCGCCCAACCAGGCGATCGAGGACGCGGTGATTCTGGCGGACCGGCTGCGGGACGCAACGGCGCTGTCCGCCGACCGCGCTCTGGCGGACTACGTGCGGACGCGCAGGCGCCGCACCGACCGCCTGCACGCCGTCACCGACGGGATCCTGGCCGCGCTGCGGACCTCCGGGGAGCGTACGCCGGAAGCCTGGGCGCAGGCGGTGGCACGGGCCGAGAAGGCCAACGCCGATGCGATCTACGGCTGCGGTCCGGAGGAGGACGGCGGCGGCCGGCCCGCGGCCGCCGAGCCGACCGCGGGCCCGGCGGGCGCCGCGTCCGGGCGCAGTGGCGCTGGTGCGGTGCATCGGGTTCGCCCGCACGGATGAATCCGGGGCCGCGCCGCCGTCCCGCGCACCGTTGCGGTACCGCTTCGGATTCGTGCCGCTTGCCCCGTTACTCGGGCTTGATAAGCGGGATATCGTGGAACGCATGTCTCCGAGCCCCATGAGCGGCGCTGGCTCCCCGGACCCGGCGGCATCCCCCACGTCACGTGCCCACCGACGCTCCCGGCGGTGGCGACGGCTTCGCGCCCGTCTGCGCATCTGGCGCCGGCGCATGCACGCGCACCCCGTCCTGAGCCTGACCTGGCGGGCCGCGGTCGCGACCGTCGGCACGGTGATCCTGCTCGCCGGGGTCGTGATGTGCGTCACACCGGGCCCCGGAATCGCGGGCATCATCCTGGGGCTGGCGATTCTGGCCACCGAGTTCAACTGGGCACGGGGCATCCTGCTCTACGCGCGCCGGTGGGCCCACTACGCCAAGCTCCGGGCCGTGGAAAGGGCGCAGCGGCGCATGGAGCGCAAGAAGTCCGCTCCTCCCCGGTCCGCGTCGGTTCGGCGCTGACGCCCTTCCGCACCGCGCGGAACGGGCGACCGGCCCCGCGCGGTGCGGAAGGGCGAGCGGAACCTCTGCCAGGGCGCCGGGACCGCACTGCGCGTGTGCGGACCTCCGCAGCGCCGGGAGCCGCCACGCAGCGGTCTCAGCGGGATCGGGGCGGTCGGTCGGCTGCGATGCACGGCGGCGCCCGGACCCGGTCGCCCGCCGAAACGGGGCGGCCGTTCCGGTACCGCGGCCCCCCGGAAAGCACATCGGCCTGCGCGGAAGGCGACCCTTGTCGCCGACCGGCACAGGCCGGGGTGTGGGCGATACTGGACTCGAACCAGTGACCTCGTCGGTGTGAACGACGCGCTCTAGCCAACTGAGCTAATCGCCCGGCGGTGTCCGCCCCTGCGGGACGAACACTGAAAACTCTAGCGCATCCGGAGGGGTGCCTCGTGCAATCCGCCCCCGACAGCCGAGGGCAGTGTGACCGACGTCTCATCAATCGGAGGCATGCGTGCGTCCAACACGGAGCAAAGCGACAAAAGCCCGGCAGCTGCGGGCATCCGGGCCCCGTACTCCCCGTTCGACGCCCCAGCGGCGCCCGAGCCCGTGACGCGCAGCACAGATCACCGGGAAATTCTTGGTTTCCGCAGCTCATTACAGTGACGGAGGATCAGGTGGCGATCCATGGACCGTCAACCGAACTCCAAGCGACCGCGACCGGTCGAAGAAATCCGCCGGTTGCGCGTCATAGGCAGCGCCCGGCCGCGTTGGAGCGGTCGAGACCGCAACGACCCCGCGCCCGAACACTGGGGCCGGATGAGAAAAAGGTTTGGCGAAGATGAACAGTAGCGGCACCACCGCCAGCGCCGAGCTGGGCCTTCGGCTCGTGGTCCCCGACCGCACGGCCGTCCCGCTGGTCGCCCGGCTGGACTACACCGCCGACGACCCGTACGCGATCAAGGTCGCCTTCCACACCGGCGAGGACGAGCCCGTCGAGTGGATCTTCGCGCGTGAACTGCTGACCGTGGGAATCGTGCGTGCGGCGGGCGACGGCGACGTGCGGGTCTGGCCCGAGACGGGCTCCGGAGAACGCACCGTCAACATCGCCCTGTCCTCGCCGTTCGGGCAGGCGCAGTTCGACGCCGAGGTTTCACCTCTCGCGGAGTTCCTCCACCGCACCTACGAGATCGTGCCCGCCGGGCAGGAGGGCGACTACGTCGACCTCGACTCCGAGATCGAGCGCCACCTGCAGCCGTAGCGGCGCCGCATCGCTGCGACCCGCAGGGTTTTCGCTCCGCGGCCGGGACCGCGTGTGCTCAGCCGGGGACGACGGGAACCCGCACCCGCAGCGGACGACCTACCCGGGCCACCACACGGCAAACCACCCCAGGACCGGCGATCGGGATAAACCGCCCGATCGCGGCGGCGAAGCGGTCGGGCGCGCCCGGCGGGGCCGGAACACGCCCCGGGGCCTCAGGGGCGCCGCGGTTCACGGATCGATGTCGGAGGCTCCGCGCTCGACGAACACGTCCATGGCCGTGCGCGTGACCGGGCCCGGTGCCGCGGGCAGCCGCCTCCCGTCGATGGCCCGGATCGGCTGGACGTCGCGTCCCGACGACGTCAGGAACGCCTCGGAGACCCGGTCGAGGTCGGTCATCCGGATATCGGTCTCGGTACCTCCGGCCCACTCCAGGACCAGTTCCCGGGTGATCCCCGCCAGCGGCCCCGCCGACAGCGGCGGAGTCAGCAGTTCGCCGTCCAGCACCACGAAGACGTTGCTGCCGGTGCCCTCGCACAGATCGCCGGCCGTATTGGCCAGGAGCGCCTCCCCGGCCGCGTTGCGGCGTGCGTAGTCCAGCGAAACCACGTTCTCCGCATAAGACGTCGTCTTCAGACCGGTCAGCGGGCCGTTCTCGTTGCGTGTCCACGGCGGAACCGCCACGTCGACGGTGGGCGCCGGCCGCTTCAACGGCCCCACCGCCACAACGCAGGTCAGCTCGCCCGGTGTGCGCTCCGAGCCCAACGGGCCGGAGCCGGCGGTCACCGTGATACGCACCCGCGACAGTTCGATGCCGGGATTGGCCTCCAGCGCCCGGCGCACGCCCCCGGCGATGAGGTCGAGGTCGGGCTCGGCAAGCCCCAGCCCGGCCGCGGAGCGGGCGAGCCGCTGCAGATGCCGGGTCAGCGCGAAGGGCTCTCCGGCCACAGCCTTGACCGTCTCGAAGACGCCGTCCCCCACGGTGATGCCGTGGTCCAGGACGGGGATCAGGCCTTCGCTCTCGTCGACGACCCGACCGCGCCCGAATCCCGCGCCGGCGATCCACACCCGCATGCTCGACTCCTCCTCTGTGCTGGTCGCCGCGGCCTCCGCGGAACGGCCGACCGCCCGTGCCGGGCGCGGCGGAACCGGGCCGCTGCGCGATCGCCCCGCGCACGCGAACCGCGCCGGTCCGCATCCTCAGATCCTGCCACTTCGGCGGCCTCCGCGCGGGCGCGCCGCGACGGTGCCGCCGGCGCCGCATGCGCGCCGAGCCCGCGGACGCAAGGGCAGTGACCGGCTTTGGCCGCACCCCTATGCGTACAGGCCACCACGGGTAACGTAACCAATCGCACCGGTACCCGTCCTATCGCACTAAGTAGCCACCCGTCCGACACGCCGCAGCAAAGCGACTGGACGTGTCACGAATGGCTATCATCTGGGCAACGCTTATGAGGACCCTCGCCCCCGGGGGTTCCGCGGACGCATACGCGCCCCTGATCCCGGGGGCGGCGCGGTCCGCCCGAGACGACGACGGATCAAGAGAGCTATGACCTCACAGAGCACCGCCCCCGGAGAGTTGAGCTGGCTGCTCGACGACCTCCTCACCCGCGCACAGGGAGCCCGCCACGCCATCGTCCTGTCCACGGACGGTCTCCTCATGGCGTCCTCCAGCGCATTGGACCGCTCCAGCGCCGAGCATCTGGCGGCGATCACCTCCGGTCTGCACAGCCTGGCGGCAGGGGCGGGCAAACAGTTCAGCGCGGGCGAGATCCGCCAGACCATCGTCGAGATGGACGACGCTTTCCTGTTCGTCGCCGCCGCCGGGGAGGGCGCGTGCATGGCACTGCTCTCCGAAACCGACTGCGACGTCGGCCTGATCGCCTACGAGATGAACAAGGTGATCGAGCGGGTCGGCCAGTACCTCACCGCACCGCCCCGTCCGGACATGCCCACTACGCCGGCCCACGTCGAGCGCTGATCCGCCGCAGGTCCCCACAGGCGGTGCCGCGCGCCCGCACCGCCTGCCCTCCGCCTGCGGACCCGTGCGGATCCGATTTCGTGTGCACGCCGGTTATCCGCTAGAGTTCTAACCACAGCGAAGGAGGCGCCCCGCCCCGAGCGGGACACCTTCCTCCGCGCGGACGTGGCTCAGTGGTAGAGCATCACCTTGCCAAGGTGAGGGTCGCGGGTTCGAATCCCGTCGTCCGCTCGGCGTGCACAAGCACGGACAACCGTGGGTACGCTCATGGGTACGCGGACGTGGCTCAGTGGTAGAGCATCACCTTGCCAAGGTGAGGGTCGCGGGTTCGAATCCCGTCGTCCGCTCGGAGTAGCCGTAAGGGGTCGCATCGGACCCTCGGTCACGGCTCGCGGCGGAGTGGCCGAGTGGCTTAGGCAAGGGACTGCAAATCCCTGTACACGGGTTCGATTCCCGTCTCCGCCTCCACGGGCGGTTAGCTCAGTTGGTTAGAGCGCTACCTTGACACGGTAGAGGTCACAGGTTCGAATCCTGTATCGCCCACCAGCAACATCGCAGGTCAGGATGGGTCTCTCAGATCTGTCCACGGACGGCGTCAGCCGCCGTGGGAGACATCTGGGAGGTCATCTTTTTTCCGGGGGTTCGTCGAGACCCTCAGGCGGCCTCGTCCCGGTAGTGCTCATCGCCCACCTCGGGGACGAACGGCGCCAGTTTCCGTCGCTCCTCGTGATCGATCCCGGTGAGACTCTCCTCCCACCGGCGGGTCAGCGCCTGAAGGATCCGGGTCTTGGTCTCGGGCGTGACGTGTTCGTAGACGTCGGCCATGCCCGGCATCCGATACCCCAGCCGCGCCGCCCGGCCGACGTCGGGGATCCCGTCGTCGGCCAGCCAGGTGCGGTGGGTATGGCGCCCCTCGTTGAACGTGAAGCCGGGCAGGATCGGCCCGCGCAGCCACGCCTGCCCACTGGTGGGGCCCCCGTCCCAGGCTTGACGTTGATCTTGCTCGTGTAGCACCCGGTGCGGTGGGCTCGGGTTTCGCCACCCGGCGTCGGCGCTGCTGCTTTTCCCTACATCCAGGCCGCCGCCCGGCCTGGGCCGAGGCCGCCCGGTGGGCCTGAGCCGCCGGCCCCGGAGTCCGGTGCGCACCGGGCGGCCGCGAACGCCCGCGGCGCCGGAGACGCCCTGGGGTCGGACGCACGCAGTCGACAGCGGGCAGCAGAAACGCAACGAAGCACGCCCAGCGGGAACGACTCACCCCGGGCCGTCCTACTACAGCGCTACTCCGGGGAACGCCAGGACGCGCGGCTCGGTCAAGTCGGCCATTGCGGCCGACACCCCCTCGCGGCCCACGCCCGACTCCTTCACGCCGCCATAGGGCACGTGTTCGGCGCGGACGCTGGGCACGTCGCCGATGACCACGCCGCCGACATGCAGCCGGGTGAGCGCGGCGAACGCGGTGTCGCTGCGGTGGGTGAACACCCCGGTCTGCAACCCGAACCGGGAGTCGTTCACCCGGTCGAACGCCTCATCGGATCCCTCGACCTCGTCGATGGTGACGACCGGGCCGAATACCTCCTCGCAGGCGATTCTGGCCGTGGGCGGCACGCCCGTGAGCACAGTAGGCGCGTACTCGGCACCGTTGCGGCGCCCACCGGTGCGGACGCGCGCACCGGCGCCGACGGCCTCCTCGACCCATGCCTCCACCCGGCGGGCTGCGTTCTCGTCGATGAGCGGTCCGACCTCGGTCTGCTCCTCGCGCGGGTCGCCTGTCCCCAGCGCCGCGACGCGCCTGACCACACGTTCTGTGAGTTCTTCGCCGACCGATCGGTCGGCGAAGACCCGCTGCACCGCTATGCAGGACTGCCCGGCCTGGTAATTGGCGAACACCGCGATGCGTTCCGCCGCCCGGTCCAGGTCCTCGGGCGTCGACCAGTCGGGGCAGACCACCGCTGCCGCGTTGCCGCCCAACTCCAGGGTGACGTGCTTGTGCGGGACGGCTTCCCTGATCGACCGGCCGACCGGTCCGGACCCGGTAAAGGACACCACCGGCAGGGAGGGATCGGCGACCAGAGCCGGCATACGGTCGTTCTGGACGGGCACAACCGACCAGGCGCCGGAGGGCAGTCCCGTCTCCGCCAGCAGTTCCCCCAAGAGCAGCGCGCTCAGCGGCGCGCCCGGGGCGGGCTTGACGATGATGGGGGCGCCGACGGCCAGCGCCGGGGCGACCTTGTGCGCCACGAGGTTCAGGGGAAAGTTGAACGGAGTGATGCCCAGTACCGGTCCTCGCGGGAACCGGCCGACGAAGGCCGCCCCGCCCGGGGACTGGGGGTCGGTGTCGAGCCGCTGCCACTCTCCGCCGAACCGGCGGGCTTCCTCGGCGGCCCAGCGAAACACCGATGCGGCCCGGCCGGCCTCCGCCCGCGCCCAACGCAGGGGTTTTCCGTTCTCCGCTGTGATCAGGCCGGCGATTTCCTCGCTGCGTTCGGCGATTCTCCCGGCCACGTGGTTGAGGGCCTCCGACCGCTCCGCGGCACTGGTGCGGGCGAACGGTTCGCCGGCGGTACGCGCGGCCGCGACCGCTTCGGCCACGTCGGCCTCGGATGCGATGGCGACGCGCGCCACCGAGGAGCCGTCGTAGGGGTGGGTGACCGGAATGGACTCCGTGCCGCGGCGCGCGGTGCCCGCGATCCAATAGGGAACCGGTGTTGTCATGCCGTCCTGCCTTCGGGGGTGCTGAGAATGTGCGGGCGCATGGGGACTGGGCGGTTCAGCGCCCGGCGCGGACGGCTCGCGGCGGTGGGGTTCGGGCAGGACACGGGTGGATATCTCCTGGATGAAGGGTGGGCCGGAACAGTGGCGCGAGGGCCGGACGCGGTTGTTCCGGCCCTTGGCTAGAGGAGGCTCTGCCCAGGAAGGTGGAGCCGTTTCCCGGGCGGGGACCGGGCCGTCGGCTGCGGTCTCCGGCCGATCCCGCCGGGGTGGGGGGCGAACTCATTCCCCGGGAACGGGCGACCGTTCGCGGGAGGACCAGATGAGTTGGACGAGTTCGGCACGGTTGTGCACGCTGGTCTTGGCGAAGATTCGTTTGAGGTGCTGCTTCACCGTGTTTTCGCTGACGAATGCTTTCTGCGCGATGTACTTGGTCGTGAGCCCTTGGCTGACGAGTGCGGCGATTTCCTGTTCCCGGGGAGAGAGTACCCCCCATGCCGGAAGTTCCGCGGACTCGTCGTCGACGACCTCATACAGCAGGCTGACGACCGAGCCCTTGACGGAATCGCGGTAGGACCGGACGATGATCTTCCGCCCGGATGCGTCGTCGCACACATTCGTGGTCCCGGTCTGCCCGCCGGATTCTGAGAATTCGGCTATCGCGCCGTCGACGAGGCTTTCCAGGTTAACGGGACCGTAATTTCCCGATGCACCGTGCAGGAACCCCATAATACGCTTTGCGCTGCGGTTGGCAAACAGCTTCTTTCCGTGGATGTCACTGACGACGACACCGTGCGGGAAGCGGTCGAGTGCCCCGTGGACCAGATACGCGTCCTCGACCAGTCCGCTCGCCCTGCGGATGCGTTCGATCGCCAGGCTCAGGTGTTCGCTGATGAGCCGCGCCAGGCTCAAGTCCTCTTCGCGGAAAGGCCGCCCGCCGGTTGCGCGAGCGAAGTTGATGGTGCCGACCACGCTCCCCGACTCGGTGATCGGGGCTTCCAAGGAGAAGGAGAGGCCTTCGCTGAGCAGGATCGATCTCGCTGCCGACGAGTGCCACCGCAGCGAACTCAGCATCACGTGGGAGTCTGCGGGGAGACCGTGCGCGAGAACGGCCTCCAGCACCGGATCGTCGCGGCGCCCCTGCTCCTCGTAGGTGTGCATGAAGACGTCGCTGAGAGTCGACGACCGCTCCAGTGGCGGGTCCGTGTCAGCCGCGAAACGGTAGAACCCGATTCCGTCGGCCGGGAGCACTTCCTCCACGGTCGCGAAGTAGACGTCTCGAACGTCATCGATCGTCTGCGTGTCGTTGAGTTCGCGGGCGAATTTGAAGAATCCATTGTCAGTGAGGTCGACTTTTCCACTCACCGGACCACCCCCAATTTGCCGACCGAAGGGCTACCCTGGCCAAATGCTACCCGATCCGACGCAGCAAACATTAACGTTTGGGAAACGAATGTCGACTTTGCATTCCCGTTACCCGGCTACCCGCGCCCCATACCGGGACGCGGGTAGCCCGAGAAGCCCGGAAAGCCCGCAGGAACAGCGGGACGCAGCGGGTCTCCCGCCGGTGCCGGCGGAGCTCCCGCCCCGGAAGGGCGGATCTCCGCCTCAGATCCTGTGCAGCATCCAGTCGGCCAGCCTCGCCGCCGCGACGGCCAGGTAGTCGTAGTTGCAGTGCAGCGAACCGGCTCCGCTGTAATAGTCGACGGTCACGTCCTCGACGGTCAGCGCCGCCTGGAAACGACGCGCGCCTTCGATGTCCATGATGATGTCGTTCTCACCGTGCATGACGTATACCGGTACGTCCAGCTTTTCGGCGACGCCGTCGAGGGTGAAACGGGCGAGCTTCTCGCGGGCCTCGGCGTCGTCCTTCGTGCCGGACAGCCACTGGAGCTGCTCCTGCAGCGGCGGGTAGTACTCGTAGAAGTCCGTCAGGATGCTCCAGGTGCCGCACCACGCAGCCACGGCCTTGACCCGGGGCTCGAAGGCCGCCGCGCGCGGCGCGTAGTACCCGCCGAAGCTGACTCCGGCGAGGCCGAGGCGGTCCATATCGATGTCGTCGCGCTCAGCCAGGAAGTCGAGGACGGCCTTCACGGGGACCTCGTAGTCGTGGCGGCTGTACATCTTCTTGAAGCGCAAGGAACTGCCGCGCCCGGGGGTGTCCACCATGACGACGTTCATTCCGCGGGCCGGGAACTCGGTCCCACCGAGGAAGTACAGTTCCTCTGCCCACGAGTCGGCGCCGCCGAGCATGAGCACCGTGGGACGCTTCTGGCCGGAGGCGTCCGGGCGGACGACGTAGCCGTCCATCGTCTGGCCCTCGAACGGCACGCTGATCCGTTCGATGAGTCCGCCGGTGAGCTCCGCCGCCTTCTGGAAGTTCCGCGTCCCCTCGGTATAGGCCTCGTTCCTGCGCGGATCGGTGGAGGGGAGGAAGAACTCGGAATGGCGCCAGTAGCTCATCGAGCGGAACAGAGCGCGGCGGCCGGTGGTGATGTCGCCCGCTTCCAGGGCGGCGCGGCCGGCCTCCGCAGTCTCCTTGGCGGTCCGGCTCCACTCCTGCTGCCAGACCTCGGTATCGGTCGTCTGCGTACCGATACGGGCCGCCGTGCGCGCACACTCGAACAGGTCGGATCCCCCGACTGCGACCTGGGCGAGGAGGCGCATCGTCTGCAGCGACCAGTCCTCGTGCTGGGGAAACAATTCGATGATGGACAGGGCGTCGCCCTGGAGTTCGGTCTCGGTCACGTCTACTCCTCTTGGTCGTTGCGGAATGGTTCTCGCGGACGGTTGACGGGTCCTCATCCTCCGATCCGCGACGGCGCTTCACCGACGTCGTCCCAGCGGACCTGGTCGCGGATGGCGGTACGGTAACGGGCCAGTTCGCGGGGCGCGTTGACGCACACCGCACCCCTCACCAGCCCGTCGCGCCCGTACAGCGCCACGAGCCTCTCGTCGTCGAACTCCTTGACGGCGACCTCGCTCGCCGCGGTCGCGCGCCCCACGAAGCGCATCCGGGCGTCGTACTGGTCGGTCCAGAAGTACGGGACCGCGCTGAAGGCTTCCCCTTCGCCCAGAAGGGTGTGGGCGGCGCGCCGCCCCTGTTCGACGGCGTTCGTCCAGTGCTCGACGCGGATCTCCTCGTCGAACAGCGGGTTGTACCAGCGTGCGACGTCGCCTGCTGCCACCACACCGGGCACCGAGGTCGACAGGTCGGAGTAGCAGAGCACCCCGTTGGCCGTCTGGACGCCGCTGCCGTCGAGCCACTCGGTGACCGGGCTCGCCCCGACCCCCGCCGCGACGACGTCGGCGTTGACGGTGCGCCCGTTGCTCAGCGTGAGAACGGCGCCCTCACCCTGGCGCTCGATCGTCTCCACGGTGCACGTGCAGACGATCTCCACCCCGTTGCGTGCGTGCAGGGTGCGGAACCAGGACCCGACTTCGTCGCCCAGAGCACGGCCCAGTGGGACCTGCCCGACCTCGATGATCGTCACGTCGAGCCCGAGGTGCCGGGCGGTCGCGGCGATCTCCAGCCCGATGAACCCGGCTCCGATGAGGACGAGGTGCCGGCCGGGGCGCAGGCGCTCGCGTAGCCGCAGACTGTCCTCGATCGACCGGAGGACCTGGACGGGTGGGGCGTTCTCCGTGCTGGGCAGGCGGCGCGGCCGTGAACCCGTCGCGATGACGAGGCCGTCGTATCCCGCTCTCGTGCCGTCGTCGAGCAGGATCGCGCGCCGCGCGGTGTCGAGCCCGACGGCGGCGCTCCCGATCCGGGTGGTTATGGCGTTGTCCGCGTACCACTCGGGTGCGCGAAGGCCCAGCCTCTCCATCGCCACACCGCTGATCAGCGCTTCCTTGGACAGGGGTGGCCGGTCATAGGGCAGTTCGTTCTCCGCTGAGATGAGCGTGACGTCGCCCTCGAACCCGCGCTCCCGGAGCGCCTCAGCGGCGTGCACTCCGGCCAGCGAACCCCCGACGACGGCGATCCGCCGCATGCTAGGAACTCTCGATGGAGATCGCACGTGCGGGGCATCCTCGTACGGCCGCCTCGGCCTCGGCACGGCGGTCCTCGGCCGGGGTCTCGTCCAGAAGCACCGCCTTGTCGGTGCGGTCGTCGAGGTCGAACAGCCCGGGGCTCTCGATCAGGCAGTTCGCGTACCCCTGGCACGCGTCCGGATCGAGGACCAGCTTCATTCCCATGCGGTGTCACCTCCGTGACTGACGTCCTTCGAGGCTCAGTGAGCGCTCGATTCCAGGTGCGGGATCCGCGGCGCGACAGGTGCGCTGCGCGCGGAAGCGGGGGTGTTGCGGCTTCTCAACGCGCGAACGCCGCCCGCGGTGATGACCGCGGAGATTCCCGGGATGTCGCCGACGGCGAGCGCATCACGCGCGCTGCCGCGGGTCGATCCCCACGGTGCGTCCATGACGACGAGGTCGCCCGCCCGTCCCGCGGCGACCACGCCGGCGGGCAGGTTCCATGTGCGGGCGTTGTTGCCCGAGGCGGCCGCCCACACGAGCGCGGGGTCCAGTCCGGTCAGCGACGCGAGTTCGGCGACGGTCTTGATCACCCCCAGGGGCATGACGCCGGTGCCGGTGGGCGTGTCCGATCCGATGACGACCCGGGACAGGACGTCCTGCCGGGCCGCGCGTTCGAGGATCCGCACAGCCGATCTGAGGTTCCCGGCTTGGACCAGTTGGAGCGCCATGCCGGTCTCGTCCATGATCGTGTCGACCCCGTCGGGGTCCAGCGATGTCGGTCCGCCGTTGATGTGACCGCACACGTCCGGCGCCAGCGCCAGCAAGTGCTCGGGCGTGATCGGCTTGCTGCCCGGGATACTTGCTCCGCCCGAGTGGCACATGACCGTGATGCCGTGCTGTTTGGCCCACCTGACTTGGTCGGCCCCTTCAGCGGGGTCCATGTAGCGTCCGAAGCCGAACTTCGCGAGGACGACGCCGGCCTCCTCGAGTTCGGCGAAGTCGCGCTCCTGGAGCGTCGGCTCCAGGACCACGGAACCGGCGTGGACGGTCATCCCGCCGGGATGGAAGTTCTCGAAGCAGGCCCGTGCGGCGATGGCCAGCGCCTTGACGCCAACTGCGGTGTGCGGGCGTCCCGGTGCGTGGATCTCCCCGGGACTCACAACGCTGGTTATCCCGCCGTGGACGTAGCCGGCCAGGAAGTCGACGGTCTTCTGCCGCGGCGTGTAGTCACCGAGCACGACGTGGCAATGGGAGTCGATGAGTCCCGGCGCGATGGTCGATCCCTGTGCGTCGACAACGGTGTCGGCGCCCTCGATCGCGGTTCGCAGATCCCGCGCGTTGCCGACGCGGCTGATCACGCCGTCGGTCACGACGACGGTGTCGGCTCCGTCCACGATGGGCGCTTCGATGTCGCCCGAGAAGACGGTGGCGGCCCCGGTGACGGCGAGCGTGTTCATTGCGCCCCGCCCTTCTCAGCGGCCTCGGCCACGCTCATGCCGCCGACCCGCGCGTTGAGCCGGCCGCGGTTGGCCACCACGGCGATGATGACGAGCTCATCCGGGTGGGGCGCGTCGGGAACGCGGATCTGCACGCCGTCGTAGTGGCTGCGCACCCAGACGTCGTCCTTGTAGGCGGTCGGTACGTCGATGACGTCGCCGGCGGCCGCGGGTTTGGTCATGGAGGTGATCCAGGCCTTCCCACCGCCGATGGCCTCACGGAAGGCGTTGCCGAAGACCGAGGTCAGGGCCGCGTTGACGTGCTCCTGTTCCCCTTCCGAGCCCACGAGTCCGCCCTTGCCGTAGCTCTCCGCCGGCTCCCCGAGAAGGCGGGCGGCCTCCACCCCCAGGGACCGCCCCACCTCGCCGGAGGCGCCGATGACGGCGGAGAGGTCGTCGACGTACCCCCGTCCTGCATACGGGTTCCGGACAACCGCGCAGACGGCGACCCTGCGCAGTTCCTTCCCGTCCGAGCTGCCTGCCGACGAGCGGATCTCCTCGATCTGGGCAAAGGTCTTTCGGACCTCAAGCGGCGAGTCGGCCACGGGACCGCCTCCTTCTCCATGGTGTTCGCCGGTTTCGTCACGACCGGCTGCGGTGATTACGACGACGCTACGGCGGCTGTGGCCTCGGCAACATCACCCGGTCGGGTAGTTCCGGGGCATGCGGGCGGCGGTGCCGCGATCCGGGGCCGAGGGCATGCCGAGTCCGGGGAGCGGCGGCCCCCTGGCGCCGCGCCCCGGTCGGCCGGGGGCGGGGACTCAGCCGACGGCGAAGAGGATCGCCTCCGGCCAGGCGATGAGGACCGCCAGCGCCACGGCGAACGGGATCAGGAAGGGGAGCGTCCCGCGGAACACCGTCACGACGTCCAGGGACGTGTCCAGCCCTGAGGTGATGAAGGCGTTGACGCCCACCGGCGGGGTGATCGCGCCGATCGTCGTCACCAGGATGACGATGACCGTGAACCAGACGATGTCGTAGCCCAGTCCCGTAATCAGCGGGAACAGCAGGGGGATGCTGATGACGAGGAACCCCAGGGCGTCCATGATCGCGCCGCCGACCAGGTAGATCGCCAGGACGACGAGCAGGACGACGATGGGCGCGACCGGCAGGTTCGCCACCCGTTCGGCCAGTTCGAACGGCAGCCGGCTGAGCGTGAGGAACCGGCCGAATACGATGGCGCCGGCCACCAGCAGGATCACCATCGCGGAGATCCGCAGCGTCTCGATGATCGACGTCCAGAACACGGCCCAGGTCAGGTTGCGCCCTATGAGGCCGAGGACGACGGCTCCGAACGCCCCGACCGCGGCCGCCTCCGTCGGGGTGAACAGACCCGCGAAGAGTCCGCCGATGGCGACGACGAAGAGCACGCCGATCTGGACCACGCCGGGCAGGGAGGCGAATCGCTGCCTCCAGGTCGTCCTCGGTCCGGGCGGCCCCAGCTCCGGTTTGAGTCGGCACATGACGAACACGGTGGCGAGCAGCAGCAGGCCGACGAGGATCCCCGGAACGAGGGCGGCCTGGAAGAGCTTGGTGATGGACTGCTGGGACTGGACCGCGACGATGATGAGCGCGGTCGAGGGCGGGATGAGGATGCCGAGAGTCCCGCCGACCGCGACCGCTCCCCCGGCCAGCCGCCGACTGTAGCCGTACTTCTTCATCTCGGGCAGGGCCACCGCGCCGATGGTCGCGGTCGAGGCCGAGTTCGATCCGGAGGCGGCCGCGAAGCCGATGCTCGCGGTGATCGTCGTTGCGGCGACGCCGCCGGGAAGGTGCCCCACCCAGGTGTAGGCGGCGGCGAAGAGTTTCTCGCTCATCCCCGTACGGAAGACGATCTGGCCCATGAGGATGAACAGCGGTACGACCGCCATCGTGTAGCTGGAGAACTGCCGGTAGATGTCCGCCGCCATCAGGTGCTGTGCCGCTTCGACGTCTTCGATGGTCACGACGCCGACGAATCCGACACCGAGCATGGCGAAGGAGACCGGCATCCGGAGGAAGAGGATGCCCAGCATGATGACGATGCCGAGGATCGCAATGAGTGTCGGTGTCACGGGATGCTCCGTTCAGCGCGGGGGATGAAGAGTCGGGGGCCGGGGAGCCGGTCCGTCGGCGGGCTTCACCAGATGTCCGCTTCGGCCGACGGAGAGCGCCATGCGCGGGCGACGCGTTCGAGGTCGCCGACGAGGGCGGCGAGCATGCCGAGGACGCCGACCAGGACCACGCCCACCAGGGGCCAGTGCATGACGCGCAGCGCCTCGGTGGCGGAACCGGTCGCGTACATGGCGCGTGCGTAGTCGGCCAGGCTCAGCGCCAACTGGGTGAACAGCGCAACCGAAGCGATGGTGACGACGGCCGCAATGGCGATGCGGACGCGCCGGCCCATCCTGCCGGTGAGGATGTCGACGGCGACGTGCGACTTGTGGACTTGGGCCTCGCCGAGCGCCATCGCGGTGATCACCAGGGCCGCCATCGACACGAGTTCGTAGGTGCTCTGGATCGGGGCCGAGAACGCCCGCAGCACGATGTTGGCGATGAGCAGCAGCATCATCGCGACCAGTGCCGCGCCGCCGATATGGGCGAGGGAGCGCGCGATCCGGTCTGTCACAGCGACGAGCTTCGTCATCACGGGGCCTCCGGTCCGAGTTCCGCGGCGTGGTGGTCGGCCAGTTCGCGCATGCGGTCCAGCACCTCCTGGGAGTCGAAACCTGCATCGGAGTGCCGGGTGACCCAGTCGTCGGTGACCCGGTTCATGCGCTCGTCCAGCTCTTGGCGGACCTCCGGTTCGAGGCCGGTGGTCTCCACGCCGTGCTCGCTTTGCGCCCATTCGAGGGCCGTGCCGACGTTCTCGGTGTCGTGGAATTCCGCGGCGAAGAGCGACATCTCCTCGCGCAGGTCGAGGATGGCCTTCTGGACATCCCCGGGCAGGTCCTCGAAGGCCTGCTTGTCCATGACGGCCACGAAGCTGTTCGAGATGCCGAAGGGGTAGTCGGTGACGTATCGGACCTGCTCGGCCAGCGAGAAGTCCCGCAGCACCTCGCGTGAGGACACGTAGCCGTCGATGGCGCCGATCTGCAGGTTCTCCGCGACGTCGGACATGGACAGGCTGAGCGGCGTCGCGCCCATGGCCTCCAGCATGGGGATCGTGGCGCCGGAGCTGCGGAAGTTGCGCCCGGCGGAATCCGAGAGGCTATGGACCGGGGTCTGGGTCTGCAGGTAGGCCGGTTCCGTAGTGAACGCGCTGATGATCTCGTAGTCGTCGAACTCCGCGGGTTCGTACTCGAGCAGCAGGTCGAGGAACGTGGCGCTGCCGACGCGGGCGTTCTCGATCCCGATCGGCTGGTTGATCACCGAGGAGAACGGGAAGCGGCTGCTGTCGTAGGCCGGGGAGTCCATACCGATGTCCACCGCGCCGGCGGAGACTCCGCTGTAGATGTCGCCCGCGGCCATCAGGGTCCCACCGGGATAGGTCTGGACCGTCACCTGCCCGTCGGTCTTCTCCGCAAGCCGGTCTGACCACTCCTCCATCTGCACCGCCGGAAACGACGCGGCCGGCGCGAAGAACGCGTAACTCAACCGGATCTCGTCGCCGGGGGCGATTGCGGCGGCGTTCCCTCCGCCGCCCGTACACGCGGTGAGCAGAAGTGCGGTGCCCGACGCGGTGATCGCCGCGGCAAAGCGGTTCCTTCGGGACATCTCGATCTCCAGGGGTGTAGCCGGCGAAAAGCGGTGGGAACGAGCGGGAGAGGCGGCGAGGTCCGAGCCCCGTGCCGCAGCGAGCTTGGTGAGGAACATTACGCACCACGGACCGATCTGGTCGTGACCCATACGGGTACAAAGTAGGACCGAAATCACAGCAGCCAGGAGTCGATGACGACACTGCGTGCCCGAAACGTTGGCGGCCCGTGCATGCCGCGACGGCGATGAGGGGCGCCGCCTGCGGACGGTCACGGTGAGGGACCGCGGGTGGCCGAGCCCCAGCCCAACGGATCGGGTGCCCGCCGGCGGCCCGGCGACGCGGGACCACCGCCACCCGCTCCACCGGCGCCCACGAGCACCGGTGAGCGCAGGGCCGGGCACCGCCGCCGCAGGCCCGAGCGTCCGCGGCGCGGGCGTGCGGCGGTTCAGTGGCCGGCGAAGTCCTGATCGGCCCAGGGGCCGACCACCGTCGGATCGATCCGGACGTCGAGGACGAGAACACCGCGCGGTTCGGCGAACCAGTCGGCGGCCTGCGCGAGGTCGTGCTGCTCCCGGACCGTCACGGCGCGCGCGCCGGCGCCCCGGGCGATCCCCGCGATGTCCGCGTCGGGGAACCGCACGAGGTCGAGTCCGGAACCGTGGTGGAAGAAATGGTGGACCTCTGCGCCGTAGGCGCGGTCGTCGTAGACCACGACCAGGACGTCGAGGTTCAGGCGGACGAGGGTCTCGAGTTCCGATACCGCCATGAGGAACCCGCCGTCACCGGTGGCGAGGACGGTGAGCCGGTCGGGTCGGGCCACGGCCGCACCCGCGGCGGCGCCCAGGCCCAGCCCGATGGACTGGAACCCTGCGCTGGTGAAGACGAACCCGGCGGGGTCGGGCACGGACCACCCCATCGCCGGCCAGCCGATGAAGTGGCCGCCGTCGAGCACGACCGAGCGCTCGGCGGGCAGCATCTCCTCCAACCGGGCGGTGATATCGGCGGGATGGCAGGTGCCCTCGGATGCGCCCTCGGCGGAGGGCCGGGGCGCAACCGGGGCGGCGGATCGTTCGACCGGGCCGAACCGGCTTGCGCCGGGACGGTCGCCGACCTCGGCCAGCAGCGCGCATACCGTGGCGTCGGCGTCTGCGACGATGCCGACGTCGACGTGTCCGTTGCGGCCGAGGGCGCTGTGTTCCCGGTCGATCTGGACCACCTTGACCGGACCGCGGAAGATCGTGTCCCCGCGCGTCGTCCAGGTCGTGAGCGTGGCGCCCAGCGCCACGATGAGGTCGGCGGACTCCAGCGTCTCCACCGCGGCGGGGTCGGAGAACCCTCCCGCGATACCCACGTCCCGGGGGTGTCCGGTGAACATGCCCTTGACGACCGCGGTCGTCGCGAGGCGTGCCCCGACCCTGTCGGCGAGCGCGGCGGTCGCCGCGCGGGCGCCCGACAACCAGGCGCCCCGGCCCGCGAGGAGGACGGGACGGCTGGCGGACAGCAGGTCCTCGGCCAGTTCGGCGAGGACGTGGGCCGCCGGTTGCGGACGCCCCGCAGGCTCCAGGACCGCGACCGGGTCCTCGGGGGAGAGCGCGGTGGCGGCCTGCACGTCCAGCGCCATGTTGAGGACGACCGGACGCTGCTCGTCGATGGCCCGGCGAAAAGCGCGGGCCGTGTCGGCCGTGACCGTGTCGGGCCGGTGCAGATGCTCGGCCGCCCCGCCGGCGGCGGTGATCAGGGCGGCCTGTTCGAGGTAGAAGTTGGAACGGGTCATGCCGGCCGATGTCGCCCCCGCGATGACCACGACCGGGCTCCGGCTCTTGGCGGCCTCCGCGAGTGCCGTCAGGGTGTTGGTCAGGCCCGGCCCCTGGTGGACGCTGCAGGCGGCGATCCGCCCCGTGGTGCGCCAGTGCGCGTCGGCCATGGCCAGGGCACCCGCCTCGTGGCGGGCGCCGGCGAACCGCGCCCCGCTTCGGACGAGCGCGTCGGTGGCGACGAAGTTGCCGCTGCCCACGACCCCGTAGACGGTGTCGATCCCGCAGGCGGCGAGCGTCGCCCCGACCGCTTCGGCCCCGTTGGAGGCCCTTCCGGTCACGCTCATGCGGCACTCCCGGCATCGGTGTTGATGACGATCCCGGTGACGACCCGGGCGGCGCTCGGATCGGCGAGATAGGCGTAGGCGCCGCTGTGGTCCTCCGGCCGCGGCGTGACTCCGAGGACGTTGCTGCGGGCGATGCGTTCGTCGCGCCCCGCTATCCGGTCCGCCGTCGAATCTTGGCCGAGCGACCGCAGTCCGCCGAAGCGCGTGCCGCCGGTCCCGCCCGGCGCGACACCGTTGACCCGGACTTCCGGTGCGAGGTCGGCCGAGAGGTGGTCCACGACTCCCCGCAGCGCCCACTTCGAACTGCCGTAGAGCACGCCGCCGCCACGCGGGCGGTACGCCGACTCCGACAGCGTCAGCGTCACCGAGCCGCGGGCCGCCTTCAGCGCCTCATAACACACGTTGACCGCCTTCAGCGAGCTGAGGACGTTGGTGCGCCACATTTCCTCACCCGCCGATTCCAACTCGGCCGCGGTGAGGTCGCGCACAGACACGTAGTTGTCGAAGACCCCGACACAGGCGGTGAGGTGGTCGAGGCCGCCGCCGTCGTTGCGCGCGGCGGCCAGCGTCTCGGCCAGGGAGTCGCCGTCCATGGCGTCGCCGACGACTACCCGGAGGAGGTCGCCGCCGAGGCGGCGCAGCGCGTCGGCGTGCTCGTGGGATCGCTCCAGCACCGTGACGCGGGCCCCGAGGGCGAGGTAGCGCCGGCAGACGGCCTGCCCGATACCCGATCCGCCCCCGGTGACCAGCATGCTCAGTCCTTGCAGGCCCCCGTTCACGGTGCCGGGCTCCGCGCCAGCAGGGACGTGATGAACTCCGGTTCCTGGTAGCTCAGACAGTCCAGCGCGACCGCGTCGAAGCGGACGCAGGTGTTGTGCTTGGGCGAGAAGATCTCCAGCCGCATCCCGTTGCGGGTGTGGACTTTGCGTACGACGACGTCGACGAACTCGTTGGCCACGACGATGGGGCCGTCGCCGCCTCTGTCGCGCGGGTAGTGGAGAACCTCGCCGTCGTCGGGGTTCTCCGCCTCTGGTGTGGGAACGGCTTCATTCATAGCTGCGCTCCTTGGTTCTGGTCAGAGGAGGATCGACAGGTTGTGCCCGTTGATGACGGACTGGTCGAGCACGGCGTAGCGCCGCGCCAGCAGCAGTCCGCCGTCCACGCGGCGGACCGTGTCCGTGCGGGCGACCGAGTAGAAGTTCGGTTCGATGCTGTCGCCTCGGCTCCGGTAGATGAGGCAGTTCGACGACACGACGAGTTCGTCCTCCCGTTCGCCGGGGTCGGCCACGACGTTGGCGACGTAGTGGCGCGCGCGTGACGGCGGCTGCTCCGCCCAGGCGAAGTCCGTCTCCAGCCGCTCGACCCGCAGCGTGAGCGTCTGCTTGTCGTCGTCGAAGATCCTGGACGTCGGGGAGACCTCCCACTCGGCCTGGTCCTCGCGGGTCACCCGGAGCGGCACCTCGTAGCGGACGTCGTCCGTCAGGCAGTCGAGCCAGTCCCGGAAACGGCGTTCGTCGAGTGCGCGGGCTTCCCGGTAGAGGAAGTCGGCGACGTCGAAAACGGTGTCGCGGTCCGGTTTCGTCGATGCCATGCCGATCACACCCGCCCGGTCATGTAGTCGGACCACCGGGACCACAGGTTCCGGAAGTTGGAGTCGTTGACGTAGGGCGTGACCACGTGCCCGGGCCCGGGGAAGTCGGGGTCCCGGGGGCTTTCCATGCCCATGACGTAGGGGAACTCGATGTTTCTGGCCATGGTCGACCCGGCGGAACGGGTCACGCGCGCCCAGTTCTCCAGGTCGTCCTGCTCGAAGGTCCCCGCCTGGGCGAAGGCGAGCGTGTAGGCGCGGTAGGCCTCCCGCTTGTACTCCTCCGAGGCGTCCTTGGGGACCAGGCACCAGGAGTACATCTCGGTCTTGCCCGGACCGATCGGGTGGTAGAGCCGCATAGTCACGAACCGCACGCCCGTCTGCCCCGGTATGACACTGAACGGCTGCATCAGGAAGGACAGGTTGGGGAACACGGTTCCGACCGCGGTCCGGGTCTGGGAGAAGACCTCGACCTGCTGCGGCGACAGGCTGTGCCGCATCTCCTCGGCGAGTTCCTCGGGGAACCCGGCGAAGGGCGGGAAGCCCGGCGTGTGGCCGAGCCCGATGCCGTGCCCCTTCCCGGGGATGCTCGCCGCCCAGCCCTGGCCGTGCGTCGAGCCCGAGGAGGCGAAGTAGCCGAGGTTGAACCCGAACTGGTGGGCGACCGGGGTGTGGTAGCCGTCGCCCGAGAAGTTCTCGGCGGCGATCTTCCAATCGGTCTCCGTCACCCAGTGGTCGGGGGGACCGTGCACCTCGCTGCCGGAGGAGCCCTGCTTGAGGTAGAGGTCCAGGTAGAACTGGAACCCCCCGAGGTACTCGTCCAGCGGCGGCGCGTCCGGGTCGAGCGTTCCGAACAGCAGGCCCGCGTAGGTATCGGTACGTACTTTGACCAGGCCCCAGTCGCGCTTGTCGATCCTGCCCCCGTAACCCTCCTTCATGTAGGGGACCCCGACGAGCTCTCCGGAGTTCTTGTAGACCCATCCGTGATACGAGCAGCGGAAGTGGGAGGCGTTGCCCATCTCGGATTTGCACATCATGTTGCCGCGGTGGCGGCACATGTTGAGACTGGCGTGGATCTCCCCCGACTCGGCGCGGGCGACGATGAGGTTGTTGTTCGCTATATAGCGCGTGACGTAGTCACCGCGGTTGGGGATCTCGGACTCGTGGGCGAGAAAGCACCAGGCCTTGGAGAACACGCGGTGCTGCTCGATGTCGAAGATCTCCTGGTCGTTGAAGACCCGAGCCGGGAACCGCCCTTCGGCGATGCCGTCTCTGATGCCTTCGAGGCCCGCTTCGACGCCGGTACCTGTGGGCTGCGTCGCCATGGCTCACACCTTCTCGGCGGTCCGGGACGAGGAGGCGCCCAGATGCGCCTCGATTTCGGCGGTGATCTGCTTGTAGCGCTCGACGTGCTCCTGCGTCGTCTTGTGGTGGGCCTCGGGAACGAGGTCCTCGGTGTAGGGCACCCGGCTCTTGCCGACGTCCATGTAACCGGCGGCGTTGACGCGGATCTTCTCGAGGGGGACGTTGTACTTCGCGAACTCGAAGAAGTCCTGTCCGACGATGAAAGGCTCGTGGGCCCACCGCAGGCGCTCCGTCAGCCAGCGGGCGTCCTCGGTGCGCCCCTCGCGCAGGGCGTCGCGCAGTGCGAGGACGGGAGCCGGTCCCATGGCGGTGGTCGACGACCACGCCATTCCGACCAGGTCCTCGCCGTACATCTCCCAGGCCGGGAACCAGTCGGTCTCGATCGGCATCAGGGGGAAGCTCGTCTGCGTGTGGGCCATGTCGTTGTGGTAGCGGAACCCGACCGAAGCGCCTCCGGCGTACTTGACCGCCACCACCTGGGGCAGTTCCACGAGGGTGCGGTAGACGGAGCGCGGGATGACACCCCCGAAGGCGGCCGTGTTGTCGTAGACGACGATGGCCATTTCGGGCACCGCCTCGGCAACCTGCCGGTAGAACCTTTCCATGATCGGCGCGACCATGTCCCCCCACATGGGGCGGCCGAGCAGGGTCCCGGTGACTCCGAGGTCCGCCAGGAACCGCATCCGCTCGATGGTGTCGCGGGTGTTGAGCGTGGTGGCGCCGACGAAGACGGGGAAGTCGGGGTTCTCCGACTGCGCAGTCTCGGCGACGCAGGAGGCGTAGGCCTTCCACTCGTCCAGGGTCAGCGTGTGCATCTCGCCGAGCGTGCCGTTGGTGGCGATCGCGTCCACCCCGTCGCGGATGAGGGACCGGATCATGCGCTCGGTCTCTTCGAGATTCACCGTGTTCTCGGCATCGACCAGGTCCGCTCCCGGGAGCGCGGGGGTAGGGGGATAGGCCATGACGCCGCGCATGTCGCGACCGGTCACCTTGGGAAGTCTGCTGATCATGGGGTCACTCACCTTCTACTCGGTGTTGAACGGCGAACTCGGGGGCACGGACGGGTTTTACAGCCGCGCGGCCGCGACCGCGGTCCCGGTGAGCCACTCGGGAACCGGCTCGTAGGCCAGGACGTCGAACGGCACCTGGACCGCGCCCGCCGCCACGAGCCACGTCCGGATTTCGTGGGCGCCGTTTCCGGCGGCGTCGATCTCCTCGGCGGTGTAGGAGAGGAGGCGGTTCTCGTCGGCGTTCTCGAACCGGTCGATGAATTCGCGGTCGAACTCCTCGTTGACCTTGCCCGACTCCGGAAGGCCCACCCAGTGGGACAGGCCGCCCGTGCCGACGACGACCACCCGCTGGGCCTCAGTCTGCGCCTCGACCGCGCGGCGGATCATCCGTCCGAAGTCGTGGCAGCGGCTCACGGTCGGCCAGGGCGGGTTGACCCCGTTGACGATGATGGGCACGAGGGGGTATTTCGACTCGGGATCGAGGTGTTTGAAGGGGACGCAGAAATTCTCGTCGAACTCCAGTCCGCCTTCCACCAGGGCGGGGTCGAAATCCGCCTGCAGGGCGAACTCGTACACGTGCCGGCCGAGTACGGAGTGTCCGGGGTACTGGCGCTGCGTGACGTTGAGGAATTCCCCCATTTCCTTGGTGACCGGCCCCAGATACGAGTCGCTCGTCGCGACGGCGAACGCCGGGAGGTTTCCCAGGTGGAAATTGGTGAAATGCTCGACGGATACGGCGATGATCGCGTCGGGCGCGAGTGCGTCGATTCGCTTCTGAACCTCGGTGAACGCCGATTCCACCGCCTCGCGCTTAGCGGGCTCCGCACGTTCGGGCCATGCCGTGATGCCGGGTGAGTGCGAAGCGGTAAAGGCACCCACGACACGTCCGGTGGTCTCGGCCATCAGTTCTTCTCCCCCCGTATCTGGGCGTAGTAGTCAGCACGGTCAACCTTCAACTGGATCGCGCAGAAATAGATCAGGTAGGGGTTGAACCCGCGCTCGTGCATGGCTTTGAAGTCGAGTCCGCGCATAGCCGCGCGGTCTCCGCCCGCGATACCGTAGGAATCGAGTATCGGGTCCGGGTCTGCGAGGTACCGTTCCGCCAGGTCCGGGTCCTTGCGGATATCCCACAGCAGTTTGTGGAGGCTGTACACCGGATCACCTTCCTCGTTCCTCTGATGGCATTGCGTCGACACGGCATGGCTGCGCCCCGCCAGTCGATATCCGCTGTGGACGGCCCTCCTGCCGGCTCGCAAAGCGCAAGCTCCGGGTTGCTGACCAAAGCCTAAGGAAATGCTGCTGCCCGTCGCGTTACCCTTTCGGGTAGTTTTCCGCGAGGAGGCTGGCCGTGCTCCGGCGCCGGGCGACTCCGCGGGCGGCGCGGCGGGTTCGAGGCTCTATTGCACGGCGCGGGGTTCGGGGTGATTGCGATCCGGTTGCTGGCCGGCCACTGCGACGTTGGCGGCCAGGGACGCGGCACTGCCGACGATCAGCAGGGGCCAGGGCAGCGCTCCCCCGCGCCGGCCCTGGCGGGCGTCGCTGAGCAGGGACATGGATGCGGCGACGATCATGCCGTCCGCCGACAGCGGGAACAGGCCGGCGCGCCAGGCGGAGTCGGGACGTGCCGCCGCCGAGCCTGGTTCCTGGGTCCGGACTCCGGCATGGGCCCCGATGCGCATCGGGGCCCCGCCGACGAAGAGCCCGAACGGCGTGGCCCTGCTGTGCATACGCAGCAGGTAGCGGACTACCGCCCCCACCGCGCGCCGCACGCGGCGCGGCCGGACGACGTGCCCGGCACACACCGCGTCGACGCGTCGAACCAAATGAGGGCTGGCCAACTCGACGGCTTCGACGATCGCCTCGTCGGCCCACACCTGCTGCAGCCACTCCCGCCAAGAGGTCGGCCGCATCCCCGACGGCGGGGAATGGCGCGTGCACGGCCGCGACTCCGCCCGGACACGAGCGGCCGACCGGGCCGAGAGCGCCGGGGCAGCGGGGCGCCGGGGCGGCGGGGCGGCGGGGCGGCTACGTCTACCTCCACTCCGCCGTGGACGGGTTCTCCCGCCTGACCTGCAACGAGGCACGGGGCGACGAGAAGGGCGCCGCCGCGGCCGCCTTCCTCGCCCGGGCGAAGGTCTCCGCTACGGGTCACATAGGCACGACCGCGGTCTTTCCGCCGTCCACAGTGAGCGTCGCGCCGTTGATGTAGGAAGCCTCGGGTGACACGAGGAACCGGACAGCGTTCGCGACGTCTTCGGGGGCTCCGCCACGTCCGGCAGGCAGCGAGGCGAGGTAGGTCCCGTACATATCGCGGATGCCCTCGTTCGCCGGGCTGAGGATGAACCCGGGATCGACGGAGTTGACCCGCACTCCGCGGGGACCGTATTCCGCGGTCCACGACTTGGTCATCATGGACAGCGCCGCCTTCGAGGCCTGGAAGGCGGCCGTGCCGGCAGCGGCCATCGAGGTGCTCAAGCTCCCCACGTTGACGATGGCTCCTCGACCGCGTCCGGCCATCGCCGGGGCGAAGGCGCCCGTCAGCATGAACGGCGCCTTGGCGTGCAGGTTGAAGGCCGCGTCATACGTCTCTTCCGGAGTGGACTCGGTCGGCGCGAAAGCCCCTCCCCCGGCATTGTGCACCAGGACGTCGAGCGGTCCGTCGATGACGTCGCGAACCTGCGCCACCAGACCGCGCACCGCTGCGGAATCGCCGAGGTCGGCAACCGGATCGAAGGCGCGGCCACCGGCGGCCTCGACGGATCGGCGCGTCTCGGCGGCCCGGTCCCGATCACGACCCGTGACGATGACCGAGTACCCGTCCGCGGCCAGGCCGACTGCCGTCGCATGACCGATTCCGCTTGTCGAACCGGTCACCAGTGCCCACGAAGAACCTGGTGCGGAGACCCTCGAGTGGCTGTGCTCGCTCATTTCTGCGTTCCTCTCACATTCCTCATCGGAAGATCACGCGGACGATCCACGTGATCGTTCTGCTCTGCAGATGTTTCAGCCCTGGGGTTCCCGCGATTCAGCCCCGTACGGGCTGACGTGGAGTGATCCCGATCCGTGCCGCAGGGGCTCTGGCGACCTGCAACACCCATGACAACCACCATCGGCCCCACAGCGCCGCCGGCGATCGACCTCCGGCCTCACGTCTGCACGGCTCGGTCGGCGGGGCCGGGGCAATCCGCCCGGAGCGGCTCCGGAGGGCCCCGGTCCGACCGAACCACGTGCGGGACTGCGGGGAACATGACGGGTCTGAAGCGCTACGCGGGCACGTCGGGCAAGGGAAGCGGGGTGGCGGTGAAAACGCGATCCGGGTCATAGGCGTCTTTGGCGGCCACGAGCCGATCCGCGTGGGTGCCGTAGGCGTGGGCGATCTGCTCGTGCTGCCCCGGGGCGAGAAAGTTCGGGTAGCCGCCGGGGAGGGCGTGGGGTGCCACGTCAGTGCTCACGCCGTCGACCCACTTCCGGTACGGCTCCGGGTCCTCGTCCGGCCCACGCCCGGCAGAGATCTCGAGTACGACGTGGCTCTCGCGCTGACCGAAGGCGGTGTCATCGGTACCGACACGTGCGGCGGCCCCGTGGAGCGGGCGCAGCCCGATTCCCGCTCCCGGCCCTGGGCGCGCTTCCATCCGGGCGGAGAGCAGCCCGATGAGTTCGGGCGTCAGAGTGGCGACGGTGCGAGTGCGAATGTCCCAGTGCATTCCGTTGGGGACGTGCTGATCGAACTGTGCGAGCAGCTCTTTCTGGGACGTCGGAGCGAGGGTGTTGGCCACCGGCGTGCCCAGTCGTTCCACGGCGGCGAGCGCGGTGTCCGCTTCCTGCGGCGGACCCGACCAGGTGGGCACGGCGAGGAGGCAGGCTCCGATGTCGGGCATCCAGGTCATCTCGATCAGGACGTTCAGTCCGTCAGGTGCGCCGTCGATCAATTCCGCGTAGCGGGCGAGTACGGTCTGCGCCTCGTGCCGGTCGAAGACGATCGTGCCGCCGACGAGGCCGCGGTCGGAGTGGAGGCGGACGCGCATTGATGTGACCACGCCGAAGTTGCCGCCTCCGCCACGCAGCGCCCACAGCAGTTCGGGATCGTCGTCGGTCGAGACGAGGCTGCCGTCCGCCAGGACGACCTCGGCGCCGAGGAGGTTGTCGGCCGCCAGGCCGGCCGTGCCGGTGAGCGGGCCGTACCCTCCGGCGAGGGAGAGCCCCGCCATGCCGACGACACCGGCGGTGCCTGTGGCGAGGTTCATGCCGTGCGGCGCGGCGGCTGTCACGACGTCGGCGGCGCGGCTTCCGCCGCCGAACAGGGCCGTGTCGCCCGAGATGTGCACGTCGCGCAGATGTTCGAGGTCGAGGACGAGTCCTTCCTCGCGCAGCGCGCGGCCGGCCCAGTCGTGGCCACCGCCGCGCACGGAGAGGCCGACGCCGGACTCCCGGGCCAGGGTGACCGCGGTCGCGGCCTCCGCGCTGCTGCGGGGACGTACGACCAGTGCGGGACGCACCGCCACGGCGGCGTTCCACAATCGCGACGCCTCAGCGTACTCACGGTCTCCGTGCAGATGGACGCGGTTGCTTCCCCATCTCTCAGCGAGCTGACGGGCCAACTCCCGAATGGGATCGACTGAAGACGTCATTCCCCTGACTTTCTGTCATGAGCGGATGGTTGTGAGCTGCCGGGTCGGTGGAAGCTACGACCGGGTCGACCTCGCTCCGGCGTACAGGCCGGCTGGAATCATCGGCGGCCTGCATCTGCTGCGATCGGACCGGGTGCACGCGTCTGTGCGGCACGATTCCGTGCTCACCCGGCGCTTGTCGCCGCACGCACGGCGGGCACGATCTCGTGAGCCCACCGGGAATGGGCCGCCTCCTTCTCGTCGGCGGCGTCGGCGCCCGAAAAGAACACGAAACCGTCCGCGCGGTAATCGTCGATCGCGGACACCAGTTCCTCGGTCCATTGCTCGACCGTGCCGCTCAGCCACGGGATCCCGTTGCTGTCGACACTGCGAGTGGCATCGACCGGGGTGTCGGTGATGGTCCCGAACACGTTGTGGACGGTGGCGATATCGGACGGGTCCCTGCCCGCCGCGACCGCGGCCTTGTCGATCACCGCCCGACTTTCCGCAACCGGGTCGCTACGCCAATTCTGGGCGCCGGCCGGCATCCAGGCGTCGGCGAGCCTTCCGGTGACCGCAAGCGATGCGGGCCCCATGGACCCGCTCCAGATCGGCGGCGTGGGCACCTGAGCGGGCGCCAACTTATCGACCTGGTAGAACTCGCCGTCGAAAGTCACCGGGTCCCCGCCGCCGGTGAGTGCCTTGAGCAACGTGATGCCCTCGGCGAGCATGCGCACCGCCTCGGCCGGTGTGCGGGGCTCGACCCCGAGCCTGACGATGTCGTCCCAAAAAACGCCCGCGCCGATTCCCAGCTTGATCCGGCCGCCGGACAGGGCGGACAGTCCGCTGACGGTCCTGGCCAGCGTCGGCGCCGGCCGACACGGAAGGTTGGTCATGGTCACCACTCCGGCCACGCTGGTCGTCGCCCCGAGCACGAATCCGAGCGTGGCGTAGGCGTCCAACTGCCCGCCGTGGTACGGGTGATCGGTCACCGTGACCACGTCCAGTCCGGCGCGATCTGCCATTCGCGCGTCCGAGACCAACTGATCGGAGTCGCCCGGACTCTCTTCCACTCCGTTGAACCCTGAATCAAGCCCTATACCGAAAAGAGCCATGCGTACCTCCTGGATAGGCCGGCTGGATCTGTCACAGCCCGTGTTTCTCCGCAGGCACAGTCCGGTACTCCGGGGTCACGGCCCCGTTGCCGGAGCGGGTACGCATCCGCCCGCCGTCCCGGCCCGCCCCGCGCAGAATGAGCGTTCATTCATCAGCGATTTGAGGCTAGCAGCCAGGAAGAGCCGGATGAGCTCAGCGAGGCTCGACGCGACCAGCTCGCCGACGGAGGAACCTCTCCCCCGCCGCTGACCTGGATGCCAAGGGGACTATGTGATGACCCACTTCTTCGAGGTCGACAGTGCCGAGGCTGCGGACGGCGCCCGCAGCGGCGTGCTCGACGACATGGGGATGCCAGCTGGGAGCCCGCCCTGCCGCGAGTGAAGAAGGCCGGGTGCACGCGCCAGGTCAACACCAACCCGGTGGTGATCCGCCGCCTGGCGGCCCAGCTGCGCACGTCCGGCCTGGCCGATTCACGGCGGGGAGCGGGGGCGGGCTCGGCCCTCTTCGTCCGACCCGTCTTCGCCATCCACGAGGCCTACACTTATAAAACGGATTTCAGACGCAGGACACGAGCCGATGCGTGGCAACCGATCTCCGCGGTCACCGACGGGCACCGTTCACTGGGATCCACGCCGGGGCGGTGAGAAAATGTGGATGCCACACCCGCCCACCGGTCTTCGTGAGATCGATTCCGTGAGGAGTGCAGCAGCGCCATGGCGAAGTTGACCGAACAGCACCTCCGCGACCGCCGGCAGGCAATCCTCGAGGCCGCCGCGGCACTGTTCGCTCAACAGGGGTTCTCGGATACGTCGATGGCCGACATCGTAGAGGCGTCCGGCGTCGCGACCGGGACGGTCTACCGCTACTTCGACAACAAGGACGCGGTCGTGATGGCGACGTGCGAGAGCGCGCTCGGCGTCCTTTTCGATGATCCGAGCGATAGTGAGCCCGTGCCGCTTGACCAGGCCATGAACGCGCTGGTGGCAGCTGCCACTACCCTGCGCCGCAGCCAGATCAGCAGCCAGGTGTGGGCCAAGGGGACGAGTTCGGCCCGGTTGCAGTCGATGATCGCCGAGCGACACGTCCGGGTGTGCCGGTGGTTGGCCCGATCGATCGACCGGACCTCCGGCGATCCCGGTTCGGCGGCCCAGCAGCGGGCCGAACTCATCGTCTGCGCGGTGAGCGGCCTTCAGATGCGGGTGGCGTCCGGTGTGGAGGTTGACATCGACGCTTTCCGCGCAGGGCTGTTCCAGATCGCGAGGTCCTGAGGCCAAGCTCCCGTCCCAAGCCGGGCGCCAGAACCGGGGGCCGAAGTTGCCGCGGCGCAACTGTCCGCCCTGCGAGCCGTATCCACGGTCTCCTCGGTGTTCGCGCCGTTCTCCACGACCTTCGTACAGGCGGTCGGCCCAGCCTTGGACCTCCAGGTGGTGGCTGAAGACGGCGATCAGCGGCCAGCGCCGCCACTGCGGCAGGATGTGGGAATCCAGGTAGGAGCGGTACGTGGCCCGGGTGTTGTCGGCCAGGCGCACCTGAACCCACCACAGCTCGGTGAAGGCGCCGAAGGTGATCTCTTGCTCCTGGGGATCGATCCAGGCACCGGCGCGGACCCGGGCCTCCTGCTGCCGGCCCCGGTCACTGCACTGCCCCGCCTCACGGGAGCCGAACGGAGCTGAACCGCTCTCCCGCCTCGGGCACTGCACCGTATCGATCGTTATCGTCACCGCGTAGATTCCGGTCGCCTTACGGCCAACCCGCAGTATCAGGGGCCGATCGCCTCACGCGAGGTGATCCTGCGTACCCTGCTGAGCATCTCCGGCTATCTGCTCGCCGGGCTGGCGCTCGTGGGGATGGTGGGCGGTTGGCTGCTTGCCGGCCGGATACAGCGGCCGCAGGAGCCCTCGACCACCGCATCCGGCTCTCGGGGCGCAACGACGAGTTCCGCCAGGTTGCGGACTCCTTCGAAGCGATGCTCGACCGTCTCCAGGAGAGCTTCACAGCACGGGAGCGCTTCGCCGCCAACGCGTCGCGCGGGCTGCGGACTCCGCTCGCAGTGACGGCGACGCTGCTCGACGTCGCCTCCCACGCCCCGACGAACGGGCAGACCGGAAGCTGTTGGACCGGCTCACCGAGACGAACCAGCGCTCATTTGCGCTCGTCGACGCGCTGCTGCACCTGGCGGAAGCCGACGGACCGGCCGAGCACGGTCCTGTCGACCTCGCGGCGATCGCGCACACCGCCGTCGCCGAGCAGGCTGCAGAGGCGGCGCGGTCGGGAGTCGTCGTCGAGAGTCTGCTCGAACCCGCGCGCACCGCCGGAAACGCCACCTTGCTCGCTCAGGTCGCCTCCAACCTGGTCCAGAACGCCGTCCGGCACAATCCGGACGAGGCGGGCCGCGTGTGGGTCGCCACCGGGCGCGGTGCAGCGGCGGATCGATGCGTGCTCAGGGTCGAGAACACCGGCGCGGACCATGACGGCGAGACCGTCCAGCGTCTGCGCGAACCGTTCCTGCGGGGAGCGGGACGTGTATCCGCCGGCCGGACCGGGCCGGCGGGCCACGGTCTGGGGCTGGCACTTGTCGACCGAATCGTCCTTTCTCACGCGGGAGAACTCGGCATCACCTCCCGTTCGGGCAGCGGCCTCTCGGTCTACGCCACGCTCCCGGGCGAGTGAATCGGGGGCCGGTGTGGAGGGGCCGCGGGTGGGGGACTCCATCGAGACCGCCTCGGTGACCTCGGCCGTCCGCCTGGCCACTCCCGCGGAGTTCGCCGCGATGATCGCCGATCACCCGGGCTGAATCCGGCCGCGGGCGCCGCGCCCGCGGCCGGTCGGTCGGTCAGTCGAGGCAGAACTCGTTGCCTTCGGGGTCGGCCATCATGATGTGCCCGGCCTCCAGCGTGGAGGCGGGGTCGTAGCGCTGAATGCGGGTCGCGCCACGGGAGACGAGCCGCTCGGCCTCCGTTTCCAGGGCGGCCATCCGCTCGTCGCCGTCGAGCCCGGGGGCCGCCCGCACGTCGAGGTGGACGCGGTTCTTGGCCCGTTTTCCCTCGTGCACGCGCCGGAAGAACAGCCGCGGTGCGAAGCCGTCCGGGTCGACCACCGCCGAGGCATCGTTGCGGCTCTCCGGCGGCAGGTCCATCGCGTCCAGGAAACGCTCCCACGTCTCGTAGCCGCCGGGCGGTCCCTGCACCCGGTAGCCGAGTGCCGTGCTCCAGAACTCGGCCATCCCGGTCGGGTCGGCGCAGTCGAACGTGATCTGAACGTGGCGGCTCACCGCAGTTCACCTCCACCGACGCGGATGCGTGTGCGCGTGTTCTCGGAAAGTCAGCAAGCGGTTCCCCGTGTTTCGTCATGGGTCGAGTCGGTGCGGACCCGGCTCCCGGCGCCTCGGTCGGAAGCGACGCGCCCGAGGCGCCGCCGCGGACGCGTTCGTCGCACCCGCCGCGGATACGGTCGCCGGGCGGAGTCGCCATCCGCGGGAGTGCCGCGGTCGACCAGGGTCCACGGATATCACCGCACGGGCCCGGCCGTCGCGGAACACGCCGCGGGGGCAGCGCTCCGACCAGGGGGAGAACCGCCTCGACTGCCGTTAGAGGAGGTCAGGTTATACGATAAAGACTACATGTATACACATGAGCGGGGAAGGGCATGCGCTTCGTCGATTTTCTACCCTGCGTCCGGTCCTGTTGGACAAGACCCGCGAGGTAGGCGCTCGCCACTCTACAGTGCGGCGCTTCAGCGAGTACGCCTGCCGGAGAGAAGGCGACATGCGTCAGCGATGGTCGTCCCGGCTTCACCGAGAGTCGGCAGCACCGCGGTGAGCTTGTTCGTCATCAGTACACTACGAATTCACGCACCGGAGGACTGGAAAACCGCCGAGAACCTGACCCTTCGGCCGAAGAGCGACCGGCTCGTCGCCGCGTGGGGCGCCTCCGAAATCCCATGAAGATCATCGGTGCACGGAATCGCAGAACACCCTTACGTTCGCCGCACCGCGAATCGCATGATCACCGTCGACCGAAATACGACGCAGGATTCTCCCGACCCCGCTCCTGACCATGGAATATTACCGTCGAGACGTCCAGCGGTGACGCCGGGGATACGCCGTCGACGATCACCGCGGTGATGGAGAGCAGTGCCAATGGCACGCCTCGGATTGTGGAACTCGTCGTCCGCACCTCGGAGAATGGCGAGTTTCCCGCACAAGCCGCACTCAACATCGACTTCGAGATGCTTGCTCAAGCGCTGAGCGGCATCGCGGACCGGTCGGCGTCCGCAGGCGACGCTTCGGGCGAGTCCCGTCCCCGGGCCTCCGTCGCCCAGGAGAGCACCGGGCGCCCGTACCGGAAGATGCCCGACCCGGACCAGGTGACCGCGGTGTTCCAGGAGACGGGCAGCGTCGGAAAGGTCGCGCAGCACTGTCAGGTGCCGCGCTATACGGCTCAGTCCTGGATCGACCGGCTGCGACGGCAGGGGCATCTGGACGGGACGAAGCCCGGCGCATCCTCCCCGCGAAGCGAGAACTAGCCGCACGGCGGGACGGCCGTGCGGCGTGCCGCCCGGTGGCGGTGTTCGCTGAGGGCCTCGGCGAGCTGCACCGCGCGCACGGAGTCGCACCCCAGGCTGAAGAAGGAGTCGTCACGGACGACTCGGGTCGCTCCCAGCACATCGGCCGCGATGCCCGCGAGCAGTTCTTCCAGGCTTCCCTGCGGGGCGCGTAGCCCGAACGGCCGGCGGCGTAGGCCGTCAGCACC
This sequence comes from Streptomonospora salina, assembly GCF_014204715.1. Lineage (NCBI taxonomy): Bacteria > Bacillati > Actinomycetota > Actinomycetes > Streptosporangiales > Nocardiopsidaceae > Streptomonospora > Streptomonospora salina. The sequence goes on from NZ_JACHLY010000001.1 coordinate 780,974, forward strand.
GCCGCCGGCGCCGAGCAGCAGCTGCACCGCTCCGGTGTGCAACGCGCCGAGCAGCGCCGCCACCCCCGGGCCGCCGAGCCGGCCGACCACGGCGCGCTCACCCATACCATCCCGCTGATCCTGGACCTGGGCGGACCGCTGCGGCCGGACGCGCTCGTCGCCGCGCTGAACGACGTCGTCGCATACCAGCCGGGACTGCGCGGGACCTTCGTCGACGTGAACGGCGAACCGCGGATCTTCCCGCACGCCGCCGTCGACGTGCCGCTGCGCGATCTCTACCGCGCCCGTCCCCTCATTTGACCCGGACCGACAGTCGGCTCAGACCGCTCGCGCGCGCCACGTGCGCCGCCTCGTTTTCGAGTTCCCCTTCCGGCAGCGGGTCGCTGCCGGGGAACGGCGCCACGACCGCCTCCTCGCCGTCGATCTCCCACACACCGGCGACGACGCCGTCCCGTACGACGATCGGGGAGATCCATCCGGCGGCGCGGCTCACCGCGGAACGGTGCTCCGCAGGCAGCAGCGCGTCGTCCTTGGTGCCCGGTCCGAGCAGGTACTGGTCGAATCCGCCGAGCAGCCGGACTCCCGTGCACGGGGGAATGTCGGCCAGCTCGTCCGCGTGCTCCTTCAGCATCACCGTCGTACGGCCTTCGACGTCGACTTCGGTGAGGACGTCGTCCATCTCCGCGAACCAGCGGCGCAATCGCGGCTTGCTTGTACTGTTGAGCGTCAGCCACCGGTCGAACGCGTCAGGGGTGGCGGGGCCGTAGGCCCCCAGATACGCCGAGATCACGGCGGGTGCGGCCTCGTCGGCGTCGGGAATCCGCTTCCAATCCGACCCGAACACGCTCGCCGGCGACGTGAACGTGATCTTGTTGCCGCGGTTGGGGCCGTGGCAGAGCACTCCGCGCCAGGCCAGCGGCTTGAGCACCGAGCCCCACCCCGACCGCAGGCGTTCCTCCATGCCCGCGAACCGCTGGTCCGCCACGAGCCGGGTGACCAGCTCGTCCCGGGTGAGCACCGCTCCCCCTTCGAGGATCGCGCCCACCTCGTCGGTCAGTGCGTCGATCTGGTCCGGACTGACGCCGGAGGCCCGCTGCCAGGACGGCTTGAGCCAACTGCCCGCTGACGCCATCAGCGACAGGTACGCACCGGCCTCACTCGGTGGCAGCAGATGCAGCGTCTGGCGCATGGCCCACGTCTTCATCAGCGCGCCGTCGGCGATGTCCCGGTTGACGCTGTCCCTGTCGGGTGTCGACTGCCGCAGCGCCACGGCCGCCTCGGCGGAACTCCAGACCTGGGCCTGGACACCGGCCAGTCGGCTGACGATCTGCCGTGCGCCGTGCTCGGCACGAGGCTCCATGTACTGGCGCCGCATCCGCCAGGCGGCGACCTGCTTCCAGGTGACCTTCATGCCGTCCCTCTCGATAGACAGAGTCACAGGCTGCACCACTCTATACCGCAATGCTCCATATCACTGGAGTTTCGCGCGAGAACCCGATACGGGATCAGGCGGCGGAGTCGGCTTCGAGCCACAGTTCACCCGGGGTGCCCAGGCGAAGGGACTCGGCGGAAACCAGGCGGTAGGCCTCTGCCGGAGCGGCCAGGTCGGCGTAGGCGCTCTTGAGGTTGTAGGTTTTGCGTCCGTTGATGAGCCAGCCGTCGCCGTCGCGGACGGCGCTGGTGGTGATGCCTGCCAGGTCGGATCCATTACCCGGCTCGGTGAACAGGATGCAGGCGATGCGCTGGGCCGCCGCCATCGCCGGCAGCAGCGTCCTGCGCTGTTCCTCGCTGCCCGACGCCAGGATCAGCGAGCCGACGTTCAGCACGGAGACGCAGTACAGATTCTGCGGGATGCGGCGCGCGACCAGTTTCTCCAGCAGCGTCTACGCGGCGATCCGGGCCGTCCCGCTGGGCCGCCCTGCTCCCGAAGTCCGGAGAGGTCCACCAGGGCACCGGCCAGCTCTGGGAGGCCATGTGGTTCATGACCTTCTTCCCGCCCGCGCGGATGCTGGAGTTCGTGCTGGGCATCGTGATCGCGCTGATCGTCATCCGCGGGCGCTGGTTCCGGCTGCCGTTCCCGGTGGCGCTGCTGCTTCCGGCCGCGCCGCTCGTGGCCACGGCCATGCTGCCGGGCAACCTCGGCTTCGTCGCACTCACGGCCGTGCCGCTGGGCTTCCTGGTCGCGGCGGCCGCCAACGCCGACATCACCGGCCGGGGCAGCTTCTTCAGCCGCCCCACGATGGTGTTCCTGGGCGAGACTCCCCTTCGCGCAGTATCTGGTGCACTGGCTGGTCGTGGCGTACGGGTGGATCGGGCGCACGTCGCCGACCTGGGGCGCGCCTCCGGGCGGTCCCGCGTCATGGCCGTACGTACTGGCGCTGGCCGGGCACACCGTCACGACGAGCCTGATGCCGGCATGGCTGCTGCACGTACTCGTGGAGCGCCCGATCATGCGGCGCTGGGGCAGCCCGGGCCGTACCCGCCGCTGACCGGAACCCCGCCCCGCGCGAACACCGCCGACCCGGGCTCCGCGCGCTCCCCGCGGTGCCCCACCGACACGCTGCTCGCCGGGCTTCCCGCGCGGGCGATGGGGCGGCACCTGTGCTGCGTTCAGCCCCCGCGCCGCGATCCGCTCGTCGCGAGAAGCCGTTCGCCGCCCCTGCGCCCCGCCGCGGCCACCGCGGCGGCGCGGAGCAGGCCGGCCGGCCTGCCGCCGACCCGGCTGCCGCTCGCGAAATAGCCACCGCGCCGATGGCGTTGTGGTCGGCACTATGGGCGAAGCAGCGGATCCCCCCGAGCGTCCCGGAACGGACGACCGCGCGGCAGCGGAGCGCATTCGGCGGGCCAGAGCCGAAGCGGCGGGACTGGCCCGATCCCTGCTGCGCCAGTGGCACGGCGTCGTCGAGGCGGCCGCATCGGCGGGCACCGACGACGAGCACGATCCCGAGGGGCCCACGGTCGCCTACGAACGCCAACAGCTCCAGGCCATGCGGGAGCACGTGCACGGCGAACTCGCCGATCTCGACCGGGCCGCCCAGCGACTGCGCGACGGCGTGTACCGGACGTGCGAGGACTGCGGAGGCCCCATCGCCGCGGCGCGCCTCACTGCGCGCCCCACGGCCCGCACCTGCATCGGCTGCGCATCCCCGAACACCCCGCGCAACCGCCACCGGACGTGACGCTTCCGGTCGCGGTGCCCAGCGGCGGACGGATCCTTCGGCGGCGGTGCGGAGCGGCGCGGCGTCGACACCGGTGCGGAGGCGGCTCGCCCGCGCGGGGAGGCTGCACGGCCCGTCCGCGCCGGCGCTACCCCTCCTGCACCGGTGCGTCCCGGGGTCCCCGTGCACGTCGGTGCCGTGCGGGTGGATTCGGTGAAGCTTGCGTTCATTGCCGGGACCGCACGTATGCGCAGTCCCGACATGCCGCACAGGCCCCACAACCGGCCCCGACCGTCACAGCTCGGACAGGAGCGGAATCTGGGCGGGGTCGCCGAGCGCCGATCCGACCGCGACCATGCTCGCTCCCGCGCCCAGGAATCTCCCCGCGTTGCGGCCGTCGACGCCCCCGGTGGCCACCACGCGGACATCGGGGAAGGGGCCGTGCAGCGCGCTGATCCACTCGGGCCCCAGCACCGACGCCGGGAACGCCTTCACCCAGCGTCCCCCCGCCCGCACGACCCCCTGCACGTCGGTCGGCGTGGCCACACCCGGAAGGTGCGGCATCGCCGCCTCCTCCGACGCGGCCATGACCGCCGGATCGAAGCCGGGCGCCACTGTGAAAGCGGCACCGCAGGCCGCCACCTCGCGCACCTGGTCGGCGTCGACGACGGTGCCCGCGCCGACGGGCACCCCCCGCTCCGCACCCGCACGCACGGTCGCCTGCAGCGCCTGCACCCCCTGCCGATCGCGGGCAGGCACCTCCACAACGAGGATTCCCAGGTCCCAGGCCCGGACTGCCATGGCGACGGTGTCCGCCGCGGGCAGTCCCCGCAGAATGGCCATGACCCGCCCGCCGCCGAAAAGCCCGTCCAGCCCGCGGCCGCTCATACCTTCCCGTCCGTCCCCCACGTTCCTTCCTCTCCCTCGCATGCCGCCGCCGGCAGCGCCGACGCCTGTTCGACCCATCGCTCGTGCGGAGCCTCCAGCACACCGTCCCACTGCCCCGCCCGCGGCGGGGCGGCCAGATCGCCCACCGTCCGCAGGACCCGGCCGGCGCACAGGTGCCCCAGGCGCAGGCGTCCCACCGCATCCAGCCCGCGAAGCCCGCCCGCCAGGTAACCCGCCGCGAAAGCGTCCCCGGCACCGACCGGTTCGACCACCTCCACAGCCGGGGACGGTACGTGTGCCCGCCGGTGGCCGCGGAACTCGGTCGCGCCGTGCTCGGCGTCCTTGACCACCAGGCACCCGACGTCCGGCAGCAAAGCGCGCACCTCGGACGCGGTGGCGGTTCCCCAGAGCTCCTCGGCTTCGTCCCTGCCGACCAGGACCACGTCGGCGAGGCGCGCCAGTTCGAGCAGGCGCACGGCCGCCCGCCCCGGCTCCCACAGGCGGGCGCGGTGGTTCACGTCGAAACTCACAGTCAGGCGGCGGTCGGTGAGCAGCCGTTCCGCCAGGGCGTCGCAGGTCGGCGACAGTGCCGGTGTGACCCCGGACAGGTGCACCGTCGCCGCTTCACGTATCGGGAGCGCGTCGGCGATGTCGGGGCCCAGGGCCGACGCCGCCGATCCGGAGCGGTAGTAGTGCACGGTCGTCCCCGTGGGCGCGGGATCCTTGGCGAACAGCCCGGTGGGCCGGTCGGGGTCGGTGCGCACTCCCGACACGTCCACACCGCGCTCGGCCACGGTGCGCGTGACCACCCGGCCGAACGGGTCCCCGCCCACCGCGCTCACCCAGGCCGCCGCGTGCCCGAGCCCGGCGAGGGTGCAGGCGACGTTGGACTCGGCCCCGGCCGCCGTCACCGACATGTGCGGCGCCGTCTCCAGCGGGAGAGCTCCGGCCGGGACCAGCAGCGCCATGGTTTCGCCTACGCACACGACGGGGCGGGTCATGAGGCACCTCCGAAGACCGCGGCGGGCGGCGCGGGCACGTCGACGGCCAGGCGGAACACCGCCCCGTCGTACTCGTCGGCCGGGTCCAGGCCGATCGCGGCGGAGGTGACGAACAGGTGAGGCCGCGCGTTTCCGACGACGCAGACGCTCGTGGGCTGCGCCGCCGGAACGGACACCGCCCGCTCCAGTTCCCCCTCGGGTGCGTAGCGGTGCACCCGCCCGGCCCCCCATACCGCCGCCCACAGGTGTCCGGCCCCGTCGACCTGCATGCCGTCGGGGCCGCCTTCGGTCAGGCGGGCGAACACCCTGCCGGCACCGAGCTCGCCGCCGCGGCGCACCGGGAACACGTCGATACGGCCGTCGGCGCTGTCGGCGATGTACATCAGCCGCCCGTCCGGGGAGAAAGCGGGCCCGTTGGGCACGGTGTAGCCCTCCAGCACGCGGTGCACCGTCCGGTCCCGGTCCACCCGGTACAGCGCACCGGCGCCGACGGTCTCGTCGTAGGCCATCGACCCGGCCCAGAAGCGCCCCGCGGGGTCGCAGCAACCGTCGTTCATGCGCATCGCCGCGGGCGCGCCCTCCTCGGGCCGTGCCAGCCACGTCACCCGGGCAGCGCCGTCTGCGCCCGCAGCCACCGTCGCCACCCCGGTGCCCATGGCGGCGACGAACGTCCCCGCCGCCCCGCGGACCGGGGCCACCGCGCCCAGGGGGTGGTCGAGCCGGAGCACCGTGTGTACGGGTCGCCCCGGTGCCTCGGTGTCCAGGACGAAGAGCCGGCCGCTGAGGATGTCGACCCCCAGCAGGCCGGACTCGGTCCAGCGCAGGCCTTCCCCCAGTTGAAAGCGCTCCCGGGTCCACGGCCGGGCCGGCGTGTCCACGGTCCCCCCTACCATTCGGCGAACGATCCGTCGTCGTGGGTCCACACCGGTGGCCGCCACCGGTGGCCCGCGCGATCGGCCGCCCGCACGGCCTTTTCGTCGACCTGCACACCCAATCCCGCAGCGCCGGTACGGTGCATGTGTCCGTCGGCGAACCCGAAGACACCGGTGTCCACGACGTAGTCGAGCAGTTCGGCGTCGCGGTTGTAGTGGATCCCGATGCTCTGCTCCTGGATGAGGAAGTTCGGGGTGGCGAAGGCGACTTGCAGGCTCGCCGCCAGTGCGACGGGGCCGAGCGGGCAGTGCGGGGCGATCAGCGCGTCGTAGGTCTCGGCAAGGGCGGCGATCCTGCGGACTTCCGAAACGCCTCCGGCATGTGCGAGGTCGGGCTGGGCCACAGCGATGCCGGCCTGCAGGGCGGGCAGGAAGTCGCTGCGGGAGTACAGGCGTTCGCCCGTGGCGACGGGTACCGGGCTGCAGCGGACCACGTCGCCGAGCAGGTGTCCGAACTCGGGCAGCACCGGTTCCTCCGCGAACATGGGCCGGAGGGGTTCCAGCAGCGGCAGGACGCGGCGGGCGGCGGCGGTGGTGAACCTGCCGTGGAAATCCACCGCCACGTCGCGGTCGTCGCCCAGGATCTCGCGGACTTGGGACAGGCGCTCCACGACGCCGTCGATCTCGCGGACGGTGGGCGAGCGGCTCACGACCCCGGCGGCGTTCATCTTCACCGCCGTCAGCCCGGATTCCACCCGGGCGGCGACCGCGTCGCGCAGGCGGTCCGGGTCGTCCCCGCCGACCCAGCCGTAGACGCGCACCCGGTCGCGGACCGGCCCGCCCAGGAGCCGGTGCACGGGTACTCCCAGCCGCTTGCCGGCGATGTCCCACAGGGCGTGGTCGAGTCCGGCCACCGCGCTGGAGAGCACCGGCCCGCCCCGGTAGAACGCGGCCTTGGTAAGGCGCTGCCAGTGGTGTTCGATCGGCGCGGGGTCCTCGCCGATCAGCAGGTCGGAGAGTTCGTGGACGGCGGCGCGCACCGTCTCGGCGCGGCCTTCCACCACGGGCTCGCCCCACCCGACGAGGCCCTCGTCGGTCTCCACGCGGCACAGCAGCCACCGCGGAGCGACAAGGAACGTCTCGATACGGGTGATCCTCATGCGGGTCTCTCCGATCCGTCGTCGTACGCGCCGTCCTCGGTCGCGCGGAACAGGTCCTCGTCCGCCTGGTCCAGCAGCGAGCGCATGGCGCTCTCTGCCGCAGCCGGATCCCCGGCCGCGATGGCCTCGGTGACCGAGGTGTGGCTGGGAACCGGGTCCTTGTGGGATCCGGCGTGCACCAGGCGGTCCCGCTCGATCAGGCCGGCGGCGAGGAATATGTCGGTGCGGGTGTAGAGCTCGTTTCCGGTGGCCACCAGCAGCGCGCGGTGCCACCGCAGGTCGCTGGCGGCGGCTTCCTCCGGGGACGACTCGTGGGTGTCGGCCATCGCCTGCACCGCGGCGCGCAGCTCCTCGATGTCGCGCGCGGTGCGCCGCTCGGCCGCCAGCCGGGCCGCGGTCGGCTCCAGCGCGCCGCGCAGCTCGGCCAGGTCGCGGAAGAACATGTCGCCCGCCCCTGCGGCGACCTGCCACTTGACGACGTCGGGGTCCAGCAGGTTCCAGTCGGCTCTGGGGCGTACGAAGGTGCCCTTGCGCTGGCGCGATCCGACCAGGCCCTTTGCGGCCAGAACCCGGATCGCCTCCCGGATGGCGGTGAGACTCAGGTCGAGTTCGCTGCTGAGCACGGCGAGGTCGATCGTCTCCCCCTCGGCGATGCGCCCGGAAAGCACGCGTTCGCCCAGCAGCTGCACGGTCTGACCGTGGACTCCCCGTTCCGAGTAGGCAGCCATTACGTCCGTCCTCTCCCGTGCCTCACGACGATTCCTTGCAGATACTCCACCCTCCGTCGACCGGCAGGCTCACCCCGGTGACGTAGGACGCCTCGGTGGAAGCGAGGAACGACGCTACGGAAGCGACCTCGTCGGGGTCGCCGAAGCGCCGCGCGGCGGTCTGGGCGACGCTGTCACGGCGGTCCTCCTCCCCCACGTCCCCCCAGGCCGCGGTCAGGATGGGGCCGGGCAGTACGCAGTTGACGCGCACCTCCGGCCCGTACTCCACGGCCAACTGCCGGGCCAGCGAGGTGAGTCCGCCCTTCGTCGCGGCGTAGGCGGGGCGGCCCGGCAATCCGAACCAGGCGTGCACCGAGGAGACCAGCACGACCGAGCCGCGCCGGCCGATCAGATCCTCCAAGCACGCCCGCACCCCCAGGAACGTACCGGTGAGGTTGACCGAAAGCTGGCGCTCCCAGGAGGCCGGCGAGGTCGCGTGAGCGGGCGCGAGCTCCACCGTGTAGGCGTTGGCGACCAGGATTCCCACCGGCCCGAACGCGGAGCGGGCGGTGCGGACGACGTCCTGCCAGTCCGCCTCGTCGGCGGCGTCGGCCCGCACCGCGACCGCGCGTCCGCCGGCGGCGCGGATCCGCGCCGCCGACTGCTCCACCTCCGGGGACAGGTCGGTCAGGACGACCCCGGCGCCCTGGGCCGCCAGCCGGCGGGCGACGGCCTCCCCGATGCCCCGGGCCGCGCCGGTGACCACCGCGGTGCTGCCCTCGTGTCTCGCGTCTGTCATGTCTCTCCTGCGTGTCCTATGCGTGCGCGGCGAGTGCGACGTCGACCGTCAGCGACGCGGCGTCGCCCGGAGCCAGCTCGGTGAGCGGCCCCAGGACCTCGCACTCGACGACGCGGTCGACCGGGCGCAGTCCGCCCAGGTGCTCCAGCGGACGCTCCAGCGGGTACTCCAGCCACACTTCGGCGCGCGATCCGTGGTCGGGATAGCGGCCCTCGACCGCGGCGAAGGTCTGCGTGAGCGTCCCCGCGGGCCCGACATGGCTGATCCACCCCGCGGCGGTGGGGAACCCGACTTTGCCGACCACATCCTGGGCGGGCACCCGCACCACCCCGGGAGCGTGGTCGACCACGCGCGGATCGGCGTCGCCGGTCACCAGGGGCACCGCGGGCGGAGCGTCGCCTCCCCGCACGCCCACGTACACCCCGCCGGATCCGTCCGGCGGCCCACCGCCCCCGTCGAGCTGGGTGACGTTCCACAACGCCCAGGTGCGCGGTGTGCCGGAGGTGTTGACCGCGCCGAGGTCCAGCCTGTAGCCGGACGCCTCGGGCGCCATCGTCACCCGGCGGCTCAGCCGCAGCCCGGTACGCGGGTCGTCTCCGCTGGTCATGGTGAGTACCGCCGACCCGTCGGCGGTCGTTTCGGTCCGGGCGGCGTAGGCGCCCGAATCGAGCACGGGGTCGGGCGGCCCGGCCCACTCGCCGGGGCCGTCCCAGCCCTGCGGCGCCGGCCAGGTCTTGTCGCCGCCGACGTTGTTCCAGGCGCTCATCGGCCCTTCGGTGGGGCCCAGGCGCACGCCTTCCCGGACCTGCAAGTCCTCGTCCAGCAGGCGCGGGTTGCGGTAGAGGAACTCCGCGCCGCCCGCCGTGCGCAGCGACAGAACGCGCCCGCCCAGGCCGGGAGCCGCGGTCAGACGCAGCACGCCGTTGTCGAGGGCGATCCGCTCGTGGGGGCCGGCGCCTTCACGCGTGCTGCGCACCGGGGCGCTCACCGCCCCTCCCCGCTGGTCAAGACGACCTTCCCGCGGCTTTCGGCAGCGGCGAGGCGGTACGCCGCGTCGGCCTCGGCGAGATCGAACCGGTCGGAGACGACCCGTTCCGGAGAGAGTCCCCAGCGCACCAGGTTCCCGGCGAGTTCGGCCATAGCGGGCAGCGAGGTCACCCAGGACGCGTACAGCGTCAACTGCTTGTGCAGAAGAGTGTCGGAGACCTCCGTCTCCAGGACTCCGCCTTCCCCCACCAGCGACACGCGCCCCCATTCGGCGGCGTGTTCCAGCGCCAGGGAGCGCCCGGGCCGGGAGCCGGAGCAGTCGATCACGGTGGCGGCGCCGCGGCCCGCGGTCGCGGCGCCGACCGCATCGGCCGCTTCCTCCGGGGAGGCGCAGGCGTCGAAGACACCGAGGGCCGCCGCCCATTCCCGGCGCCGCCGGGAGGGTTCGATCCCGACGATGCGGGAGGCGCCCATACCGCGCCCGACCATGCCGGCCGCCAGGCCCACCGGCCCCAAGCCGACGACGAGCAGGGCGCCGTCCCCGTTGACGCCGATGCGGCGCAGCCCTTCGTAGGCGGTGCCGAATCCGCAGGCGATGAGGGCGCCGTCGACGAAGGACAACTCCTCCGGAAGCGGGACGCACGTCGACTCCTCGGCCAGCAGGTACTGGGCGTGGCCGCCGTCGCGCTGCCAGCCGTAGGCGGCTCTGGCGTCGCCGGTGCAGCTGATCATGTAGCCGCGCCGGCAGTTGTCGCACAGCCCGCATCCGGCGATGTGGTAGACGATCACGCGGTCGCCGGCGCCGAAGCGGCGGCATCCCGGCCCCGCCTGCACGACGGTTCCGGACGGCTCGTGCCCGGCGACGACTCCCCTGTAGGCAGGGCCGTCGACGCCCCGATGCGTCTTGTGCTCGTGGTAGATGAACCCGATGTCGCTGCCGCAGATCCCCGACGCGCCTACACGCAGCAGGACCTGTCCGGGGCCGGGCTCGGGCACCGGCAGGATGTCGACGGCCGCGGTGGAGTCGCCCGGCAGCCGGACGCCGCGCATGGTGGCGGGCGGCGGCTCGATTGTGGTCGTGTTCACGCGCTTCCTCTCGTTCGTCGGTGCCTGCGCCTCAAGCGATGCGGTCGCCGGTCGTGCGCCGGTTGATCACGACGTTCACCAGAACGGCGGCGACGATGATGAACCCGCGGACGACGTCCTGGAAGAAGGGGTTGACGCCGAGCAGCACGAGGCCGTTGGCGATGACGCTGATGAAGACCACCCCCAGGAAGGTCCCCAGCAGGGAGCCGCGGCCGCCGGCAAGGGCGGTGCCGCCGATGACCACAGCGGCGATGACGTCGAACTCCAGCCCGGCGGCGGCTCCGCCGTTGCCCGATCCCAGCCGGGCGGCGAGCAGGACACCGGTGATGGCGGCGAGCAGGCCGGTCGTGGCGAACAGCAGCACCCGCACCCGTGTGACGTTCAGTCCGGCCAGGCGGGCGGCGGCGGCGTTCCCGCCGATGGCGTAGACCGAGCGCCCGTAGGCGGTGTAGCGGGCCAGATAGGCGAACACGGCGAAGAGGACGAGCATGACCAGCGCGGAGGTCGGGATACCCAGGAACGAGCCGCCGAGGAAGTCGAAGACGGGGCTCTGGGGCAGCGGGACGGGCAGCGCGTCGGTCATGTACAGCGCGAGTCCGCCCAGAACGCTCCACAGTCCGAGGGTGGTGATGAACGAGGGGACGTTGAACCTGGCGCGGAGCCATCCTGCCAGGGCTCCCCAGCCGAATCCCAGCACGAGGGTGAGGACGACGGCCCCCGCGACGCCGAGGTTCCACTCCGTGGCGCCCTTGGCGACCAGGACCGAGGCGAAGGCCACGGCAGGGCCGATGCTGATATCGATGTCACCGGAGACGATCACCAGGGTCACGCCCCAGGCGGCGATACCGATGGTCGCGGCGTTGCGCAGCACCCCGAGCTGGTTGTCCAGGCTCAGGAAGCCGCTCGCCGCCGCCCCGAGCACGATGTAGAGGAGCACGATGGCGGCGAGCAGGCCGATCTCGTTGAGTCTGCGGCCGTAGCGGCCGACGAAGCCGCGCCGGGCGGGGGCCGGGCCGGCGTGGGCGTGCGTGGTCGTGGTCATTGCTACCTCGCCTCAAACCGCCATCGCGGCGGCCATGATGGTGTCCAGGGTGATGTCGTCGCCGGTGAACTCCCCGTCGATCCGGCCCGCGCGCAACGAGAGCACGCGGTCGCAGACCAGGGGCAGTTCCTCCAGTTCGCTGGAGACGAAGACGACCGCGGCTCCTCCGTCGGCCAGGTCCCGCACGATCCGGTAGATCTGGGCTTTGGCCTCCACGTCCACGCCTCGCGTGGGCTCGTCGAGGAGCAGGATCCGGCTCTGGGCGTGGAGCCATCGGCCGATGACGGCCTTCTGCTGATTGCCGCCGCTGAGATTGACGATGGGGGTGTCGGAGCGGGCGGTCTTGATGGAGAAGCGGTCGACGAGGTCGCGGCCCAGGGCCGAGACCCGTGAGGGCAGCACGGTCCCCGCGCGCGAGGCGCCGCCGAACCAGCTCATCACCATGTTCTCCGAGACCCCCAAGAGCGGGACGACGCCCTCGCTCTTGCGATCCTCGGGGGTGATCCCCACGCCCAGGTTCTTCATCGCCCCGGGGGTGCGCCGTGCCACGGGCGTCCCCGCGATCGCGACGGCGCCGTCGGCCGGGGTGAACCCGGCCAGCGCCCGCAGTACCTCGGTCCGCCCCGCTCCCATGAGGCCGGCCAACCCGAGGACCTCGCCCGGGTACAGCTCGAATGAGACGCTTTCCACCTTGGGCGGCACGGACAGGTCGCGCACCGACAGCAGCGGAGTACCCGACCGGTCGACGGCGTTGTCGGTGCGCTGCACCGCCCGGTCCTGCTCATGGCCCAGCATCAGCGACACGATGTGGGCGGTGGTGGCTCCGCGGACCGGGGCGGTCTCCACGACGGCGCCGTCGCGCATGACGGTGACGGTGTCGGAGACGCGACGGATCTCGTCGAGGCGGTGGCTGACGTAGACGACGCCCACGCCCCGCTCGGCCACCCGGGTGACGGCGGCCAGGACGATGTCGGTCTCCCCGGCCGCGAGAGCGCTGGTGGGCTCGTCGAGGATGAGCAGCCGAGGGCGGGAGCGCAGTGCCCGCGCGATCTCCACGAGCTGCTGCTGGGCGAGGGGGAGCTCGCCGATCGGGGTGTCCGGGTCGATCGTCACGCCGAGGTCTGCGAACGCCTCGCGTGCACCGGCTCTCATCGCGGCGTGGTCGATTCCGCGCGCCGTGCCCGGCCACGCCCCGAGATAGAGGTTCTCCGCCGCCGACATCTGCGGAACCAGGCTGAGCTCCTGGTGGACGGTGCCGACCCCGAGTTCGGTGGCACGGCGGACCCCGCCTGCGGCGAGGGGTTCACCGCCGATCTCGACGGTGCCGTCATCGGGTGTCTCGACCCCGCAGAGCAGCCGGATGAGGGTGGACTTGCCGGCGCCGTTGCGTCCCAGCAGCGCACGGACTTCTCCGGCGCGGACTTCGAAGTCGGCGCCGTGCAGGGCGCGCACGCCGGGGTAGGACTTGGTCACGGCGCGCGCGGTGGCCACGGCGCCGGCGGATGCGGGGGACGGGGTTTCATCGGTCATGGGTGCTCCACTCGTGGGGCGGCGGGAGGGCCGGGGGCGAGCGGCCGGCTAGGGAATGCCGTCCGGATGCTCCTCCAGCCACCGGGCGCCGTCCTCGGGGGTGGTGTAGAGGTCGATGGGCGCGTCGGTGATGAACTCTCCGGATCCCTCGCCCGCGAGGATGTCCTCGACCGTCTCGCCGGCCATGCGGCCCACCGCGAGGCCGGAGATGTCGACGTCGGCCTTGAGGATGGTGTGGTCGTCGAGGGCGCGAGCGGCGTCGGTGGACATGTCGCTGCCGAAGACGACGACGTCGCCGGTGCGGCCGCTGGTCTTCACCGTGCGCACAGCGCCCATGGTGGCCCCGCCCGCTTCGCCGTAGAAGGCGTCCAGGTCGGGGTGCGCCGTCAAAACACGCTCACCGACCCTGACCGCCTCGTCGATGGTGGACCCCTGCTGGTTGGCGACGATCTCGGCGTCGGGCAAGCGGTCGAACAGCGCGTTCTCGAACCCCTCGCGGCGATTCACGCACACCTCGACGAACTCGCAGTTGAGGACGGCGATCTTCGGATCGGTGACGCCCTCGCTCTCGAAATGGTCGGCGGCGGCGTCGCCGAGCAGGTGGCCGAACTCGTGCGGGTCGCCCAGGATGTAGGACGTGACGTACTTCCGGGCCGCCTCGTCCTCGATGCAGGTGTTGTAGCAGACGACGGGGACGCCGCTCTCGTGGGCCAGCCGCACCGCCGGGATGGAGGCGGTCGCCGAGACCGGGGAGAGCACGAGGGCGTCGACGTCGGCCGAGGAGGCGACGTCGACGAAGGAGCTCTCCTCCGACGCGTCGCCCTGGGCGTTGAGCTCCAGGAGCTGGAGCCCGTCCCCGGAACTCTGCGAGTGGTCGCGCATCCCGTCGCGGACACCGGCGTAGAAGCCCTGGGCGTCCATGTAGACGACGCCGACACGGCCGTTCTCGCCGAGCCTTCCTCCGGCACACCCGGCGAGCGACACCGCGCACAACACCGCGGTGAACGCGGCGAGCGCGCGGCTGCGGGAACGCAGCGGCCATCGAGACATGGGGGACCTCCCTGAGCTGACAGGCATCCGCCTCACCTGGGCAAACGCCAGTTTGACTAACAGAGAGCCTGCCACTGTGCCGTACGTTACGTCAACGAAAAATACTAATTAATTATTTATATGCCTCCATGATCTGGCGCCCCGCCCCCCCCGGAGTCCTCCCAGGTGAACAACGTAATCCCAGGTCACTCCCGCACACGAGCCTCGAGCCGGTGCGACTGTTCAGGCGCGGTCGACGAGGAGCTGCCCGTCGCTGGGACGCCCGCCGGTCGGGCCGGCGCCGTAGTCGGCCTCGACCCGCGAGCGCTCGGAGGCGTCGGGGTAGGGGTCGGTGCAGTTCACACCTCCGGCGGAGCCCGACATCAGCGACGAGCACGGGCCGGGCTTGGCGTCGGGCAGGCCCAGGCTGTGGCCGAGCCCGTGCGCGGCGATGCGCACCGCGTCGTAGCCTTCGGCGGTGCCCGCACGCCCCATCCACGCGGTGACGCGCCCGCTCGGGCGCACCGGCCCCAGGCGGGCGCGGGGCCGGCCGTCGTCGGCGACGATGCGATCTCGGCGTGCCGTCCGGCGGGGGCCGGCTCCAGGCGGACGTCGCCGACGCTGGTGTTCCACACGTCCACGGCCTCGGAGACGGCCGAAGTGTACTCCGCGGCCCGGCCCGCGTCGTGGTACAGGACGGTCCGGCTCAGCGGTTGGGACCGTTCCGCGGGTGCCGCAGCGGCCGGTGCGGCACCCGCCGGCGCCAGCGCGCTCAGTGCGATCAGCAGGGGTGCCGGGATCCGTCTCCGCATGCGGGGGCTCCCTGGGGGGAGGGCCCTGGCGGTGTCGGCGTGTCCGGCGCCGTGCTCGTGCCCGACGCGGCGGCGGTTCCGGCGTACCTGGCGCCGGCGCCGGTGATCCTCACCCTGCTGCTGGTCCCGCCCACCCGCGCCTACTCCACGTTCGCCCAGACCGCCCGTCCCCCGTCATGAACCCCGCCGCCGCGGGGAAGACCCCGTGAATGGATTCTCGAGCATCCCCCGCTCCGGTCCAGCCGCCCACGGGCGGCGGCGCAGTCGGGGCCGCAGCCGCCGCCGGAACCGCCGTCGCGCTGGCGGCCTGGCACTGGAACGCCGACGTACCGGACCCGGTGGCCCACCGCGTATTCCTGGCGGTCCTGGTTCTGGGCGGGCTGCTGCTGGCGGCCGAGCCCCTCAACCGCGAGCCCCGTATGCCCGTGCGCATCCCGACGGGGGCGCACCTGTTCTACCTGGGGCTGCTGGCCGGGACCGCGCTGGGCACCACCGCCTGGAGCCAGCTCGATTCGGTCTTCTGGTACCAGTTGTGGTGGGCGGGTCCGTTGGCAACCGGACTGGTAGCGGCGATCTGGGACCGCCGCTACGGCCGGCCCCGCTTCGGCGGGGACGCCCACACCCCCGCCGGGCCCAGGAGCAGGTGACGCCGCCCGCGCCTGTCGCGCATACCGGTTTCCAACGGAGGCGGGAAAAGCGGGACGTCGCGCCGAGTAGCGCAGAGGCAATTGCGAAAACCCTCAAATATGCACAAACAGGCAGAATTCACAATGAACCGGTTGAGTCCGGTGTTCGAAATGCACTAGGCTCGCCGTAGCCCGGTCGTCTGTACGTGCCGCCACACGGGCGGCAGCGGCCGGCTCCGCCGCACTCCTCCCTGGACGTGCCCACCGTTCGGCAGGCGGAGACCGGAAGCCCCGCGGCCGTGTCCCCTCGCACGCCGCTCGCGCGGCCCCGGGCGCCACCAGGCGGCGCCGCCGCGTTCCGCGCGGCCCGCCGCGGCCCCCGGACCGGCGGCCTTCCGGTAGGCGGCCCTCCGGCAGAAAGGTGTGCCACCATTCCGGACGAACGCCGAGACCGCGGCTCGTTCCGCCGCCATCTCGCGACCGTCGGCTTCGTCGCCGCAGGCGCTCTGCTCCTGTCCACCGGTGCAGCGGTCGCCGAACCGACGATCGACGAGGTGCGCGACAAGATCGGCAAGCTCGAAGAAGAGCACGCGGAACTCGCCGACAAGTACAACCAGGCCAAGGAAGACCACGACGCCGCCCAAGAGAAGCTTGAGGACCTGCAGGAGGACAAGCAGGACACCCAGGACGAGATCGACAGCATGCAGGAGGACGTCCGCGGCCTGGCCACCGCGGCCTACACCGACGCCGACTACGGCTCCCCCGCCTACCTGCTGAGCTCCGGCGGACCCTCCGACTCCTTGGCGCAGGCGGCCGACCTGGGCTACCTCTCGGAGAACCAGACCCAGACCCTCGAAGAGTTCACCGAGCAGCAGGACAAGCTCGGCGAGCTCACGGCCGAAGCCGCCGACACCGAGGAGGAGGCACAGGGCAAGCTGGACGAGGCCGAGCAGGCCAAGGACGAAGCCGAAGAGAAACTCGACGAGCAGCAGGACCTGCTCGACGACCTCACGGCCGAGCAGCAGGAATCCGTCGGCATCGGCAACGGCACCGGCAACGCCGTCAACAACAGCGGCGCCTCGGGCAGCGCGGGCGCCGCCGTCGACTTCGTCTACGCCCAGATCGGCGACGCCTACAGCCTCGGCGCCAACGGCCCCGACGTGTGGGACTGCTCCAGCCTGGTCCAGGCCGCCTGGTCCCAGGCCGGTGTGAGCCTGCCGCGCACCACCTACGACCAGGTCAACGCCGGCACCTCGGTGTCCTGGGACGCCCTGCAGCCCGGCGACCTGATCTTCTTCTACAGCGGTCCCAGCCACGTGGGCATGTACGTGGGCGGAAACAAGATGGTGCACGGGTCGAAGCCGAGCAAACCCGTGATGGAGGTCTCGCTCGCGGGCCACTACCGGAGCAACTTCCACTCGGCCGTCCGGCCCTGACCTCCCCGCCGTGAAGGCGGCGGGGCAGGTCCCCGACGCTCCTCCGCCGCGTCCCGGCAGGATGCGCACCGGCGGCTCGCCCCGAGCCGGGCAGCGCACCGTCCGCCGGGGCGGCGGCGGACGGGCGGTCCGCCGCGGTGTCGTCGCCGATCCCTACGCTGTCCCCATGAGCGAAACGCCGAGCACGGCCGCGGCCCGGAAGATGCGGGTACGCGCCGGTTCCCGGGCCCACTTCGTCGACGCACCGCCCGCGACCCTGGCGGGTATGGCCCTTCCCGAACTGCGCGTCGAGCAGGAGCTGGACGGGGAGTTCGACTATCTGCACCTGTTCGCCACGACGCAGGACGCCATGGCGCACACGTTTCCCGTCCTGCGGGATCACCTGCGCCACGACGGCATGCTGTGGGTGTCCTGGCCCAAAGGGGGCAAGCTCGGCACCGACCTCAACATGAAATCGGTGATCCGCATCGGTTACGGGTTCGGGCTCGTGGAAAGCGTCTGCCTGCGGGTGGACGAGCTCTGGGCCGGCCTCAAATTCACTCGGCCCAAGCCGGGCAAGACCTACCGCAACAGCTACGGCACGCTCCCGGATGCGCGGTGACGTATCCGGGACGGAGCTCGGGCCCCGCACGGCGAGCCGTGCCCGCAGCGCGGCGGCTCGCCGGCACGGGGCCGACCGCGGGTCCGCCGGAGAGCACCGCCGGCCGCATGCGCCGCCGCAGCACCGGCGGGGCGGGGCCTGGAGGGCTCCCCGTCACGCCGCGGGGCGGGGCGACCGGTCCTGCGCCTGCCGCCGGCCCGGCAGGCGCCCGGTGCGGTGCAGCCACCGGTCGGCGGCCAGAGTGCCGAAAGGCGGCACGGACGCCGCCAGGGCGAGCAGGACCGCCCACAGGTTCCAGCGCAGGTGCAGGGCGGCCGCGAGCGTGGCCGCCACGTAGAGGACGAAGGCTCCGCCGTGTACGGGCCCGAAGAACTCCACGCCCGCTTCGCTGCCGCTGCCCAGGTACTTCACGTACATGCCGGCCAGGAGCCCGATCCAGGTCACGGCCTCGGCGATCGCCACCGCACGGAAGACGACCGCTGTGGCACGGGGACTGATGTTCACGCTGCTCCTCGAATCCGATCGGGTCCGCTCGGCCGGCATCGGCCCGGTTCCCGGCGGCGCCGAACTCCCGCCGGCCGCCCCGGTGCACCGCACACAGGCTAGGATGCGCCCGCCGACGCCCGAATCCGGGGCCGCCGAACCACGCACCGACGAACGCCGCGTCAGTCCTGGAACTCCTATCCTGGATGCAGGGGCGGGGGAGAGCAGGCCGTACCGGAAGGCGGGGACCGCCCGTCCGCGAGACCGCCTCGCGTGCAGCGCCGCAAAGCCCGCACCCGGCAGGCCCTCGTCGACGCCGGACGCGCGCTCTTGGCGCGCAAGGGCGACACCGGTTTCAGCGTGCAGGAGATCACCGACGAGGCCGACGTCGGGCTGGGGTCCTTCTACAACCGCTCCGAAGACAAGCAGGCACTCATGGCCGCGGCCGTGGAGGACGTGCTGGCCGAGCACGGCCGGCTGCTCGATGCGTGGACCCGCGGCATCGACGACCCGGCCGAGGTGTTCTCGCTGGCGGTGCGCACCACCGCCCGGCTGGGCGGCACGCATCCCGAACTCGCCCGCGTCCTGGTGCGCAACGGCATGGCCCACCTTTCCACGGACCGCGGACCGGCCCCGCGGGCGCTGACCGACATCCGCCGCGGCGTGGAGGCGGGGCGGTTCACCGTCGTCGACCCCGAGCTCGCCCTGGCGATCACCGGCGGGTCGCTGATCGCGCTGATCCACCTGCAGCTGGAGGACGCGGAGCGGCTGGACGAGAGCGCCTGCGACGAACCCGCCGCGCACCTGCTGGCCATGTTCGGCATGGACCGCTCCGAAGCCGGGGCGCTGGCCCGCGCTCCGCTGCCCGACCCGCCCCCGGTCCCGGCGGTCGCCTCCTGACGCCTCGGCGCCGATGCGCGCCGGGGCACACCGGGGCGCCGTTCGTCGCGCCCGCCTTCGTCGGTCGACCGCTCGCAGGCGCTGCGCCGGAGCCGGCGTCCGGCTCGGCGGCGCGCCGTCGCTAAGCGGGTTTTTCGAGGTGAGAGAGCACATACTGGCCTGTGGCACCCCCTTTGCGAGCCACCCTTAGGCCATAACTGAACCAGACATCAAAACTGATGAAATCCTCAGTGAGGATCACATCGTCTGGCACCGCCGCAGAGCCGCCGATCCGCAGGGACACACCATGGCAACGCTCCTGTACCGCCTGGGAAAGTTCTCCTTCCGGCACCGCTGGCCGGTGATCCTCGCCTGGATCGTGCTGCTGGCCGCGCTGTCCGGGGCAGCAGCCGCGTTCCGCGTCCCGGTCGACGACTCCTTCTCGATCCCCGGGACCGAGTCGCAGGACACCGTGGACATGCTCCAGGAACGCTTCCCCGAGCGCAGCGGCGGACGCGCCACCGTGGTCCTGCACGCCCCCGGCGGCGACGACGTCACCGCCGACCGGTACCAGGAGGCCGTCCAGGACACCGCGGAACGGATCCGGGGCATCGACGGCGTCGCATCGGTCACCGACCCCTTCGCGCTGTACGACCGCGGATACGACAAAGCCCTGAACGGCGACGACCTCCGCTCCTCCATGGTCGAGGCGGGCATGGAGCAGGCGCGCGACGAATACGAGTCCCAGGTCGACCAGGCCGCCGACGACGCGGCCGAGCAGGCCCGCGGATCGGTGGACGAGCAGTACCCCGAGGGGACCCCCGGCCGCGCGGAAGCGCTGGAGCAGGCCGAGCGGCAGGCGCGCGAACAGGCCCGCGCCCAGGCGCCCGGCTTCGACGAAGAGCAAGCACGCTCCCGAGTCGAAGACGAGGTCGACCGCCGCCTCGCCGAAGGCGACATTCCCGACGCGGCCGCCGACCGGATCGACGACGACCTGATGGAGCGGATCCCCCTCTTCGCCGACGACCGGACCACGGCGCTGCTGCAGGTCCAGTTCGCCCGGCCCGACGGCAGCGTCCCGCCCGCGACCGTGGACGCCCTGCTGGACAGCGGCGCCGAGGCCGAACAGGCCGGACTCGACGCCGAGTTCAGCGGCCAGTCGATCTCCATCGCCCAGGTATCGGGCATCCACGGCGGCGAGAGCGTCGGCCTGCTGGTCGCCCTGGCGATCCTGCTGGTGAACTTCGGCGCCGTGGTGGCGGCCGGAATCCCGATCGTCATGGCCCTGGCCGGTGCGGGGGCGGGCATGGCCCTGGTCTACGCGCTGTCGCAGGTACTGGAACTGACCAGCACGGCGCCGCTGCTGGCGCTGATGCTCGGCCTGGCCGTGGGCATCGACTACAGCCTGTTCGTACTCGCCCGGCACCGCCAGCAACTGCTGGAGGGCATGGATCCGCGGGAGTCGGCGGGCCGCGCCATCGGCACGGCCGGAAGCGCCGTCGTCTTCGCCGGTGTGACCGTCGTGATCGCCCTGCTGGGGCTCGCCATCGCGCAGATCCCCTTCCTGACGGTCATGGGCGTCGCCGCGGCGGTGACCGTCGCGTTCTCCGTGCTGGTGGCCGTCACCCTGCTGCCGGCGGTCCTGGGGCTGCTGGGCGAGCGGGTGCGTTCGGGCCGGCTGCCCGTCGCGGGTTCGCGCGCGGAACGGGCCCTGACCGCCGAGTCGACACTGGGCTCGCGCTGGGCTGCAACCGTCACCCGGCATCCGCTGCTGTACGGGGTCGCCGTACTCGTCGTCCTCGGGCTTGCCCTGCTGCCGCTGCAGAGCATGCGGCTGGGGCTGCCCACCGACGAGGCGAGCGCCCCCGACAGCACCCAGCACCGGGCCTTCGACATCGTCGCCGAGAAATTCGGCGCGGGATTCAACGCCTCACTGCTGGTGACCGTGGTCTCCGACGACACCGGCGACGCCGAACGGGTCCACGACGACCTGGCGTCCTTCGGCGAGGTCGACCGGGTGCAGGCACCGGTCTTCAACGACGCCGAAGACACCGCGATGATCGTGGTGGTGCCCGAGCACGGCCCGGCGGCCGAGGAGACCGAGGACCTGCTGCACGACATCCGCGACGCCCGATCGGGCTGGGAGTCCGACACCGGCGCAGAGATCTCGGTCACCGGCGCGACCGCCACCAGCATCGACACCTCCGAGCGGATCGCCGCGGCGATGCCGCTGTTCCTCGCGGTCGTGGTGGGCCTGGCCCTGGTCCTGTTGATGCTGGTGTTCAGGTCCGTGCTGGTGCCGGTCAAGGCCGCCCTGGGCTTCGTGCTGAGCATGGGCGCGGCACTGGGCGCCACCGTCGCGGTGTTCCAGTGGGGCTACGGCAGCGGCCTGCTAAGCGTCACCCCCACCGAGACGCTGCTGTCGTTCCTGCCGATCCTGCTCGTAGGCACGCTGTTCGGCCTGGCCATGGACTACGAGGTCTTCCTCGTCAGCCGGATGCGCGAGGACTACGTCCACGGCGGAGACGCGCGCCACGCGGTCGTCAGCGGGTTCCGCGCCAGCGCGCGGGTGGTGGTCTGCGCAGCCGTCATCATGACCGCCGTGTTCGCGTCGTTCGTCGTCAGCGACAACACCACCATCCAGCCGGTCGCCTTCGCCCTGGCGGTCGGGGTCCTGGTGGACGCGTTCCTGGTGCGGATGACGCTGGTGCCGGCGGTGATGGCGCTGTCCGGCACGGCGGCCTGGTGGCTGCCGCGGCCGCTGGAGCGCTTCCTGCCCCACGTCGACATCGAGGGCGCGGGACTGCGCTCCGACGCCGACGACGCCGCGGAGCCGACCGCCCGCGGCTGAGCGACCGGCGCGTCGGGGCACCGCCGGGGCGCGGGCGATAGCCCGGCACGCGGGCGGCCGCGTCGAGGCGGCCGAGGAACCCCGGCGCCCGACGGAGCCGGCCGCCGCGCCGGGTCACCGGCCGGAGCGGCCGGCGAGGTGATCCTGCAGTTCGGCGTGGCGGAACTGGTAGGTCGGGCCGACGGCGCGCAGCAGCCCCAGGCGGTGGGCGTCGTCCAGGAAGGGCATCAGACGGCGCGGCAGGAGACCCTTCCACGCCAGGTACCGGGAGGCCACCAGGTAGGCCGGCCATGCGTGGTGGCGGCCGTAGACGAATGTGAACCGCAGCCAGAACAGGTACGCCGACGCGGCCCCCACAGCCGCCGCCAGGACCGGCTCGACGGCGGTCGCCACGATCAGCCCGATCCCCAGGCCCAGGGCGCACCCGCCCGGGATACCGCGAACCGCGTTGAGCTTGCGATCGGCCCGGAAGCTGGCCACCGGTGTGTACACCCGCCCCGGCAGCGCCGGGGTTTCGGCCCATGCGATGAACCCGTCGGCGACACCCGCCGCCGGAGCGCCGACGGTCGCCGCCGCGGCGGCGACCGCGATCCCGAACCCGATGCCGGCTCCGTTCCCCTCGCCGCCCCATGCCGCGAACCCGACGACGAGCGCGGAGGCTCCGAAGGACGCGACACCCGCCCGGAACCCGCTGCGCCCGATGTGGCGGACGAGGGAGCGCCGGCGCCCGGACAGCCGGAGATCGGCGTATCCGGGCGGCTCCTGCGACCACTGCGCGAATTCGTGCCAGCCCAGGAGGTTCAGACCCACGCCCGCAGCGGCGAGCAGGCCGCCGCCCACGACCCCGCCGCCGAACGCCCCGGCCGGCCCGAACGCCGTCGCGCCCCAGATCCCGAACACGGTCGCCCCGACGGCGAACCCTGCGGCCCCCACGACCAGAGTCAGGGCCGCGGCGACGGCCAGGCGGATGCGCAGCGGCAGGTCGCGGGGCAGCGTCCGGCGCGCCAGGTGCCACCAGGCGAAGTCGCGTCCGCCGGAGGCGTCGCCGCCGGAACCGCGGTCGAGGATGCCGGCGAGAAAGCTCAGCCAGGCGCGGATCCGCGACGGGTCGTGTTCGCGGCGCGGCAGGGAGGTCGGGGCTGATCCGTCGGGGTCGGCGCCGGGGAGGCGCGCGGCGGCCATCGCCGGGATGACCCCGTCGAGCAGGTGGCCCCGCAGGTCCGCTGCGGCGGGGAAGCGCGCGGTGTCGAGCAGCGGCGCGGGATCGGCGTGTGCGTCGACGTAGACGGCCCGCAGCAGCCACAGGCCCAGGGGGGATGCGGTGATCTCGCGCAGCGGCTCTTCGCCGCGCTGCGGCGCGGGGGTGCGCAGCCGGTTCAGGACCGGCTGCCACTGCTGCCGCCGGGACGCCGTGCGCAGGGACTTCTCCAAATAGCCGGCGGCGTCGGCGCCGGCGATCCGTTCGGGCACGATGGCCGGGGCAGCGGCGACGACGTCGTCGGCGCCGGCCACCGCCTCGGCGAATTCGGCTTTCCGGCTGGTCAGGATGAGGGGCGTGGTGCCGAGGGAGCGGTTGAGCGCGGTGATCACGCGTGTGCGTTCGTGGCCGTGGACTTCGTCCAACCCGTCGAGCACGGGCAGCACACCCCCGTTCCTGACGAGCCGGTCGGCCGTACGGGGTCCCAGGGCACGCAGGGCGGGGTAGTCCTGATCCACCCGGGCGGCCAACCACGTGTGCAGGTCGGGCTGTTCGCGGGTGTTCCAGCCGGCCGCCGGCACCAGTACCGGCACCGGGTCCTCCGGTGCGCGCGAGGCCAGCAGCTCCAGCAGCAGCTGCACCGCCAGTGTCGTCTTTCCGGTGCCGGGGCCGCCGAGCACCACCAGGCGCCGCCTGGGCAGGGCGAGGAACCGTTCGGCCAGGCGGGCGGCGTCGTCGCTGGAGCCCGCGAACCCCGCGATGCCGGCGGGCAGGGCGTAGTCGGGGCGGTCCATCAGGTCGGCGCTTGAGGTGAGCCGCCACCGCACCGGCATCGGGGCCGGGTCGTGCAGCGAACGCAGCAGGGACTCGTCTCTCCACTGCCGCTCCACCAGGCCCGCCAGCGCCAGGGTGGCCTCGCCGGTCTCGGCAGCGGTCGGCGCCACCGCGGTATCGGGGCGGCGCCACCACGACACCAGCCCCGCGGCCAGGGACGGGACGCTCAGCGCCACGGCCACCAGTTGCGCGACGTTGGCCGTCGTTCCCAGCCCGTGCGTCCGCAGGAAGACACCGAGCAGCGCGAGCACGCCTCCCAGGGCCAGCGCGCCCGCGACGAACCCCGTAGTGCGCCACCACGGCCGATTCCGCATCGACATGGCCGCCATCCTCGCGGGTGCGCGCTTCGGACACGACCCGTGCAACGCAACCGTGTCCCCGGAGCAAGGGTGTGCCGGACGTGTCCCGCCGCGGCCGGGCGTCAGCGCCGCAGCGTCGCGGCCAACGCGCGGACCTGCGACCGACGGGCCCAGGCCACGAGGGCGAATACCGCGCCGAGCAGCACCGTCTGCACCGCGAACGCCTGGTAGCCGGGGGTCGCCAGGTTGCTGACGGTGGCACCGGCCATCACCCCGAGCAGGCCCAGCGCGGCGATCCCGGACAGCCGCGGGATCACCAAGCCGACGGCGCCGGCGACTTCGCAGACCCCGGTGACGTAGCGCAGCCACTGTCCCAGGCCGATGTCGCCGAACAACCGCACGGCGTCGTCGGCGCCGAGCAGCTTGGTTCCGCCCTGGAACAGGAAGAAGGCGGCGAGCAGGATCTGCACCGCCCACAGGATGATCTCCAGTACCCGGCCGCGCCGGTGCGGGCCGCCGGTTTCGCTCCGATTCACGGTAGTCTCCCCACTCCTCGTCTCGGGGTCATTCTCCGCCGATGCGGCCGATGGCGGGAGGGGTGCCCCGCCCCGCGCGTTCGCGGTGCGCAAGCGCGCACGGACCGGGCCCCGCCCCGGCGGCCGGATCGGGCCGTTCCGGAGCGGGTCCCGGGGATGGGAGGAACGGTCAGGGACCGGTACAGGGACCGGTGAAAATACCGATACGCGACCGGGCATTCGAATATTGAATCCCCTCCGGGTGTTTTCTACGTTCCGCGGACAGGCGGTCGTTCCCGCCCACGAGCGAACGGAAGGCATCGACGTGGCTGTGCAACATCCCCGAACCGGTTCCGAGCTGCGAACCCCCTCGGCCTGATCCTCGTTCTCGTATCCGCTTCGGCGGCGGCCTCCCCCGCGGCCGCCGAGGCCGCACCGTCGCCGGTCCCCGTACCGCAGGTCGACGGCCCCGTCCCGGGCGCCCCGCCCGGCGACCCGGAATCCGGCGACCTCGAAAACACCTATCCGTACTTCGCCTCGACCGAGAATCTGGACGCCTACGGCTATGTCGAGGAGGAGTTCTTCGTCTCCGGAACCGCCGGCGTCTACGAGGACGGCGAGACGGTTTCCGAGCACCCCTACACCACCCGCATCGTGGTGCGCCGCCCCGAACGGGAACGGCGCTCCAACGGCACCGCGCTGATGGAATGGCAGAACGTCTCGGCCGGCCACGACCTCGACGCGCTGTGGGCGCCCAGCGCCGGGCACATCATGCGCTCGGGCTATACCTGGGTGGGCGTGTCCGCCCAGGACGTGGGCGTATCGCACCTCAAGGAATGGAGCCCGACCCGCTACGGCGGCCTCGACGTCACCGACGGCGGCGCGGTCGACGACGACCGGCTCTCCTACGACGTCTTCTCCCAAGCCGCCCAGGCGGTCCGCACCGGCGAGGCCGGCGTCACGGGCGGCGTCGGCGTCGACACCGTCCTGGCCATCGGCGCCTCGCAGTCCGCGGGACGCATGACCGCCTACTACGACCGGGTGCTGCCCCACATCGAGCCGGTGTTCGACGGCTACGGCTTCATGGTCGGCACCGCTCCCCAGGGCGACCGCCCCGAACCGGTGTTCCAGGTGAACTCCGAGACCGACGCCGCCTGGAACCCCGCACCGCACGAGGACTCCGACACGTTCCGGCTCTGGGAGGTCGCCGGTGCCGCCCACTCCGGGTGGGCCGGCCGCGAGGCGCGCGCGGAGGTCGAAGAGCGCGACCTGGGCGGGCAGGCCGATGTCGACTGCACCGAGCCGCCGTTCAGCCGCGTCCCGCTGGAGCACGCGCTCAACGCTTCCTACGACCACCTGGACGCGTGGGCGCGCTCGGGCACCCCGCCGCCGACCGCCCCGCGGCTCACCCGCACCGACCGGGGCCGCCTCGCCCGCGGCGACGACGGCCTGGCCCTGGGCGGCGTCCGGTTGTCCCAGATCGCGGCGCCAACGGCGCTGAACACCGGAATCAACACCCCGGCCGGCGGAACCGAGACCGACGGGTTCTGCGTGCTGTTCGGCACGCACGTCCCCTACAGCGAGGACGAGCTCGCCGAGCTGTACCCCACGCGGGGCAGCTACATCCGCTCCGTCGTGGAGACCGACGACGGCAACGTCCGCGACGGCTACATCACGCGCCGCGACGCCGCCGCCAACCGCCACGACGCCCTGTGGTCGGGCATCGGCGGATAGGCCGCACCCGGCCGCGGCTGCGCACACACCGGCCGCCGGGGCGCCGAAAGGCCCGGCGGCCGGCGTGCGCGGCCACCGTCACGCACGAGCGTGGAGGCGCAGCGGATGCGGACGCCACCGCGGCGCGTCGCCGCCTCCGCATCCCTGCGGCGCCGAGCGCGAGATTTTTACCAGCGCAGTTGCCGTGGAACGGGGAAAACCCCCAGATCGTTTCCGGCGGGCCCGGCGCATCGGGCACACCCGCACAGCGGCGCTCCCCCGCCACGGCGACGAAGTACTCCCGTCGGCGCAGCTCCACGGTCGATCACCGCGATCGAACGATCCCATCGTCCTCGATTCGTGGACAGAGGAGCGGTGTCGGCGTAAAGCTGGGGAGCGCTCCGGGGCGGCGGTGATCCGGCCGGTCCCGGGACCCGTTCCATCCGACAGCCACGTTGGGGAGATCCGCACCATGCACGACCGCAGTATCGGCGGACGCACGGTCAGCGCCGTCGGGCTCGGCGCCATGCCGTTGTCGATCGAAGGGCGCCCCGACCGCAGCCGGGCGATCAGCACGATCCGCACGGCGCTGGACGAGGGCGTCACGCTCATCGACACCGCCGACGCCTACCACCGCGACGCGGGCGAGGTCGGCCACAACGAGGAGCTCGTCGCCGAGGCCCTCCCCGCCGCCTCCGGCGACGACGTGCTCGTGGCCACCAAGGGCGGGCTCCTGCGCCCCGGCGACGGCACCTGGACCAAGAACGGCCGGCCCGAGTACCTCAAACGGGCGTGCGAGGAGTCGCTGCGCCGGCTCGGGGTCGAGGCGATCGGGCTCTACCAGTTCCACCGGCCCGACCCGGCCGTCGACTACGCCGATTCGCTCGGGGCGCTGGCCGAGCTGCTCGATGAAGGCAAGATCCGCATGGCGGGCATCTCCAACGCGGATCCCGACGAGATCCGCACCGCCCAGGACGTCCTCGGCGGCCGCCTGGCCGCGGTGCAGAACCAGTTCTCGCCGGGGTTCCGCTCCAGCGAGCCCGAGCTGCGCCTGTGCGACGAGCTCGGCGTGGCGTTCCTGCCCTGGAGCCCGCTGGGCGGCATCAAGGAAGCCGGCGAGTTGGGCGCGCACCACTCGGCGTTCGCGGCCGTGGCCCAGGAGCGCGGCGTCAGCCCGCAGCGGGTGTGCCTGGCGTGGATGCTGGCCACGTCGCCGGGCGTCGTGCCCATCCCGGGCTCCTCCCGGCCGGAGACCGCCCGCGACAGCGCGCTCGGGGCCGACCTGAAGCTCGGCGACGAGGAGATCACCCGCCTCGACCGCGTCTGATCCGGGTCCGGCCACGACGGGCGCGGGGCGCTCCGCAACGGCACACCGTGCGCCGACGGGTACCCGACCGCCGCCGGATCGGGGCTCCTTCCGGCCGGCACCCGCCTGTCTTCCGGCCGCTGCGCTCAAGCACCGGAGCCCGCGGGCCCGCTTGGCCCGCGCCCGCACCCCACCCCCATTCGGCCGGCGTCCGGCGCGCCGAGGAGGCCCCGTGTTCACCACCCGACCGACCTTGCAGGGCACGCACGGCATGGCGTCCTCCACGCACTGGCTGGCCTCCGGTACGGCGATGGCCGTGCTGGAGGACGGCGGCAACGCGTTCGACGCCGCCGTGGCCGCGGGATTCGTGCTGCAGGTCGTCGAACCGCACCTGAACGGGCCGGCCGGCGAGGTGCCGATCGTTCTCGCCCCGGCCGGCGCCCGCCCCCTGGTGCTGTGCGGCCAGGGGCCAGCGCCCGCCGGGGCGAGCATCGACCACTACACCGGTCTGGGGCTGGACCTGGTGCCCGGCACCGGCCCGCTCGCCGCCGCCGTCCCCGGTGCCTTCGACGCCTGGATGCTGCTGCTGCGCGACCACGGCACCAAGCCGCTCGCCGACGTGCTCTCCTACGCCGTCGGTTACGCCGAGCGCGGCCACCCCGCTGTGGAGCGCGTCGGCGAGACCGTCGCGACGGTGCGGGACCTGTTCGAAACGGAGTGGCCCTCCTCCGCCGAGGTGTACCTGCCCGGCGGCCGCCCGCCGCGGCCGGGTGCCCTGCTGCGCAACCCGGCGCTCGCGGCCACCTGGCGGCGGCTGCTCGGCGAGGCGGCCGCCGCGGGGCCCGACCGCGCGTCCGTGATCGACGCCGCCCGCCGCATCTGGCGCGAAGGCTTCGTCGCCGAGGAACTGGCGGCCTTCGCCGCCCGACCCGCCACGGACTCCTCCGGCGAACGCCACGCGGGCGTGCTGACCGGCCAGGATCTGGCGTCGTTCACGGCCTCCTACGAGGAGCCGGCTACCTACGACTGGAACGGCTGGACGGTGTGCAAGGCCGGGCCGTGGAGCCAGGGGCCGGCGTTCCTGCAGCAGCTCGCGCTGCTGCCGGACGGCCTGGGCGGCGCGGACGGCCCGGCCGGCGGCAGCCCCGAGTACGTGCACACTCTGACCGAGGGCACCAAGCTGGCCATGGCCGACCGCGAGGCCTGGTACGGCGACGCGGCCGACGTCCCCCTCGACGACCTGCTCTCCGCCGGCTACAACACCGCCCGCCGGTCCCTCGTCGGCGGCTCCGCCTCCTACGAGCTGCGCCCGGGCTCGCCCGGCGGACGCGCGCCGCGCCTGTGCCGCCACGCGCTGACCCGCACCGCCGACGCCCCTACGACGGCCGGGGCGGGCGAACCGACGGTATCCGGCGACGGCACCACCCGGGGCGACACCTGCCACCTCGACATCGTCGACCGGCACGGCAACATGGTCGCGGCCACACCCAGCGGCGGCTGGCTGCACTCCAATCCGGTGGTGCCCGCGCTCGGGTTCCCTCTGGGGACGCGGCTGCAGATGGCGTGGCTGGAGCCGGGACTGCCGAACTCGCTCACGCCCGGCCGCCGGCCCCGCACCACGCTGACGCCCTCCCTCGCGCTGCGGGGCGGCGAACCGGTGCTGGCCTTCGGCACGCCCGGCGGCGACCAGCAGGACCAGTGGAGCCTGCACTTCTTCCTGGCCGCGGCGCTGCGCGACCCGGTGCGCGGCGGGTTGGACCTGCAGGGCGCCATCGACGCGCCCGGCTGGCACACCGAGAGCTTCCCCGGATCCTTCTATCCGCGCGCGTGGCACCCGGGGAGCCTGACGGTGGAGTCGCGGATGGGCGAAGCGGCGATCACCGAGCTGCGCCGGCGCGGCCACGACGTGACGGTGGGCCCGGCCTGGTCGGAGGGGCGGCTGAGCGCGGTAGCCCGCGATCCCGAGACGGGGGTCCTCGCGGCCGCGGCCAACCCGCGCGGTATGCAGGGCTATGCGGTAGGACGCTGAGCACCGGACCGTCCGCAAGGCGCAACCGCCACGCGCGTCTCAGGCTGCGGGCGCCGTCGCCAGGTAGACGGTGTTGGCGGCGTCGCGGTCCTGCAGCGGGTTGGGGACGGTGACGGTCTCGGCGCGGGCGTCGGCGAAAACCTCGCCCAGCACGGCGGAGAACTCCGGGTCGGGCGGGTCGTCGGACCACAGCGCGAAGATCCCGCCGGGGTGCAGGAAGCGCGCCAGCCGGCGCAGCCCGTCGGCCTCGTAGAAGCCGGCGTGGCCCGCGTCGAGCAGATGGCGCGGCGAGTGGTCGATGTCGACGAGGATCGCGTGGAACCGGCGGGCTTCACCGTCGGGGTCCAGACCGGACGCGGAGTCGGCCAGGGCGAAGAAGTCGCCGTGCACGAACCGGCAGCGCGGGTCGGCGGCCAGATCGGCCCCGGCCGGGATCAGCCCGCGCTCGTGCCAGTCGATCACCTCGGGCATCGCTTCCACGACCACCAGGGAGGACACGGCGGTGTGTTCGAGGGCCGCCTGCGCGGTGAAGCCCAAGCCCAGGCCGCCCACCGCCACGTCGAGCGGCCCGCCGCCCGACCCGGCCAGGGCCAGGCGCGCCATCTCGACCTCGCCGGCGGTGAACATGCTGGACATCAGGAAATCGTCGCCGAGCTTGATCTCGTGGACGTCGGCGCCCGCGACCGGGTCCCAGCGGCGGCGCAGTACGAGGTCGCCCATCGCGGTCGGGCGCCAGTCCAGCTCTTCGAATCGACGGCCCACAGCCCGCTCCCTCCTCGTCCGCCTGCAGAAACGGGCGGCGCCCGGGGTGCCCGCACGCGGGCGGTCCCGCGGACGGTCCGCGGCTCCGCACCACCTGCTACGGGAACGCGCACGCCTCCGCGGTCTTCGACCCTATCCCCGCACGCGGGCACGGACGTCCCGCCCGCTCTCCGGTGCCGGCGGCGGCCGACGCGGGCGAGGGCCTCAGTGCGGCGGCGCCTGCTCGGTGCGCCGCTTCGCGGAGCGGCCCGACCGCGCCGCCACCAGGCCCGCCACGGTGGCCAGCGTCCCGCCGACGGCGGTCACCGCGGCCGTCGCCAGCGGGGTGGCGTCTTCGGGCGAGGACATCAGCAGGTCGACGTGCAGCTGCTGGTTGATCCACAGGGCGGCCAGCAGCACCGCCCCGATGACGCACACGGACCGCCACGACACGACGCGGACGTTGACCCAGCGCCCGGTGAGCGCTCCGGCTGCCACGCGCAGCAGGGCGGCGATCGCACCGCCCACCAGCACGATCCCCAGAGGGTTGTAGCGCAGCGACATGGCCAGGTCGCCGCCCATGGCCGCCCACACCGCGCGGGTCGCGCCGCAGGTGGGCATCATGACGCCCATGTAGTGCAGCGGGCTGTGCAGGTCGACGGGCGGCAGGCCGAACACCGCCATCGCCGCACCCGCGGCGAGTCCCGCCAGGGCCAGGTAGGTCACCGGGCGGTGGCGGTCGCGGTCCTCGATGCGCAGCCGGAGGGGCAGCGCCCAGGCGGCCGCGCGGCCGCGCGCCTCGGGTCGACTGGTGCTCATCGCTCCATTGTCCCCCGAACCGGACGCCGGCGCGCCACCGGCGGCCGAGGGGGCCTGCCGCGCCGGCGGGCGGAACCCGCCGCCGTTCCCGAGCGCTCCTCGGGCGCCGGCGCCGCCGAGAACCAGTGCGGGGTTTTCACCGTTCTCCGCACTGCGCCGGTGAAGACCCCGCGCTCGGCGGGACCGGCCGGGCACCACCCGCATACTGGACGGTCTCTCCGGCGCCGTCCGGCGCGGCCTCGGGGGCGAACGCGGGCAGACCGGCGACTGCGGCGGTGATAGCGGCGCGCACGCACGCGCCCATCCCGCCGTCGGGTAGCGCCTCCTCGGCGGTGCGGCGGCGGGCCTGCTCCTCGGCGGCCAGGCGCAAGGCGGCGTTGAGGCTGGCCGCCTGGACGCGCACCGCCAGGTCGCCGGTTCCGGCGCCGGTGCGCTCGGCGACGATCTCGGCGAACACGGATTCGGCCGCGTCGTGGACCTCCAGCCACACCGCCTTCAGCGCGGGCTCGCGGTCGGCCATCCGGATGAGGTCGGCGACCGGCCCGTCGGCCAGGGGGTCGGCGCCGGCGAAGGCGCCTTCGCGCTCCAGGTGGTCCAGCAGCGGGGTGCCGCGCGGGCACGAGCGCAGCCGTCGGGCCATCCGGTCCAGCCCGGTGGTCAGCAGCGGCCGCACACAGCTCTCCTTGCTGGGGAAGTACCGCCACAGGGTGCGGGGCGAGATGCCCAGCCGGCCGGCGATGTCCTCGCCGGTGGTGCCGGCGACGCCCTTCTCGATGAACAGGGCCACGGCGGCGCGGGCGATCTCCATGCGGACGACGGCCTTGCGGCGTTCGGACATCGGCGGGCGGCCGCGTCCGGCGGGCCGGGCGGTATCGGCGGGCGCCACTCGCTCACCGCTCCTTTCGATCGCTCGGGCGGACGACGGACGGCGGCATCCTACCCCGCAAGTGTCGCATACTGTCTAAATGTCGCTCCATGACATAAAGTAGCGGACGGTACTCCGGCAGCGCAGCGCCACAGCCGCGCAGTCACCCGCCACCCGCCAGGGAAAGGAAGCACCGTGAGCGAGTCAGGACTGAACGGCACGAGCACGATCGTCACCGGAGGCGGGTCGGGCATCGGCCGCGCGGCCGCACTCCGGTTGGCGGGCGAAGGAGCCCGCGTCCTCGTCGCCGACATCGACGAGGAGACCGCGCAGAGCGCGGCCGCGGAGATCCGCTCCGCCGGCGGCACCGCCGAGGTCGTGGCCGGCGACCTCAGCGACCAGGCGGTCGTCGACCGGGTCGCCGCCACCGCCGCCGAACGCTTCGGGTCCGTCGACGTCCTGGTCAACAACGCCGGGATCATGGACGACATGTCGGCCGCGGCCGACGTCGGCGACGCCGTGTGGGAGCGGCTGATCCGCATCAACCTGACCGCGCCGTTCCTGCTCACCCGCGCGGTGCTGCCGCATATGCTCCAGCGGGGCGGGGGCTCGATCGTGTTCACCGCCTCCGAGGCCTCGCTGCGCGGCAGCGCGGCGGGCACGGCCTACACGGCCGCCAAGCACGGCGTCGTGGGCCTGGTGAAGTCCACCGCGATCATGTACCGCGACCAGGGCGTACGGGTGAACGCCGTCGCCCCCGGCGGCACGGCCACCAACATCGACATCGGCACGCCCCAGGCCCCGCACGGCCCGACGGTGCTCGGCGGCTACGGCGGCAACATCGGCCGCATCTCCCACGCCGACGAGCTCGCCGCGGCGATCGCGTTCCTCGCCTCCGACGCCGCCGGCGCCATCAGCGGAACCGTGCTGCCCGTGGACAACGGGTGGTCCGCGGTCTGAACCGCCGGCCGCCGGCGCGGACCGGACGGCCCGCGAACGGGACGGAGCCGCTACAGTGGGCGCGTCCATGCGGCGGGCGTCGTGCGAAGGGTCGGGCTATGGATGCGCAGGCCGGCGGGCAGGTCCCCGCTGTCGGGTTCCGCGATCGGTACCTGGAGGACTACACGGCCGGCGAGGCGGTCGACTGCGGTGAGATCGCGGTGACCGCGGACGAGATCGTCGAGTTCGCCGGCCGGTACGACCCGCAGGCCTTCCACGTCGACCCGGACGCCGCCGCCGACGGCCCCTTCGGCGGTCTGATCGCCAGCGGATGGCACACCACGGCCCTGATGATGCGGCTGTACGTGGACCACTACCTGTCGCCCAAGGCGAGCCTGGGCGGGCCGGGCGTGGACGAACTGCGCTGGACCGAGCCCGTGCGCCCCGGCGACACCCTGAGCATGCGCGCCGAGGTGCTGGAGAGCCGCCCGTCGTCCTCCAAGCCCGACCGCGGCCTGCTGCGCACCCGCGTCGAGCTGGCCAATCAGCACGGCCGGACGGTATGCCACGCGATCGTGCTGAACCTGCTGCGCACTCGGCCCCGTTAGCCGGGCGCGCAGCGGGCCGCGACCGCCGTCGCCGCCGGCTCGCGCCGACCGCCGCGTCACGGTCACACCAGCCAGCGGCCGCCGCTCATCAGATCGCGGTCGGGGCGGTGCCGTCGGCGTCGTCATGGCGCCGCGCCTCCTTGCCGATGGGCGGGATGCGGTCGGAGGGCGGCGGTACCGCGCGCGGCCTCCCGCTCCGGTCCGGTAGGAGCGCGAGGCCGCGGGCGCGGCCGGGAACCGGCGGCGTCAGCCGGTGCCGAGCAGGCCGTGCGGGTCGATGACGTACTTGCGGGCGGCGCCCTGGTCGAACTCCTGGTAGCCGCGCGGGGCCTCCTCCAGCCCGATGGGCGTCGCGTTGACCGCCTTGGCGATCTCGACCCGGTCGTGCAGGATCGCCCTCATCAACTGGCGGTGGTACTTCATGACGGGGCACTGCCCGGTGAAGAACGCGTGCGATTTGGCCCATCCCAGGCCGAAGCGCAGGGACAGCGAGCCTTCCTTCGCGGCTTCGTCGGGGGCGCCCGGGTCTCCGGTGACATACAGCCCCGGAATGCCGAGCGCCCCTCCGGCGCCGGTAACGTCCATCAGGGTGTTGAGCACCGTGGCCGGGTACTCGCGAGCGGCGTCGGCGCCGTGGCCGCGCGCCTCGAAGCCCACCGCGTCGACGCCGGCGTCCACTTCGGGCACCCCCAGCAGCTCCTCGATCCGGTCACGCGGATCCTGCCGGGAGACGTCCACGGTCTCGCAGCCGATGGCCCGCGCCTGCTCCAGGCGCTGCGTGTTCAGATCGGCGACGATCACGACGGCGGCGCCCAGCAGTAGGGCGGAAGCCGCCGCCGCGAGCCCGACCGGTCCCGCCCCGGCGATGTAGACCGTGGAGCCGACACCGACGCCCGCGGTGACACAGCCGTGGAAGCCGGTGGGGAAGATGTCGCTGAGCATGGTCAGATCCAGGATCTTGTCCATGGCCTGCTGCTTGTCGGGGAAGCGCAGGGCGTTGAAGTCGGCGTAGGGCACGAGGGCGTAGCGGGCCTGTCCGCCGACCCAGCCCCCCATGTCGACGTAGCCGTAGGCCGATCCCGGCCGGTCGGGGTTGACGTTGAGGCAGATGCCGGTGCGGCGGGCCGTGCAGTTGCGGCACCGGCCGCATGCGATGTTGAAGGGAACGGAGACGAGGTCGCCGACGTCGAGGAACTCGACGTCGCGCCCCTTCTCCACGACTTCGCCGGTGATCTCGTGGCCGAGCACCAGGCCTTCGGGGGCGGTGGTGCGGCCGCGGACCATGTGCTGGTCGCTGCCGCAGATGTTGGTGGCCACGACCTTGAGGATGACGCCGTGGTGCACCTGCCGGCCCACGTTCGCCGGGTTCACTCCGGGGCCGTCTTTGAGGGCGAACTCCGGATAGTCCATGTCGACGAGCTCCACGCGGCCCGGTCCCGCGTAGGCGACGCCTCTGTTCTCAGCCATAGCTGCCCCATCGTCATGATCTGGGTCACACTGCGATCGCCGACGCTGCTACCCGGGCGCGGTACTCGCGACGCCCGCCGGACACCGCGAAACCGTACGGCGACCGCCTGACTCCCGAACGTGCACGGTCCGGGCGCCTGCACAGCGCCGCGCTTCCGGAACCGTCCGCGAGGGCCGGCCCGGCCGGATCCCCCGCGGGCCGTACCGCGCTTTTCTGCGCCGCCGCGATGAATTCGGATGGCGCGTCCGTGAAATCCGTCCGACGCATCGGAGAATGTCACGCTCGGCGCACGGACGACCCCTTGAAGTGATCGTCGGGATCCGGCTACGTTTGCCGCGCCATTGCGAACGGGATTGTCGCGCGAGAGGCGTTCCGGCCGCGTGCGGCGTTCGGACGGGGCGCCGATCCCCGGCGCCCCGTCCCCATGCGGACCGGCACGCCCGGCTGCGCGGCGAATCCGGACCGCAGCCCGCCGATCGGCCCGGAAGCACCGGCCGCCCTCCGCCCGCTCCCCCGACGATCAATCCGCCGATTCCCCTCCCTCGCAAGACGAATTCCACGGAACACGCCTGCGCAGATCGGAACCCCCTGGCATGAACATTCCGACCGCGGGCGGAGGACGCCTGTTCTCCGCCCTTTCTTCGGCTGCCCGGCAGAACCGCACCCCCGTTCCTCCGCGAATCGGCACCTGCACCGACCCCCTCGGCGCCGTCGGGTCCGGCGGCCGGCGCACCCGGCACCGGTTCGCACCGGCGCTGGGCGCCCTCGCCGGCGCGGCGGCGCTGGCCCTCCTGCTGCCCGCCTCCCCCGCCGCCGCCGAGCCGCCGGGGGCGCTGCCTTCCCGTGTGGCCGCGCCGGACGGCACGTGGCAGCCCGCCTTCGACTACGACACCGACGGCTGCTATCCCACACCCGCCGTCGGCGCCGACGGCACCGTGGCCGCCGGCCTGAACACCTCGGGCGCGCTCGACGGCAGTTGCCGCGACAGCTGGGACCTGGAAGACACCAACTCCTATGCGCGCGCCAAGTGCGACCCGAGCGGCTGGTGCGCCTACATGTACGCGCTGTACTTCGAGAAGGACCAGGCGCTGCCGGGCTGCTGCGGACACCGCCACGACCTTGAGCACGTCGTCGTCTGGGTCGAGGACGGCCGGGCCCGCTACGTGTCGGCCTCGGCCCACGGCGACTACGACACCCGCGCCGCCTCCGAAATCCGTTGGGAGGGCACCCACGCCAAGATCGTCTACCACAAGGACGGGTGGAGCACCCACGCGTTCCGCTTCGCCGCCGGCCACGACGATCCTCCGGAGAACCACGAGGGCGTGTGGCAGTACCCCGACCTGGTGAGCTGGAACGAGTTCCCCGCCGGCGTCCGCGAGGCGCTGGTCGCCGCCGACTTCGGCAGCGCCCGGCTCGCTCTCAAGGACGGGAACTTCGAAGCCGACCTGGACCAGGCCAAGCCTGCGGGGATCGCGTTCGACCCGTACCGCTGACCGCGGGCGAGGCGCGGCCGGACCTGCGCGGTTCCCGCCCGGGTGCGCCCGGGCGGGAACCGCGGCACCGCGGAATCCGGGGGCGCGCGTGTCCTCCGGTTTCGGACAGAACCGTCGAACCCCCCTGACACCGGAGTGTGACCCATGACACTCTGAAATCCATTACTAGAACTCGGTTCTAAGAATGGAGCGCCCGTGGCCGCCTCCCCGAGTACGCGACGCAGGCTGGGCCGACCGCGCGGGGGCGTGGTCAGCGCGACCGACCCGGCTCCCCACGGCTGGGCACCGCTGGTCGTGCTGTTCCTGGTGGGGCTGGTCGACCGGATCGAAGCGGCCCTGCTGCAGGGCACACTGCCGCTGATCCAGGCCGAATGGGGCTTCAGCGACACCGTGGGCGGCAGCATCCCCACAGCCGCCGCGCTCGCCTCGGCCCTGGTCGCGCTCCCGGCGGGCTACCTCACCGACCGCTACAGCCGCACCCGTATCATCGCGATCGTCGTCTTCTGCTGGGCGCTGACCACGATCGGCTCCGGGCTGGCGATCGGATTCGCCATGTTCTACGCGATGCGGGTACTGCTGGCCAGCGCCGAACAGGTGGACAACCCGGCGGCCAACAGCCTGCTGGCCGACTACTACCCGCCGGTCAACCGGCCGAAGGTCTACGGCTGGACGCGGATGACCACCTACCTCGGCGGCATCGGAACGATCCTCGCCGGTGTCCTGGGCGAACTGGTGGGGTGGCGGGCGACGTTCGTGATCATGGCGATCCCCGGGGTGATCGTCGCGGTCGCCTGCTGGCGGCTGGCCGAGCCCGCCCGCGGCTACCTCGACTCGGTGATCGCCCGCGGCGGCGCGGAGCGGGACCCCGCCCCGGCCGAGCCCGCCGACACCGGCGCTCCCGAACCCGCCGAGCCTGTCGACGACACGGACACGAGCGCTCCAGCGCCGCCCTTCACCCGGCAGCTGCGCCGGATCGCGGCCGTTCCCACGCTGATGCTGCTGTCGGTGGGGATGATGCTGCTGACAGCCGGGCTGCTGGGCACCGCCTACTGGATGACGACCTACATCACCCGCGCCTACGACGTCGGCACCGCGGTGGCGGGGCCGCTCTCCGGCGGATCCTCGGTCGTGGGCGTCGTCGCCGGCACGCTGGCGGGAGCGTGGCTGGGCCGCAAGGCCCACGAGGCGATCCGCGGCGGCCGCGTCACCGTCGCCGCCGCCGGCACGGTGCTGGGCGCACTGGCCCTGGTGGCGGCGCTGACGGCCGACTCTCTGGCGCTCTTCGGCGCGCTGCTGCTGCTCTCCTCGTTCCTGGGCGCGCTGGCCATCCCCTGCGTCATGGCGTCGGTCGCCGACGTCGTCGGCGCCCACTCCCGCGGCCTGGGCTTCGCCGTCCTCAACTTCCTGCTCACCCTGGGCGCTGCGCTGGGGCCGCTGGCGGTGGGCGTCGCCTCCGACGCCTCGGGGTCGATGCGCACCGCCTTCTTCATCCTGACCGTGCCCAAGCTCCTGGGCGGAGTGTGCATGCTGCTGAGCCGCCGGACCTTCGACCGCGACGCCGCGAAGGTCCTCGACGAAGCCCGCAGATCATCCGGCTAGGCTGGATCCGTGGCCGAGCGATCGCCGACTCCCCGGGAACTGACACGACGAGTCGCCGAGGCCCATGCGCGCCTGCCGGCCCTGCTCGACGGATTCGACGCCGGAGACGCGCCGATGGCGGCCGCGTCGGCTCTGCCCGGGTGGACCCGCGGGCACGTGGTGCGCCACCTCGCCGACAACGCACGCGCTTTCGAGCGCCAAGCCCGCTATGCGCTCAGCGGCCGGCTGGTCGCGGTGTACGACGGCGGGCCGCAGGGGCGCGACCGCTCTATCGAGCAGGGCGCCGGCCGGCCCCCTGCACAGCTGCGAGCCGACCTGGAGTCGGCCCAGCACGATCTGGAGCGGGTCTGGAGCGGCCTCACGGCCGAGGACTGGCACCGCCCGGTGCGCTTCCGCGACGCCGCGGTGTACGACACCGCCTTGGCGCGGTGGCGGGAGGCCGAGATCCACGCCGTCGACCTCGCGGCCGGTTACCGGCCCGGCGACTGGCCGCTGCAGTTCGCTCTGCACGCTCTGGATTTCCTGTCCGCCCGCACACCGGAGGGGACGCGCCTGACGCTGCGGGCCACCGACACCGGCATGTGCCGGCGGACGGGAGCCGGGGCACCGGTGGAGGTCGCGGGAACCGTGCGCGACCTGGCGGCGTGGATGGCCGGACGCGCGCCCGACGGCCCGCTGGCGACGACGGCCGCGCGGCTGCCGGAGCTGGCGCCGTGGCCCGCCGACCCCGCCGGATGACGGCGCGGGACGTGCGGTGCCCTGCACCGTCCGGGTGATCAGTCGAGGAAGCGGGCGTAGACGACGGTGTTCGCCGTGTAGTGGCCGCTGGCCGTGTCGAAGGCGCCTCCGCAGGTGATCAGCCGGAGTTCGGCTTCGCCCGACGTCGCACCGTACACACGCCGCGTCGGGAAGTCGTCTTTGGCGTGCTGGGCGACGCGCTCGACCGCGAAGCGCGCGGTCGAGCCGTCGGCACGATCGACACGGATGCGGTGCCCGCGCTCCAGCTCTTCCAGGCCGAAGAACACGGCCGGCCCTTCCCGGGAATCGACGTGGCCTGCGAGCACGGCAGCACCCTCTTCCCCGGGGGTCGGCCCGCCCGACCACCAGCCGACGGCCTCCCACGGGCCCGGCGCCGCCAACCGGCCGGTATCCGTCAGACCGAGCCGGACGAACTCCGCGGTGTGCAGGTCCAGGGCCGGGACGCTCAGGGCGACCGGGGGCGCCGGGTCCATCACCGGCACGGCCCGCGCCGCAGACGGCGACGGATCGGGCGCGGGTTCGGCGGGACCGGCGCCGGTGTCCGGCGTGGCCGCGCCGGTGTCGAGCGTGGCCGCGCCGGTGTCGAGCGTGGCCGCGCCCATGAGCAGCGCGGCCGCGCTCATACCCGCGAGATGGCCCACCAGTCGGCGGCCGCGCCCGGGGCGGATGCTGCCGACACTCACCGGCGCGCCGCCGAGGCACCGCCTGCGCGCCACCGGCCGACGACCACGCCGAATGCGGCCAGCAGCGCCGCCGCTGCCGCGGTCAGGACTCCGGTCGAGTGCCCGCCGGACACCGCGCCGCCTCCGGTGTCGACACCGCCCACGGGCATGTCCCCGCCGTCGTCCTTGTCGTCGCCCTTGTCGTGGCCGTTCTCGTCGCCGCCGTTCTCGCCGCCGTTGCCGCCGCCGTTCTCGCCGCCGTTGCCGCCGCCGTTCTCGCCGCCGTCGTCGCCACCGTTGCCGCCGCCGTTGCCGCCGCCGTTCTCGTCGCCGTTCTCGTCGCCGTTCTCGTCGCCGTTCTCGTCGCCGTTGCCGCCGCCGTTGCCGCCGCCGTTCTCGTCGCCGTTGCCGCCGCCGTTCTCGTCGCCGTCGTCGCCGTAGTCGCCGTAGTCGCCGCTTTCGCTATGCGCGGCAGGCGACACCGGGTCCTCCGCCAGCGCTGTTCCGGGTGCGGCCACAGCGAGTGCGACGCCCAGGGAGAGGCCGGCGGTGGTCGCCGCGGTGGTGCGCCAGAAATCCATACGTTCGAACCCCTTCAACATGTGCTTTGGGCGGCCCGACAGCCGACGACACGCAGTCACGTGGGTTCGTCCCTACGTCGCTGCGTGGTTCCGGCCATCACCGGAACGTCGGCGCCGCCACACAATGACTACCCTAAGTAGCTAATACATACACAGAGTATTCACCGTCGGCTGCCAACCCACCACAGCACGGCATCCACCGCGCGCGACAGACACCCTCTACCCCCACTTCTGACTGACGCACAGTCGATTTCCGCTTACTTATAACGATCATCGTCAAAAGAGGGATTGACGCGCGTCAGAAGGCTGCGTACCTTCGTGTCATGGGTCACACGGTCTCGGTCGAAACCGATTCCGGACCCCCGATCCTCCACGCGACCCGCGCACCGCGCGGGCCACCACCGGAACGGAGCACCCGTGAACTCTCCGGGCGACGTCCTCGGCCTCATCAGCCGCGGCGATGCCGACACCCGGGCCGAGCTGGCCCGGCTGACCGGCATGGCGCGCTCGACCGTCGCCCAGCGCGTCGACACCCTCATCGCCTACGGGATCGTCGAGGAGCGCGACAGCGGAGCCTCCACCGGAGGGCGGCCGCCGCGGGTGCTGCGACTCGACACCGACGACAACTGCGTCCTCGGCGTCGACCTGGGCGCCACCCACTCCCGGGTCGCACTGATGGACGTCGGCGGCGCGCTGCTGGCCGACCGCGAGGACCCCCTGCACATCACGGAGGGACCCGAGCGCGTGCTGGGCCGCATCGACGAGCGCATGCACGAACTGGTCGCCGCCGCCGAACGCCCCCTGCACGCGGTCAAGGCCATCGGCATCGGCGTGCCCGGCCCGGTCGAGTTCGCCACCGGCCGGCCGGTCAACCCGCCGATCATGCCCGGCTGGCACGAATACGCCGTCCCCGAGTACTTCACCGCGCGCTACCCGCTGGACGTGCTCGTCGACAACGACGTCAACGCACTCGCCCTCGGCGAGGTCCGCCACGGCGCCACCGCCGCCGGCGACCTGCTCTTCGTCAAGGTGGGCACCGGGATCGGCTGCGGCATCATCGCCGGCGACCGGCTGCACCGCGGCGCCCAGGGCAGCGCCGGCGACATCGGCCACATCCGGGTACCCGGCTCCGAGGCGGTCCAGTGCCGCTGCGGCAACACCGGCTGCCTGGAGGCGGTGGCCGGCGGCGCCGCCCTCGCCGCGCGGCTGCGTGCTGCCGGCGTGGCCGCCGCAGACGGCCGCGCCGTCGTCGAACTCGTCGACCGGGGCGACCCGCTGGCGGTACGCCTCGTGCGCGAGGCCGGGCGCGACATCGGCGACGTGCTCGCCGGGCTCGTCAACTTCTTCAATCCCGAAGCCATCGTCGTGGGCGGCGTGCTGGCCCGGGCGCACGAACCGCTGCTGGCGGGCGTGCGCGAGGCCGTATACCAGCGGTCGCTGCCGCTGGCCACCCACCGGCTCACCGTCGTCCCCACCGCAACCGGCGAGGCGGGCGGCGCCCTGGGCGCCGGGCGCCTCGCCATCGACCACGTCCTGGATCCCGCGCACGTCGACACGGCCCTGGCCGCGACACCGGCGGCCGGAGCCACCGCGGCGGCGCGCTGACAGTCCGCCGCCGCACGTCCCCGTCCCCGATCACCCGGCGGCACGGCCGCCGCACCGTTCCCCCGAATCCGCAGTAACTGGAGGCCCATCATGGGTTGGAAACCGCGCCGGCGCTCCGGCCGCAACACCCTCGGCGCGCTCGCTGCAGCGGGCATCGTGCTCGCCGCGACCGCGTGCAGCACCCCGCAAGCCGGCGGCGACGGCGGCGGGGACGGGGAGGACGGCGGCTCCGAGGGCCCCTTCACCATCGGTGTCAGCAACGGCTTCATCGGCAGCGAGTGGCGGGAGCAGATGATCTCCGTCCTGGAGGACTCCTTCGCCGACTACGAGTCCGAGGGAGTCGTCGACGAACTGGTGGTGGAAAGCGCCGACGTCGACGTCAACGGACAGATCCAGCAGATCCGCAACCTCATCCGCTCCGACGTCGACGCGATCATCGTCAACCCCAACTCCCCCACCGCCCTCGACCAGGTCTTCGCCGAAGCGGCCGACCAGGGCATCGCGATCGCGGCGATCGACCAGGCGGTGGAGTCCGAACACGTCACCAACGTGGTGATCGACCAGGCCGAATGGGCGTCGATCTCGGCGGAGTGGCTGGCCGGCGAGGTCGGCGACGGCGGCCGGATCGTCGCGGTCAACGGCATCGACGGCCACCCCGCCAACGAGGCCCGCTGGTCGGGCGCCCAGGAGGTGTTCGACGAGGCCGGTGTGGAGGTCGCGGCCAACGACTACGCCGAGTGGGACCAGAGCCAGGGCCAGACCGTCACCCGCGACCTGCTGGCCAGCAACCCCGACGTGGACGGCGTGTTCGTCCAGGACGGCATGGCGCTGGGCGCGATGCAGGCGCTGCAGTCCGAGGACCTGGTCGGCGACGTCGCCATCACCGGCGAGGCCCGCGTGGGCTACATGAAGGAGTGGAACACCCTGCGCGAGTCCGACACGGACTTCTCCAGCATCGGGGTGCCCAACCCGCCGTCGGTGTCGGTGTCGGCGCTGCACGTGGTGGTGCGGCAGTTGCAGGGCGAACAGCTCGCCGACGGCGAACTGGAGAACGGCAACACGCTCCACCTGCCCATCCCCGAGACCGTCACCGACGACAACTTCGACGAGCGCTTCGCCGAGGTCGAGGACCGGCCCGACGCCTACGCCGTCGACCACAACATCACCCCCGAACAAGCCGACGGCTACTTCGAATAGGCCGCCGCTCGGGGCCGGGCCGCGCGCGGTCCGGCCCCGGGGACGCAGCAGCAGGGAGAAAGCTGTGGACACACCGCCGTTTCTGCGGATGAGCGGCGTGCGCAAACGCTACGGCGGCGTCACCGCCCTGGCCGGAGCCGACTTCGGCGCCGACGCCGGAAGCGTGCACGCCGTCCTGGGCCCCAACGGTTCGGGCAAGTCGACGCTGCTGAAAGTACTGACCGGTGTGGTGCGGCCGGACGCGGGCGAGGTGCT
Source organism: Streptomonospora salina (assembly GCF_014204715.1). NCBI lineage: Bacteria > Bacillati > Actinomycetota > Actinomycetes > Streptosporangiales > Nocardiopsidaceae > Streptomonospora > Streptomonospora salina. The sequence continues at coordinate 824,406 of NZ_JACHLY010000001.1, forward strand.
GCTCGCCGACCGCCGGCTGCGCCCGCGCGGCCCGCGCGACACGCTTGCCGCCGGCGTCAGCGCGGTCTACCAGGAGCTGTCGCTGATCGAGGACTTCTCGGTCCTGGACAACCTGGTGCTGGGCGTGGAGCCGACCCGGTTCGGGGTGCGCGACCACCGGGCGGCCCGCGACCGTGCGCTGCCGTGGCTGGAGCGCTTCGCCCCGGCGTTCGGCGGCCGCGTGCCCGTCGCGGAACGCGCGGGCGACCTCGATCCCGGCGAGCGCCAGATCGTGGAGATCTGCAAGGCGCTGGTGCGCGAGCCCCGGGTGCTCGTGCTGGACGAGGCCACCGCCTCGCTGCGCCGCGCCCAGGTGCAGGTGCTGTTCGACGTGGTGGCCGAGCTGCGCGCGCAGGGCGCGCTCATCCTGTTCATCACCCACCGGCTGGCCGAGATCCGGGCCGTGTGCGACTACGCGACGATCATGCGCAACGGCCGCGACGTCACCACCGCCGCGGTCTCCGAGACCGCCGAGGGCGAGCTCGTGGAGCTGATGTCCGGCGGATCGGTGCCGGAGGCCGCGCACCCGGGCGGTGCGGCCCCCGGCACCGCGGGGGCGCCGCGGGGCGGCGCTGGGGCGGAACCCGCCGAAGCCGCCGCCCCCGGCACCTCCGCATCCCCCGAGACGGACCCGGCGGACGGGTCGCCCGAGGCGGCACCGCTGCTGGAGGTCGACGGCCTGGTCGGCGACCGGCTCGACCACGTGTCCCTGCGGGTCCGCCCCGGGGAGGTGGTGGGCCTGGGCGGATTGCAGGGCCAGGGCCAGTCGGAGCTGCTGGCGACGCTGTTCGGGGCGCGCCGGCGCGCCGGCGGAACCGTGCGGCTGCGGGGCCGGCCGGTCCACCCCCGCTCACCCAAGCAGGCGGTGCGGGCGGGAATCGCCTACGTTCCCGGAAACCGGGGACTGCAGGGGCTTGCGCTGGGCCGGCCGATCCTGGAGAACTTCGCCCTGCCGTCGGTGGGGCGCCGCGCCGCGCTGGGCGTCGCGCTGTCCAAGCGCCGCGAGGCCGCCGAGGCGCGCGCCGTCGCCGAGCGCATCGGCACCCGCTACGGCTCGCTGGACGATCCCGTCTCCACCTTGTCGGGCGGCAACCAGCAGAAGATCGTCGTGGGCAAGTGGTTTCCCACCGATCCCGCGGTGGTGCTGATGGACGACCCCGCCAAAGGCATCGACGTGGGTGCCAAAGCGGAGATGTTCGCGGTGGTCGCGGAACTGGCGGCGTCGGGGGCGGCGGTGGTGCTGGGTTCCAGCGACGACCGCGAGCTGGTCGAGGTCTGCGACCGGGTGCTGGTGCTGTTCGAGGGCCGCGTCGTCGACGAGGTCGCCGGGGACCGGCTCACCGAGGACACGCTGATCGCCGGCGCCATGCACGTCGCCGACGCCGACGCTTCCGGGACCGCGCCCGCCCCGGGCGGCGATCCCCGCCGCCGGGACGGGGCGGCCGGGCCGGACGAGGCCGCCGCGGCCCCGGAAGCGCCCCGAACACCGCCGATCCCGGATCGAGGAAGGCGATGACTACCCCCACCCCCACCCGTTCCCCCGCCGCGCAGGCGGCGCGGGAAGCTCCGGGGCCGCTGGCCCGCACCGCGCAGTCGGTGGCGGCGGTACGCATGCCGACGCTGGCCGTCACGGCGCTGCTGGTGATCACCGTCGCCGCGTCGATCGCGCTCCAGCCGTCCTTCTTCTCGCCCTACTCGCTCAGCGCGAGCTTCGCGACGATCCTGCCGGTGGCCACCATCGCCGCCGCGCAGACCATCATCGTGCTGGGCGGCGGCATCGACCTGTCCATCGGCACGATCGTCACGCTGGCGTCGGCGGTGTCGGTGGTCCTGATGGACGGCGACGACGCCCGCCTGCCGCTGGCGCTGGCGGCGGGCCTGGCCACCGGCGCCGCGTGCGGGCTGGTCAACGGCCTGGTGGTGGCCGGGCTGCGGCTGCAGCCGATCGTGGCGACCTTCGCCACCAGCTCGGTGTTCGGCGGGGCGGCGCTGCTGGTGCTGCCCCAGCCCGGCGGAACCGCCTCGCCCGCCCTCACCGAGACGTTCGGCCTGGTGCTGGCGGTCTACATCCCCGTTCCTGCTGTGCTGCTGCTGGCGCTGTGGCTGGCGTGGCGGCTGCTTCGCCGGCACCGGTTCGGCCAGTACCTCTACGCGGTGGGCGGCAACGCCGACGCCGCCTACACCTCGGCCGTTCCGGTCTCGGTGGTACGGGTCTTCTCCTACGTCGCGGGCGGAACGGTGGCGGCGCTGGCCGGCATCGCGCTGCTGGCCGACTCCGGAGCCGGCGACCCGACCCTGGGGACCGAACTGACCCTGGGCTCGATCGCGGCGCTGGTCATCGGCGGCACCCGGCTGCGCGGCGGTTCGGGCGGCGTCGGCGGGGCGCTGGTGGGTGCGATCGTGCTGTCGCTGATCCAGGGCCTGGTGTTCTTCGCCGGGGTCCCCACCGACGCCCGCGAGTTCGTCTACGGCTGCATCATCATCGCCGCCATCGCGCTGGCCGGGCTGCTGACCTCCCGCAGCGGCACGCGGCGGCCGGCGCCCGCGCGCGGAAAGGCAGGCACCGCATGAGCACCCCCACAGCCGAAGCCGGCGCCGGACCCCCGGACACGCCCGAGCGGGCGCCCGGCCCGGCCCGCACTCCGCTGCTGCACCGGCTGGTGCGCGACCCGGTGGTGATCTCCGGTTCGGCCGCCGTGCTGCTGTGGGTGGCGGCGGCGCTGGTATCACCGTCCTTCGCCGACTGGGGCCAGTTCATCACGCTGATGACGGTGGCGTCGTTCCTCGGCGTCATCGCGATCGGCCAGACCCTGGTCATCATCGCCGGCGGCGAGGGCATCGACCTGTCCGTGGGCGCCACCGCGACCCTGTCGGCGATCGTCGCCTCCCGCTTCATGGACGGCACGAACGACGGGTTCGTGGTCGCGGTGCTGCTGGCGCTGGGGGCCTGCTGCGTCGTGGGCGTCGTCAACGCGGTGGGCGTGCTGGTGTTCCGGGTGCCGCCGCTGGTGATGACGCTGGGCATGATCGCGGTGGTCACCGGGTTCATCCGGCTCTACACCGGCGGCCGGCCCGAAGGGTCGGCCGCACCGCTGCTGCGCACCCTGGTCGCCGGCGACACCGTCGCCGGCATCCCGGGGGTGCTGTGGCTGTGGCTGGGCTTGTCGGTTCTGGTCATCTGGCTGCTGCGGCGCAGCCCGTTCGGTTGGCGGCTGTATGCGGTGGGCGCCAACCGCACCACCGCCTACCTGTCCGGCGTCGACACCGCGGCGGTCAAGTTCTCCGCCTACGTTCTGTCGTCGATGTTCGCGGGGGTGGGCGGGCTGCTGCTGCTCGGCTACTCCCAGAACGTCTACACCAGCCTGGGCACCGACTACATGCTGAACAGCGTCGCCGCGGCCGTCATCGGCGGCACCGCGCTGATCGGGGGTGTGGGCGGCTACTTGGGCACCGTCATCGGCGCGATCCTGCTGACCGTCCTCGACTCGCTGCTGCGGATCATGCAGATCGGCGGCGGCGAGTGGGGCGACGCGCCCCGCCAGATCATCTACGGCCTGGTCCTGATCACGGTCCTGACCGCGTACGGCCGGCAGAAGCGGCTGCGGCAGTGACCGGCGGCCACTCCCGGCATTCATCCACCGGATTTGGAGAGTCCAACGTGACAGCACAGGCGAGCGACCGGCTCGGAGTCGGAATCGTCGGCAGCGGATTCATCGCCGACTTCCACACCCGCGCGTTCCGCGGCGTGCGCGACGCCGACGTGACCGCGGTCTGCGGGCGCACCGAGTCCGCGGTGCGCGCCGTCTGCGACCTCGCGCGCGAACAGCGCGTCGGCGACCCCGCCGCCTACGCCGACGTCCGCGATATGGTGCGCGACCCGGCGGTGGACGCGGTGTGGGTGACCACCCCCAACCACGTGCGGGCCGAGACCGTGCGCGCGATCACCGAGGAGGTCTCCTCGGGGCGCGCGTCGCTGCGCGGCATCGCGATCGAGAAGCCGCTGGGGCGCACCGTCGCCGAAGCCGCGGAGGTCAAGCGGATGGTCGACGAGGCCGGGCTGCTGCACGGCTACCTGGAGAACCAGGTGTTCGCGCCCGGGGTCACCCGCGCCCACGACCTGGTGTGGTCGCGCGGCGCCCGGGAGGCGGGGTCGCCGTACCTGGCCCGATGCGCCGAGGAGCACAACGGTCCGCACAAGGGCTGGTTCTGGCAGGGTGACAAGCAGGGCGGCGGCGTCCTCAACGACATGATGTGCCACAGCGTGGAGGCGGGGCGCTTCCTGCTGACTCCCCCGGGCGTTCCGGCTTCGGAGTGGCTGACACCGGTGAGCGTGGACGCCACCATCGCCGCGCTGAAGTGGTCCCGCCCGGCCTACGCCGAGGAACTGATGCGCCGGTACGGCCCCGAGGTCGACTACCGCAACCGGCCCGCCGAAGACTACGCGCGCTCGACCATCGTCTTCCGCAACGGCGACGGCGACGAGGTGGTGGCCGAGGGCACCACGTCGTGGAGCTATGTGGGCGCGGGTCTGCGGCTGAGCTTCGAGCTGCTGGGCCCGGAGTACGCCATGCAGGTCAACAGCCTCGACACCGAGGCCAAGGTGTTCCTCAGCCGCGAGGTCGCCGGTCAGGCGGGCGAGGACCTGGTGGAGAAGCAGAACGCCGAGGGCGGGCTGATGCCGGTGCTGCCGGACGAGGCGGGCGCCTACGGCTACACCGAGGAGGACCGGCACATGGTGACCCGGTTCCTCGACGACCGCCGGCCGGACGAGGGGCTGGACGACGGGCTGCAGGTGACGCGCCTGCTGATGGCCGCCTACCTGTCGGGACAGGAGGGGCGCCGCATCGACCTCACCGACACCGCGCAGCAGGCCGAGCTGGACTCCTTCGTCCCCCGCGTCGCCCAGGGCACCTGGAAACCGGGGCACTAGCGGACGTCGGGAGTGCGGGGCGGCCCGTCTGGGAGGACCGGCCGCCCCGCCGCACCCCGGAGGCCGGGCGGGGTCGTCCCAGACGGCGGCCGCGCGTGCCGGCGGCCCGGCTGCTTCCCGAGGCCCCCGGAGCGGGTGCGGGGTTCAGGAGGGATCCGGTCCCAACGGGTAGGTGAGGCCGGTCAGCTCCTCCGATACCTCCCACAGGTGCCGCTGCGCGGCGGTGTCGTGGGAGCTGCGGCTGGAGCCGGCCGGCTTCGGCGGTCCGGTGAACTCGCCGACGCCTGCGGGGCCGTAGTAGCCGCCGCCGCGCACGTCGGCCGCGGTGGCGGCGTACAGCAGCGGGAGCACGCCCCGGTCGGCGGTCTGGGCGATCCAGAAGTTGACCGGGCGCAGGGCGGGCCCCATCGCCGCGCGCACCAGAGGAGAGTGGTGCCGGAAGAGCCCGGTGCGCGAGACGCCCGGGTGCGCGGCCGCGGACACGGCCTTCTCCCCGGCGGCCTCCAGGCGGCGCTGGAGCTCGTAGGCGAACATGAGGTTGGCGAGTTTGGACTGGCCGTAGGCGCCCATGCGGTCGTAGCGGCGGTTGCGCCAGTGCAGGTCGTCGAAGTCGATTCGGCCGCGCCGGTGGGCGATGCTGCTCACGGTGACGATGCGGGGGTTCTCGGCCGCCAGCACGCGGTCCAGCAGCAGCCCGGTGAAGGCGAAGTGGCCCAGGTGGTTGACGCCGAACTGCTGCTCGAAGCCCTCGGCGGTACGCCCCAGCGGCGGCGTCATCAGCCCGGCGTTGTTGAGCAGCAGGTCGATGCGGGGCCGGACGTTTCGCAGGCGCTGGGCGGCCGCACGTACCGAGTCGAGCGAGGACAGGTCCAGTTCCAGGGTCTCCAGGCGCGCGCCGGGAACCTCGGCGCGGATCGTGTCGGCGGCCTCCTCGCCTTTGGCGGTGTCGCGGCAGGCGATGACGACCTCGGCTCCCCGCGCGGCCAACGCGCGGGCGGCCTCGCGCCCCAGGCCGTTGTTGGCCCCGGTGACGACGGCGCAGTGCCCGCTCTGGTCGGGCATGTGCTCGAAGGTCCAGTTGCCGGTGCGGGCCTGTTCGGGTGGCATAGGCCTCTTTTCGGGCCGGGGATCGGGGCGCGCGCCCGCCCCGCCGGCGGGTTGGGACTCGCACGGACGACGGGCGCCGCACGGCCAACGCGCCGCCTGATTCCGGCGTTCCGCTGCAGACAGGCATGGCAGGGGAGATTCAGGGCACAGTGGCCCCGGCGCCGCCGACGCAGAGCCACCCGACTCAGCGCCGGCGGCTGCCTTCTCCGCCGTTTCAGCCTTGGTCGGGGGTGAACAGGTCCAGGAACGCGCAGGCGAAGGCGGCGGCGCTGCGCGCCGCAACCGGCTGCCACGCCTCGTCGCTCGCGGCGTCCTTGCCGGTGAGCATGTCGGAGATGCCGCGGACGACCAGCACGGTGCTGTCGCCGTTGAGGTAGGCGCCGTGCAGGACGCCGTAGCCTTCCATCTCCAGCGCCACGGCGTCGCCGCAGTAGGCGCGGATGCGCTCGGCGCTACGTGCCCGCTCGTGAGCGACGACCTTTCCCCCGGCCGCGATCGGCTTGACGAACCCGCGCGGGTGGAGCCCGGGCACCGGGTCGAGGATGCGTTCCTGCCACTCCTGGCGGAACGCGGTGTCCATCGCGCGCTGCACGGCGGCGTGCGAGGGCGCCGCCGTCTTGATGCGCGGCAGGTAGGCGTCCTGCTCCTCTTTGCCGGACTCGTAGTCGTAGACGGTGTCGGCTACGACGACGTCGCCCATGCGCACGTCCTTGAGGCCGCCCGCGATCCCGAGGAAGAGGATCAGCTCGGGGTCCAGTGCGGTGCGCGCGCGTTCCACGTGCACGGCTGCGCCGACGTTGCCCTGGCCGATCCGGGCCAGGGCGACCCGGCGGGAGCGGGCTGCGCCGCGCACGGTTCCGGTGCGGTAGAGGGTCCCGCCGGCGGAGCGCTCGCCGAAGGGGCCCTCCATGTGCTCGGCGACCGCCCGGTACTCGCATTCGAGCGCGGTGATGACCACTGCGCCACCGGCCAGGCCGGGGCCGCTGTCCCAGCGGGACGCGGCCTCGGCGAGGCGTTCCGCCCCGGCCGACGGAGGGGTCTCCCGGTTCTGCGTGATCCTGTTGCGGTCGCCCGCGCTGACGATGCCGCTGACGTCCATGTGTCCGTAGTTCGTGATGCCCTTGTCGACGTTCATCGGCTGGTGTCCGTTTCCGCTCTGGGTCACATCTGGGGAGGGGCCGAGCCGGCACCGCCGCTGCGCCGCGCCGGGGGCTGCTGGCTGATCGCGTTGTCGGTGCCCGCCGAGACGACGCCGTCGACGTTGGCGGTGCCGAAGTTCTGCATCCCGATGGTGATGTTGTGCGCGGCCCCTTCGAGTTCACCGGTGTCGTAGCCGTTGTCTTTGAGCACCCGCACCAGCGACGTGAGGCACCGCTTGGTGACGGCCCCGGTCACCCGCTGCACGTCGTGGCGCTGGAAGAGCTGCTGGTAGTGGGGGTCGGCTGCGAGTTCGCGGATGCTGATCCGCGGCGCGTAATCCACCAGCGCGACATACCGCTGCTCGGGCCGGCCGTCCATGGGCCGCGAGGCGCCGCCCTGCCGCCGGATCCGCTGCGCCAGCAAGGCTTCCTCGCCCGCCATACCCGAGTCTTGGGGGCGGGCCCGATACTGCGCGGCGAGTCCGGCCTCTTTGCGCTTGATGCCCGAGGCACGCCACTGCGAGGCGGCAGCAGCCCCGAGTTCGGCGACGGCCGTTCGGGCGTCTCCGAACAGGTTCGCCACGGCTGACCCGAATACGCCGACGCGTCCTTCGGCGTCCTCGCCGGTCGGCTGCTCCTCCTCGGGCACGCCGTAGCACTCGGAGACGGGGGGCATGACGAAGGTCTCCCCTTCGACGCGCAGTGATCCTCCGTGCAGGCTCAGCCGGACGAAGGAAGTGACCACGATCTGGCTCTCCCACATGCTCACCCCCACCTCGAGGAAGTGCCGGACACGCTCGTGAGAGCTGTGCATGAGCGCACGCACCCAATCCGGGCGCACGTGCCCGGTACCGTCGCCCGTGAGCATCCTGCGGCGCACGTCGCTCGGGCGGTCGGTGCGTACTCCGGGCACGAAGACGCAGTCGGCGAGGTCGACACTGCGGTGGGTGCTGAGCGGGTCGCCGTCCTCGCTGAGGCCGGTCAGGTCGGCGTGCAGTCCGGTATAGAGCTTTTCCACGAGTTCCGGACCGGGGTGCGCGGTCGGCTCCGGCGCGGGGCCGGTGTCCGCTACCGGCTCGGCGCCGCCGCCGGAGGAGCCGGACTCGGCTTCCGGTTTCAAATCGAGCGTCAGCGGCCATGAGCCGTACCGGACACCGGCGCCGACGAAGGGCGAGAAGTCGCTGTAGAAGCCCACGGGAACAGTGCCGACACCGCTCCCGCCGTTCGGGCGGGATCCGGTCATCCCCTCCGCGACGATCCTCGTGAGCGCCCGGTTGCGCTGGGAACGCATCCAGCACCCGATGGCGACCCCACCCGTCAGCAGGAGAAATGCAGCGAACCACCACGGGATGAGCAGGCCGAAGGCCGCATCGCCGGACGACTCGTAGTCGGAACCCGGTTCGGCGACTCCCTTCACGCCGGGGTCGTACTGCGGCGCGGGGTCGTTCAGTGCGGAGTAGAGGCCGAAGCCGGCGACGAGAACCGAGACGAGGAGGATGGTCGCCAGGACGCCGACGATGGTCCGCAACCCCGCGGGCGCCGTGGCGCCGCCCCGGCTCCGCCAGAATTCGCGCCAGCTGTGGCGCAGCGCGAGCCACAGCAATCCGAGCGCCGCGAACCCGGCCACGAACACGTGGAACACGGCCAGCAGCAGCACCAGGGCGACCAGCAATCCCCCGGCGATACTCGCGGTCTCGCGCGCGTCCCGGCAGGCCCCCACGACCGCTTGGGCGTCCAGGCCCGGTTCCCGTGCCCCTGCCCGATGGGCGTTCTCGTAGCGCTCCATCAGCACCTGGTTGCGGAACGCCGCATCGAGCACCCCGGCGCAGCGCAGCCGTGTCGTGGGGTCGAACGCACCGGGCCCCGCGACCTCCGCGACGTCGGGCAGGGGCGGATCGTCGGGCGGGCGCGGCTGTGTGGGCGGGCGCGGCGGGCCGGAAGGCGGGCTCTGGCCCGGTTGAACGGTGTAGTCACCGATTTCTTCGGACATTCCTACTCCTTTTCCGCTTCTTCTAGCGAAGAACAACGGACGGGGGATTCTCGGACGGGGCGCGTTCCGAGCGTTCGGCTGCCGATGGCGGCACCGGACGACGCACACGGGGGGTACCGCCGCGAACTCCGGACATCGGCCGGAAAACCGGTCAGGAGTCGGCTAATCGGTCGTACTCGGCACACGGCCCGATTCCCACGCGGACGAGAAGATGCGCTGCGCGAAGTCGTATATCTGCCCCGGTCTACGCGCGACGATACAGGGGGACTTCCGCCCGTGCACGGAACTCTGGTAAATGGTGAGGAAGGCTGTTCTTTCCGTAATCACCACCCGAAAGTGATTCGGCAGGTCGTAGAACCGGATCTCGCAGTTCTCCTTTCCCCGGGCCGCCGAGGCGAGGTAGCGGGCGTTGATCCGCACCTGCTCGGCGAGCAGTCCCGTGCGCAATCCCGGGTCGCCGGCGCGCACCTCCTCCTGGCGCCGGACCAGCCAGGTGTCGTGGCCCGGCTCGGGGTCGGGAAGCAGGATGCGGATGGGCCGGGGCTGCCACCCGGCGTCCGACCACAGCGGCAGGAACGTGTCGCGGGTGAGCTCGTTGCCGCGGCCCGCCAGCACGCCGACCCACCCGGCGCGGGCCGCCTCGGCGGCGAGGTCGGCGCTGGCCGACTTCTGGTGCAGGTGGATGCGCTGGACCCCGAGGCCGGCGCTGCGCGCGAAGGCGGCGAGGACCCAGCGGCGCGCGCGGGACGACAGCAGCCATCCGACCGCCATGAGCAGCGCTGTCGCCGCCAGTGATCCGGCCACGCCGATCAGGAACTCCGCCACCGGCACACCCCCGCCCCTCCGCCGGTGGCGGTCCGCCCCGTCCGCGTGCGCACGCTCGTCCTACGCACAGGCGGACCGCCACCGGATCCCGGACCCTTCGACCATTTATGGTCAGTCCGACCATAACCAGCCCCGCCGTATAAAGTCAACGCGACCTTTAGTAGATTGCGAGGATGACCGAGACTCCCGACCGGCCCTCCGGCCCCTTTCCCGCCGCAGTCACCGTCGACCTCGTGATCCTGACGGTGCGCGCCGAGGCCCTGCACGTGCTGCTGATCGAACGCGGCAAGCCCCCCTACCTGGGCCTGCCCGCGCTGCCCGGCGGATACGTGCGCCCACACGAGGACCTCGACGCGGCCGCGATCCGGGAACTGCGGGAGGAGACCGGCCTGGACGGGCACACGCTGCATCTGGAGCAGCTGCACGGCTACGGCGCGCCGGACCGCGACCCGCGCGGGCGCACGGTCACGACCGCCTACCTGGCACTCGGGCCGGACATGCCGGCGCCGGTCGCGGGCACCGACGCCGGCGCGGCACGATGGACGCCGGTGAACGACGCGCTCGCCGCGGGATTCGGCCTCGCCTTCGACCACGGCGGCATCCTCACCGACGGCGTCGAGCGAGCGCGCACCAAGCTGGAGTACACGACGGTCGCCACGTCCTTCTGCACCGAACCCTTCACCCTCAGCGAGCTGCGCTCGGTCTACGAGGTCGTCTGGGGCCTCCCCCTTGACCCCAGCAACTTCCGCCGCAAGGTCACCCGCACCGCGGGATTCGTCGAGCCCACCGGCGAGCGGCGCGCCACCGATCCGGGGCGCCCGGCGGCGCTGTACCGCCGCGGCGACGCGCGCGAGCTGGTGCCGCCGCTGCTGCGCTCCTCGTCCGACGTACACCGCCCGGCGACCGCGCCCCCCGCGCACCCTTAACCGGGCGCACCCGGCGGCGGCCCGGATCGCACATCGGCCGCCGAACGGGCCGCCGCGCCTCCCCGCGCGGAGCCGGCCGTCCCCGGCGCCGATGACGGCCGGGCGGAGGCGGCCGGCGACACCCCCTTGCGGCACTTTACGATGCTTTAGTAAAGTCCGTTATCAAATACATAGGGTGACAAACCTGTACATTTCAGTGATGTACAGGTCAGGTCCGCTCCACGGTCGTCCGCCGGTCGTCCGGCGCGACACCGCCCGTATCGGAGCGGGTCGCCAACCAGCCCCCTGTCGACAAGGGCGCCGCCGGCCCGTGTCACCCCGCTGCGGTCCTCGGATCGCGCGCGGTCCGGCCGGCGCCCGGATCGGTCTGAGTGTGAACACCGCAACCCCCCGTACCCGACGGCGCCGACGCGGCCTCGGGCTGAGCGCCGCGGCCTCGGTCTGCGCCGTCGCGACCGCGGCTGCCGGGTTGATCGCCCTGCACACCGGCGACGCTCCCCGGTCGGCCGCGGCCGAGCCCGCCGCAGCGGCCCAAGCCGCAGCGGGCGCACTCGTGTGGAGCGACGAGTTCAACGCCGGCGCCGGCACCGCGCCCGACCCCGCGAAGTGGAACGTCGAGGTCAACGGCGACGGCGGCGGCAACAACGAGCTGCAGTACTACACCGACAGCCGCGACAACCTCGCCCACGACGGCAACGGCAACATGGTCATCACCGCCCGCGAAGGCAATCCGGCCGGGCACCAGTGCCACTACGGCCACTGCCAGTACACGTCGGGCCGGATGAACACCGCCGGCAAGTTCGAGCACGCCTACGGCCGCTACGAAGCCCGCATCCAGATCCCCACCGGCCAGGGCATCTGGCCGGCGTTCTGGATGCTGGGCGGCGACTTCGGCGACGTCGGATGGCCCGACTCCGGCGAGATCGACATCATGGAGAACATCGGCAGCCGGCCCGCCGACGTGCACGGTTCGCTGCACGGTCCCGGATACTCCGGCGGCAACCCGATCACCGGCTCCTACTACCACCCGCAAGGCTGGGCGTTCGCCGACACCTTCCACACGTTCGCGGTGGAATGGAGCCCGGAGTCCATCACCTGGTTCGTCGACGGCAACGCCTACCAGACGTTCACCCCCGCCGACACCGGCGGCGACCCGTGGGTCTACGACCACCCGTTCTTCATGATCCTGAACGTGGCGGTGGGCGGCTCCTGGCCCGGCTCCCCCGACGCGAGCACGCAGTTCCCGCAGCAGATGAAGGTCGACTACGTCCGCGTGTACGACCTGGGCTGATCCGGTCCTGCACCCGCCGACATTTCGGCTCCTCCGGGACGATCCCCGAGGCCGTGCCGGGGCCGGGGCGCCGCGCCACCCGCGGGCGCCCCGGCCCCGGTCGCATTCCCCGACGTGCTCACCCCTGCGCGGGCAGCACCCGGCCGGTCACCTCGCCCAGACCGATCACGGAAACGCCCGGGCCCCGGGCCGTGGCCGCGATGGTGACGGTGTCGCCGTCCTCCAGGAACGCGCGCGTACTGCCGTCTGCCAGCTCGACGGGCTCCTCACCGTTCCACGACAGCTCGATCAGCGACCCCCGCTGCTCCTTCTCGGGTCCGCTGACCGTGCCCGAGGCGTACATGTCGCCGGTGCGCAGCGACGCGCCGTTGACCGTCAGGTGCGCCAGCTGCTGGGCCGGGGTCCAGTACATCTGCGCGAACGGCGGCCGCGCGACGGGTTCGCCGTTGATCCGCACCTCCAGTTGCAGATCCAGCCCCCACGGGTCGCCCGGCACGTCGCGCAGATACTCCACCGGTGCGGGGTCGCGCTCGGGCGGAGCGACGCGGGCCTCCTGCAGCGCGTCCAGCGGCACCACCCACGGCGACACCGACGTGGCGAAGGACTTGCCCAGGAACGGACCCAGCGGCATGTTCTCCCAGGCTTGCAGATCGCGGGCGGACCAGTCGTTGACCAGGAACACCCCGAACACGTGCTCGGCGAATCCGGAGACCGGAACCCCGCCGCCGGGTGCGGGCACGCCCACGACGAACCCCACCTCGGCCTCGATGTCCAGCCGCGCCGACGGCCCGAACTCCGGATCCTCGGCCGACGGCGGCTTGCGCTGGCCCATGGGCCGCGCGATACCGGTACCCGAGACCACCACCGTGCCCGATCGGCCGTGGTAGCCCAGCGGCAGATGCTTCCAGTTGGCCGGCAGGGAAGGCTGGCCGGGCCGCAGGATCCGTCCGAGGTTGGCGGCGTGGTGCTGCGAGGAGTAGAAGTCGACGTAGTCGCCCACCGTGAAGGGCAGGTGCATGCGCACGCTCGCGCGCTCGACCAGGTGCGGGCGCAGCGCCGTCTCGAACGCGGGGTCGGTCAGCCACGCGGTCAGCGACTCGCGGACCTGCCGCCAGGTCTCGGGGCCCTGTGCCATCAGGGGGTCGAGGACGGGCGCGTCGACGGCCTCGGCGAACGGCGCGTCCTGGGCGTAGGCGGCCGCCGCCAGGTCCAGCACCCACGCGCCCGCCGCGACGCCGACGCGGGGCGGCCGGCCGTCGCCGGTGCTGAAGACGCCGTAGGGCAGGGTTCCCGGGCCGAACGGGTCGTCGGCGGCGATGCCCAGCCAGGTGTGCGGAACAGGCACGTGAATCGGATCCTCTCGGGGGGCGGGTGCGGCGGTCACTCCAGGACGGCGGGCGAGATCCGGCCGAGCGCGACCAGGTCCTCCAGCGGCTCCAGCACGCTGCAGGTGCCGAACGAGGTGAACAGGGCGCGCACCGCCGAGGCGGCGTCGCCGCTCAGCTCCGCTGCGGCGGCCGCTGCCCGCGCGCCGTCGCGCATCGACAGCACCGCGGCGGCCTCCGCGTCGTCGGCTCCCTGCAGGGCGGCGTGCACGGCCAGCAGCACGTTGAGGAAACCGTGGTGCTCGAAGCCGGTCGCGGTGTCGGTGTGGCGCAGGGCCCGGTGCATCCCGGCCGTGCACTTGAGGGCGCGGCCGCGCCGGGCGGCGGCGCCCAGGGCGGCGGCCAGTTCCGCCTCGCTCGGGAAGGCGTCGGCGCGGGTTCCGCCGGTGCGCAGTTTGGCCAGTTGGGCGGTGCCGGACAGGGCGTCCAGGCTGCGGCGGGGGTCCGTGCCGCGCGGCAGCTCGACGAACCCGGCGGTGCGGGCGGGTAGGTGCTCCTCCAGCGCGGCGGCGGCGCGGGCCGTGTTCGCGGCGGTCTGCGCATCGTCGTCGCCCCTGTGGGCGGCGACCTCCACGGCGACCGCCTCGATCGCGGGCCGGGCTCGGGCCGCTTCCAGCGCCGGTCCCACCCCGTCGGGTCCGTCGGGCACGGTCACGCTCACCCGCAGCGCGGCGCCGGGGCGGCGGGCCAGCGCCCGCCCGAGTTCGGGGATGCGGCCGGCCGGAACGATGAAGGGTCCGGTCATCGGGCTCTGCGGTCCGGCCCGGTAGCGCAGGTGGGCCGCCACCGCCGCGTCCATGGGGGCGTCCCCGGGCGGGAACAGGGCGGCGTCGTCCAGCAGCGCGGCGTACAGCGGGGGCGTGCCGCCGGGTGCCGGCGGGGGCCCGGCGCCCGGTGCGTGCGGCGCCGCATCCGGCCGGGACCCGGCCGGACCCGCCGCGCTGCCGCCCGGCTGCGGGGTCACTGCGGCCTCCGGCCGCCGACCCACGTCCAGGCGTAGCCGGGGTCCTCGGCGGCCTGCCCGCCCTCGCCCAGCTCCAGCGGGCGGAACGTGTCGACCATGACGGCCAGCTCCTCGACGGCCTGCACGCCCACGCTGGCCTCGTAGGCGCCGGGCTGGGGCCCGTGCGAGTGCCCGCCCGGGTGCAGCGAGACCGAGCCGAGCCCGATGCCCGAGCCTTTGCGGGCTTCGTAATCGCCGCCGCAGTAGAACATGACCTCGTCGGAGTCGACGTTGGAGTGGTAGTAGGGCACCGGGATCGACAGCGGATGGTAGTCGACTTTGCGGGGCACGAAGTTGCAGATCACGAAGTTGTGCCCGGCGAAGACCTGGTGGACCGGCGGCGGCTGGTGCACGCGGCCGGTGATCGGCTGGAAGTCGGCCACGTTGAACACGTACGGGTAGAGGCAGCCGTCCCAGCCCACGACGTCGAAGGGGTGGTCCGGGCAGGTGTAGCGGGTGCCGTCCACACCGCCGGGCCCGTTGCCGCGGTGCTTGATCAGCACGTCGACGTCGGTTCCCTCGGCCAGCAGCGGCTCGCTGGGGCCGCGCAGGTCGCGCTCGCAGTAGGGCGCGTGCTCCAGGAACTGGCCGAAGCGCGACAGATAGCGCCCGGGCGGTGTGATGTGGCTGTTGGCTTCGACGGCGTAGGCGCGCAGCGGCTCCTCGCCTTCGGGAACCCACCGGTGGGTGGTGGCGCGCGGCAGGATCACGTAGTCGCCGCCGCCGACCTCCAGCGCCCCGAACACGGTCTCCACCGTGGCGCGGCCCGATTCCACGTACACGCACTCGTCGCCGATGGCGTTGCGGTAGAGCTCGGAGGGCCGGCCGGCGGCGACGTAGGAGAGGCGCACGTCGTCGTTGCCCAGGATCAGGCGGCGCCCGGTGACGGCGTCGGCGGACCTCCACTCGTCGCCGAAGAGCGCGTGCAGCTTCAGGTGGCGCGGCACGAGCGGCGCGTTGGGCGTGCGGGTCTGGTCGGGGACCTGCCACGGGCGGGCGTCGACGACGGCCGAGGGGATGGTGCGGTGGTACAGCAGTGAGGAGTCGGCGGAGAAGCCCTCCTCGCCCATCAGCTCCTCGTAGTACAGCCCGCCTTCGGGCGTGCGGTGCTGGGTGTGCCGCGTGCGCGGGACCTCACCGACGTGTCGGTAGTACGCCACCGTCGTGCTCCTTTCCGGGTCGCGGGATCCGCCCGGCGGCGGGTGCGCCGCCCAGGCAGGTGCCGGCGGCCGCGGTGACGGCCGCCGGGTCGTCCTCGTCGAGGACCGCGGCGATGTGGGCGTCGGGGCGCAGCAGCCAGACGTCGCCGGGCCGGGCGTCCAGCGCGGCGGCCAGGGCGCCGTCGGGGTCGGCGTCCTGCAGCGCGAGCGCGGTGACGGGGGCGTCGGTGGCGCGCCGGGCTGCCGCGCGGGCGGTTTCGGCGCCGCGGGCGCCGTGGGCGACGACGGTCAGTCCTTCGCGCGCCAGCGGCCGCAGCCGTGTGATGTCGGGTCGGTCGGCGAGGTGCAGCGGGACGTCGGGCACGAGCACGCCGGGGCAGGGAACGGGCGCCTCGCCGCGCGGCGGCCGCCCGGGGTAGGGGCGCTGCGCGCACGGGGTGGTCAGCGCCGATTCGGTGTAGCAGAACGCCTCGAACAGCCGCCCCGAGTCGACCTGTGCGGCCGCTCCCGGGTCCGAGCGGGCACGCTCCAGTACACCCAGGCGGTGGGTGCGCTCCGCGTCGGTGCGGGGCACCAGGAACCGCATGGTGGCGCCGGTGATGTCGGCGTTGTCGCGGGCGGCGGCCAGCCGCTCTGCGGAGTAGCTGTCGACCAGTCCGGGACCGGCCCAGCCGTTGAGCGCGAACGCGAGTTTCCACGCGGCGTTTTCGGCGTCGTGCACGCCGGAGTTGAGGCCGCGCGCCCCGAAGGGGGCGACCAGGTGGGCGCAGTCGCCGGCCAGCAGCACCTGTCCGGCGCCCATGGGGTCGGCCACCCGGGTGTGGAAGCGGTACACCGAGTGCCACACGAGCTCGTAGGAGCGCTCACCGATGATCCGGCGGATGCGCCGGTCCAGTCCGCCCTCGGCCTCTTCGCGGTCGAGGTCGAAGTCGGGCGGCACCTGCCAGTCGATGCGGTACACCGAATCGGGGCAGGGGTGGATGAGGATCTGGCGGCCGGGGTTCCACTCGGGGTCGAAGTGGAACCGCCGTTCACGCTCCCATCCGGGCAGGTCGGCGCGGATGTCGCAGATCAGGAACCGGTCGTCGAAGCTGGCGCCGCCGAAGTCGGCTCCGACCGCTTCGCGCGCCACCCGCCCGTGCGGGCCCAGGCACGCGACCGCGTAGGAGCCGTGCAGCTCGACGGTTCCCGTCGGGGTCGCGCACCGCACACGCACCCCGTCCGCGTCCTGGTCGACGGCGGTGACCTCGTGGTTCCAGCGCACCTCCAGTCCGGCTGCGGCCATGCGCTCGTCGAGGATGCGTTCGGTGCGCGACTGGGAGAGGTTGACGAACGGCGGCAGCGGCGAGGCGCCGCGGTCGCGCCGCCCGACACTGAACAGCTCCTGGCCGCGGTAGAAGGTGCGGGCGGTGTCCCAGGTCAGCCCTTCTTCGGCGACGGCGTGGGCGCCGAGGTCCGACCACACGTCCAACACGTCGCGCTGCTGGACGATGGCTTTGGAGCCGACGGCTTCGCGCTCGGGGCGGGCGTCGACGACGGTCACCGGCAGGCCCCAGCGCGCCAGCAGCAGCGCCGCGGTCTGACCGACCGGGCCGGCGCCCAGCACCAGCACGGGTGCGGGCGGGGCGCCGGCCCCGGCGGGCGGGGCGGGGCGGGGCACGGGATCGGCGGGCATGTCGCCTCCGTTGGCTCGCGGCCGGGCGCTCAGCTCTGCAGCCGGTCCCAGACCTCGCGGTCGCGTTCGGCGGTCCAGACGATGGGGCGTTGGATGCCCGACATCTCGTCCCACAGCCGCGACACGTCGAAAGGCAGGCAGTGCTCGAAGATGGGCCAGTGCCCGTAGGTGCCGGCCAGGGCGGCGTGGGCGGCGGCGAAGGCGTCTTCGAGGGCCCCGCCGCGGGCGTGCACGGCGCCGACTTCGGCGATCATGGTGTGCAGGAAGTCGCGGGTCTGGGCGACGGCGGCGTCGACGGCCGCGCGCCCGTGGGTGACGGGGCCGCGCCCGCCGATGAGCGCTTCGGCGCCCAGCGCGGCGAGGCCGTCCAGGGTGGGTCCGGCCCAGTCGTAGTGGTAGGCGTCGCCGGTGTAGAGCGCGGCTTCGGCTTCGACGAGGTCGCCGGCGAAGAGGATGCGCTGTTTCGGCAGCCAGGCGACGATGTCGCCTTCGGTGTGGCCGCGGCCCAGGTACTGCAGGACGAGCTGTCCGCGGTCGCCGCCCAGCTCGATGGTGGTGCGGTCGGAGAAGGTCAGGGTGGGCCAGGTCAGCCCGGGTACGGATCCGGGGTCTTCGGCCAGGCGCGGCATGCGGCCGAATTCGCTTGCCCAGTCGGCTTCGCCGCGTTCGGCGATGAGGGCGCGGGTGTTCTCGTGGGCGACGATCGCGTCGGCGTCGAAGGCGCTCGCGCCCAGCACCCGCACCGCGTGGTAGTGCGAAAGCACGAGGTAGCGGACGGGTTTGTCGGTGTGCTCGCGCAGCCGCGCCAGCCATTCGCGGGCGGCCGTGGGGGTGGCCATGGCTTCGAAGCAGACCAGGAAGTCCTCGCCCTCGATCGCGCCGATGTTGGGGTCGCCCTGGGCGGTCAGCGCGTAGACGCCGTCGGCGACGACCTCCAGCGTCTGCTCCTTCTCGGCGAGGTCGGCCGAGGAGGCGAAGGGTTTGGCTGCCATCGGGGATTCTCCTCTTCGCGGTCGGGGCGGCGGGTCCGGCCGGGTTCCGGGGCCGTGCGCGCCGGCCCGGGGTGTGGTGGATCACCACTGCCCTCTAGAGTGATCCCGATCACGGCATTGGTAAAGCATGGGAACCTTGGGAGTGGCATTGGCCGAACTTATGAGCCCTGCGCCGCGGTTCTCCCTGCGCCAGCTCGCGTATTTCGTCGCCGTCGCCGAGGCCGGCACCATCAGCGAGGCCGCCCAGCGCCTGCACATCTCCCAGCCGGCGGTCTCGCTGGCGCTCAACGACCTGGAGCGCGCGCTCCGGGTGCAGCTGTGCGTGCGCCGCAAGTCCCACGGCATCACGCTGACGCCCACGGGCACCCAGGTGCTGCGCCGGGCCCGGCGGCTGCTGCGCCAGGCCGAGGACCTGGAGGGCGAGGCCGGCGCGGGCGAGGGGACGCTGACCGGGGTGCTGTCGCTGGGCTGTTTCGTGACGCTGGCCCCGACGGTGCTGCCGCCGCTGCTGCAGGGCTTCTCCGCGCTGCACCCGGGGCTGACCGTGGATTTCTCCGAGGACACCCAGGACGTGCTGCAGCGGCGGCTGCTCAGCGGTGAACTGGACCTGGCGGTCATCTACGACATGGACGTGCTGCCGGAGATGGAGCGGGCCGAGTTGTTCACGATGCGCCCGCACGTCCTGCTGCCGGCCGGGCATCCGCTGGCGGGCCGGTCGTCGGTGTCCCTGCACGAGCTGGCGCCCGAACCCATGGTGCTGCTGGACGCCGCCCCCAGCTCCCACCATGCGCTGGGGCTGTGCCACGACTTCGGCGTCGTTCCGCAGGTGGGCTACCGGCCCACGAGCTACGAGGTCGCCCGCGCACTGGTCGGGCGCGGCCTGGGCTGGAGTATCCTGGTGCAGCGCCCCTCCAACGACCGCACCTACGAGGGGTTCCGCGTGGTCATCACGGAGATCGCCGAGCCGGTACGCGCCGAGGCGGTACTGCTCGCGTGGCCCCACGCGGTGCGACTGAACCGCCGCTCCGAGGAGTTCCTGCACTACTGCCGCGCGACCGCTCCGCCGACCGGGGTCCGACCGGACTCCGCCCGGGCGTAGCCCCCGGCCGCCGCGGGCAGCGCGGCGGTGAGGGGGATCGCACGGCCGCAGTGGGCCGTGTCCGGTCCGCACCGCGCTAGAGGAAGTGGGACCATTCCGTGGCGGCGCCTGCCGCCGACCCCGTTTCCGCCGTACGCCCGCACGCCCGCACGAGGAGTTCCGTCATGGCCACGACCGCCGCCGACGCCGTACCCGGCTTCGCCGACCTGCCGCTGCGGGAGGAGCTTCTCGACGCACTCGCCCGGCTGGGCTACGAGGAGCCGACCCCCATCCAGCGCGAAGCCATCCCGCACCTGGTCGAGCAGCGGGACCTGCTGGGCCAGGCCGCCACCGGCACCGGCAAGACCGCCGCTTTCGCGCTGCCGATCCTGCAGCGCATGGTCGAGCAGGGCGGGCGGCGCGAAGGTGCGGCACCGATGGCCCTGGTGCTGGTGCCCACCCGCGAACTGGCCGTGCAGGTCTGCGAGGCCGTGCACCGCTACGGCCGCGACGTAGGGGTGCGGGTGCTGCCCGTCTACGGCGGCCAGCCCATCGGCCGCCAGATCCGCAGCCTGGAGCGCGGCGTCGACGTGGTCGTGGCGACCCCGGGCCGGGCGCTGGACCACATGAACCGGGGCACGCTCGCGCTGGACGAGCTGGCGCTGACGGTGCTCGACGAAGCCGACGAGATGTTCGACATGGGCTTCGCCGAAGACATCGAGTCGATCCTGGAGGAGATCGACGACGCCTGCCAGACCGTGCTGTTCTCGGCGACGATGCCTCCGCGCATCGAGCGGATGGCCAGCGGGAACCTCACCGACCCGGTACGTATCCAGATCGCCCGCGAAACCAGTGACGAGGGCGGGGCGCCGCTGGTGCGCCAGAGCGCCTACGTGGTGCCGCGGGCGCACAAGGCCGCCGCGATCGGGCGGCTGCTGGACGTGGAGTCGCCCACCGCCACCATCGTCTTCTGCCGCACCCGCGAGGAGGTCGACCAGCTCTCCGAGGTGCTCAACGGCCGCGGCCACCGCGCCGAGGCGCTGCACGGCGGGATGAGCCAGGAGCAGCGCGACCGCACCCTGGGGCGGCTGCGCGCCGGCACCATCGACCTGGTGGTGGCCACCGACGTCGCCGCGCGCGGACTCGACATCGAGCACCTGTCGCACGTGGTGAACTACAACGTGCCTTCGGCGCCGGACTCCTACGTGCACCGCATCGGCCGCGTGGGGCGGGCCGGCCGCGAGGGTGTGGCCATCACGCTGGTGGAGCCGCGCGAGCACCGCATGCTCAAGAGCATCCGCCGGGCCACCGGCTACGCGATCAACGTGGAGAAGCTGCCCACGATCGCCGACATCCGGGCCCGCCGCCTGGAGCTGACCACCGGCGCACTGCGCGAGAGCCTGCTCGACGACGAAGCCGAGGACGACCGCGAGCACTTCCGGGTGGTGGTCGAGTCCCTCGCCGACGAGTTCGACGTGATGGAGGTGGCTCTGGCGGCGGTCAAGCTCGCCCACGAGGCCTCCGGCGGCGCCGTCGACGAGGAGGAGGAGATCCCCGAGGTCAGCATCAAGCCGGAGCAGAAGGACAAGGACAAGGACAAGGGCCGCAAGCAGCGCGAGGGCGGCAAACGCGGCCCCCGGTCGGAGAACGGCGAGCAGCGCGGCGGCCGCGAGGCCGCCGGCGGCATGACCCGCCTGTTCATCGGCGCCGGGCGCGGCGCGAAGGTGCGCCCGCAGGACCTGGTGGGCGCGATCACCGGCGAGTCGGAGCTGCGCGGGCGCGACATCGGCCATATCGAGATCGCCGAGCGGTTCTCCCTGGTGGAGGTGCCCTCCGGCGCCGCCGACGACGTCATCGCGGCGCTGAAGAACACCACCATCAAGGGCCGCAAGACCCCGGTGCGCCGCGACGCCAAGGAAGGCAAGTAGGACCCGGCCCCGGCCCCGTCTCACCCGGCTTCCCCGTCTCCCCCGTTGATCTTGTAGCTGCAGTTACTGCGAACGTTTCACCGTGTCCGTAGCTACAAGATCGACGGGGTCGAGGGGCGCGATGAGGAGCGCGATGGGGCCGGGCCTTCAGACGGGCAGCTTGCCGTGGAAGACGATCGGCGCGGAGATCCCGGAGTCGTAGTCCTGCGAGAGCCGGACGGCGTAGAAGAACCGGCCTTCGTCCGCGGCCATCGCGCAGGCGCCGCGCAAGCTGGTGACCCTGCCGGCCCGAAGGTGCACGGCCACCCTGCCGGCCTTGTCGACGGCGGGGACGACGCCGGTGCGGCGCGGGGGAAGATCGGTCCAGCACCGCGTCGTGGGGGCGAGGTGCACCGGCGAGTCGGAACCGTTGCGGACCTCCAGCGACCACGCGGTGTAGGGCGTTCCGTCGTGGCGCCCGCGGTCGAAGGAGAGCAGCCGGACGGAGATCCCGTCGGCGAAGCGGTGGGAGCGGTTCGCCGGAGTCAGCGTCTTCGCCGTTGCCATGGAGCCGGCGGCCGCGAGGACGATGAGCACCGCGCAAACGACTTCCTTCATTCGCATAGTCGGGCGAAGCTACCACGGGGGCGGCCCGGCTCCTGCGCGCGCGGCGATGCGGAAGACGGCACCGCCGGGGCGGCCGCCGCCGACCGCCCGCCTCTGCCCTGCGCACCGCCCGCCGGAGCACGGCGGGTACCGGTTCGCTTACGCGCACGCCACACCGCGGTGGATACGGTGAGGTGATGACGACCAACTCCGAGTCCGGACCGGGCGCGACAGCGGATCCCGAGCACAACGAGGCTCCGTCCGCCGACCGGACCGAATCCGACCACGGCCCCGGCGGCGATGCCGCCGCCGGCCCCGACACCGACGCCGACGACGGCGACGGCGCTTTCGACGATTCTTTCGACGACGCCGAAGGGCTCGACCCCGACTCCGGCGCGCACGCGCACGGCGCCGCGCCGGCACCGGGCGGGATCCTTTCCGCCGAAACCTTCTCCATCATCGGTCTGATGCTCGTCGGCGCCCTGCTGTCGGGCTGGCGGGCCACCGAGGTCGTACCGAGCCTGCTGGCCCAGACCCAGGAAGGCGTCATCAGCGGCATGATGGTCGCCGAGGGCGTGGTCGCACTCCTGGCCGTGGCCTCTGGACTGATCAGCCTCACTCTCGCCGGCGCCGCCACGCGGCCGTGGGCGCGGTGGATCGCGACCGCGACCGTGGTCGTGGGCGCACTGCTGTTCCTCGTTGCGGCGGGCGCCTATCTGCAGGTTCCCGAACCGCAGCCGCAGCCGCAGATGCCCGTGCCGGGCGCCTGACCCGGCCGTCGGCGGGCAGCGGCCGCGCGCGGGCGCTTTCCGTCCCGGCTCGACGCGCCCGCCGGACACGCCCGCGCGAGTGGAGCCGGCGGGGCCGCTGCGCCGCCGGCCGGAGGGCGGTGCGGGCGTGTCCGATCACCGGAGGGGGATGTCGGCCCCGTGCTCGTTCTCGGGCCGGGGCCCGAAGATCCTCCGGTCGGCTTCGGCGATCGCGACGTCGTTGATGCTCGCCTCCCGGCGCCGCATCAGCCCGTCGCCGTCGAACTCCCAGAGCTCGTTTCCGTAGCTGCGCCACCACTGTCCGGCGGTGTCGTGGCACTCGTACTGGAAGCGGACCGCGATGCGGTCGCCGTGGAAGCTCCACAGGCTCTTGCGGAGTGCGTAGTCCAGCTCCCGCTCCCATTTGGCGGTCAGGAACGCCACGATCTCTTCGCGACCGGCGACGAACCGGTCGCGGTTGCGCCAGACCGAGTCCGGCGTGTACGCCAGCGCGACCCGCTCGGGGTCGCGGGTGTTCCACGCGTCCTCGGCGGCCTGGACCTTGCGCAGCGCGGCCTGCTCGTCGAACGGCGGGCAGGGCGGTCGGGTGTCGGGCACGTCATCCTCCCAGTATTGAGAACGTTCGTTCTCGGTAAGTGCGGCTACACTAGAGAACGAACGTTCTCGATGTCAAGGAGTCCCGGATGCCGGCCCCGATCAGCACGGAGCAACGGAACCAGGACCGCGAGGTCCTTCTGGACGCCGCGGAGCCGCTCTTCTACGAGCGGGGGATCCGGGCGGTGGGGATGGACGAGATCCGTTCGGCCGCCGGCCTGCCGCTCAAACGGATCTACTCCGTGTTCGCCACGAAGGAGGACATCGTCGTCGCGATGCTGCGGCGGCGCGACCGGCGGTGGCGGGCGGGCCTGGCCGCGTACGTGGAGCGGTTCGACGACCCCCGCGCCCGGGTGTCGGCGGTCTTCGACTGGCTCGGCCGGTGGTTCGCCGAACCGGGGTTCCGCGGCTGCGCCTGGATCAACGCGCACGGGGAACTGGGATCGTCCTCTCCGGCGGTGCTCGACGAAATCCGCGCGCACAAGCAGGCCTTCCACGACCAGATCGCGGAATGGGTCCGGGCGACCGGAAGCCCAGCGGTCGAGCCGGTGTTCCTGCTCGCCGAAGGGGCCGTCGTCACCGCCGGCGTCACCGGCGACACCGCACCGGCCGAGGAGGCGCGCGCCGCGGCACGGCACCTCATCGGCTGATCCGCCTGCGCGCCGTCCCGGAACCGGCCCCCGTCGGTCCCGGGACGGCGCGTGCAGCAGGCGGTCCGTGTCAGCCCGCGGACCCGGCCCCGCTTCCGGCGGGAACGGCGGGCGCCTCGGTGGGCGCGTCGGGCACCGCGGGCGCGGAGCGCGGCGGGCGGGGGCGGTCGAGGTAGCCGGCCGCCAAGGCCAGGCCCACACCGACGACGGCCATCGCGGCACCGACCAGCGCGGGCGCGGTGTAGCCCAAGCCCGCGCCGATGACCGCGCCGCCGATCCAGGCGCCGAACGCGTTGGCGAGATTGAACGCCGCGTGGTTGGACGCCGAGGTGAGGGTGGGCGCGCGCTCGGCCTTGGTCATCAGGAACACCTGGATGACCGTGCAGGTCGCGAACGTGGCCACGCCGAGCGCGACGACCCCGATCGCCGCGGTCCAGGGATTGTGGACCGCGAAGGAGAACAGCAGCAGCACCAGGGCCAGGGACGTGAGGGAGCCGTAGACCGAGGGCCGCAGGGCGCGGTCGGCCATCCGGCCGCCCAGCAGCGACCCCAGGGTCATGCCGACCCCGAACAGCGCCAGCACGCCGGTCACGCCCGCTTCGGTGAAGCCGGCCAGTTCCTTCATCGTCGGCGCGATGTAGGTGTAGACCGCGAACACCCCGGAGCAGCCGAGCACGATCGTGAGCAGGCCGAGCACGACCTGCCGGTTGGCCAGCCCGGCCATCTCGTGGCGCAGCCGCACTCCGTGGGGCTTGGGCAGGTGGGGCACGCACAGTGCGATCCCGGCCATGGCGACGACCCCGATGGCGGCGACGACGCCGAAGGTCGCGCGCCAGCCCAGCTCCTGGCCCAGCCAGGTGCCGGCGGGCACCCCGACGATGTTGGCGACGGTCAGGCCGAGGAACACGCGGGCGACGTTGCGCGCCCGCCGCCCCGGTTCGGCCAGTTGCGCTGCGGCGACGGCCGCCGCGCCGAAGTAGGCGCCGTGCGGAAGCCCGGTGAGCACGCGGAACCCGAGCACGGCCCCGAACTCCGGGGCCAGGGCCGAGAGCAGGTTGCCGGCGGCGAAGACGCCCATGAACAGGATCAGGGCGCGGCGGCGCGGCAGGCGGGTGCTGACGACGGTGAGCAGCGGGGCGCCGATGACGACGCCGATGGCGTAGCCGGCGATGAGGTTGCCGGCCGAGGAGACCGACACGTCCAGATCGGCGGAGACCTCGGGCAGCAGTCCCATGATGACGAACTCGGTGGTTCCGATGCCGAAGGCTCCGAGGGCCATGGCGAGCAGGGCAAGGCGCATGGGCGGGCTCAGCCTTTCGCTGGCGGTGGGGTTGGCGCGGTTCCGTCGGGGCCCCGCCGCCGGCGCGGCGTGCGGGGCCGGGGTGTCGGGCGGAGGAGTGCACGGCGGCTCCGGGGCGGCCGGCGGGCCGCGGCGCTCCGGCTCCGGAACCGGGGCCGGCGGAACCTCCCGAAGCGGTCTCTTCCAGAGAACCACGCGCACATGGCACGTGCCAACACGATCGGCGGGGAGATTGCCCCGGGCGGCGATGATGTCGGCCACCCGGGGATGAGACGTGGTCGACGCCGGAGCGGCGCACCGTCCCCGACCACCGGTTCCCGGACACGCCGGCGGCCCGGCCGGCGCGTCCGGGAATAGCCCGCCCCGGGCCGTGATTGCAGCCGGTATGACGACCGACACCGCATTCAGCCCGCACGCGCTGCTCGCGCAGAGCCGTCTCGGCGTCCTGGCGACGATCAAGTCCGACGGCCGCCCGCAGCTCTCCCCCGTCACGCCCTTCTACGACCGCGACGACGGTGCCGTCTACGTGTCGATGACCGAGGGCCGCGCCAAGACCGCCAATCTCCGCCGCGATCCGCGCGCCGCGCTGGAGGTCACCGCCGCCGACGGACGGTCGTGGGCCACCGCAGAAGGCACGGTGCGGCTCACCGGTCCGGGCGCCGACCCGCACGGACCCGAGGTCGACGCGCTGGTCGAGTACTACCGCACGGCCGCCGGGGAGCACCCGGACTGGGAGGAGTACCGGTCGGTGATGGTCGCCGACCGCAGGGTGCTCATGCGCATGGCGGTCGAACGGGTCGTCGGCGACCGGATCGGGTGAGGCGCGCGGCCGCCCCGCGCTCCCGTCCCCGGCGGCGCCCTACTCCGCGGTGCGCACCGGCCCCGACGTGCCCCGCACCGTCAGGGTGGGGGTGATCGCGAACTCCTTGGCGCCGGTGCGCCCGTCGTCGAGGCGCTCGGTCACGGCCTGCACGGCCAGCTCGGCGAGCTGGGCGGAGTCCTGGCGCACCGAGGTCAGATCGAGGAACGACAGGTGCGCCAGCCGGCTGTCGTCGTAGCCGATCACCGACACCTCCTGCGGGACGCCTACCCCGGCGCGCACGAAGACGTCCAGCAGGCCGCGGGCGCAGCGGTCGTTGGCGGTGACCACCGCTGTGGGCAGCGTGCCGCGGGCGAGCAGCTCGCGGGCGGCGCGGGCGCCCGACTCCTCGGTGAAGGCGCCGGGAAGCTCCCGGGCCCGGTCGGCGAGCCCGTGGCGGCGCATCGCGTCGCGGTAGCCGCGCCGGCGCTCCTCGGCCTCCAGCGCGGCGCCGCCGTCGACGTGGACGATGTCGCGGTGGCCCAGCTCGGCGAGGTAGCCGATCGCCCTGCTCATGCCCGGGGCTTCGGAGCTGCGTACCAGGTCGGCGCCGGGCACTGTGGCGCTGCGGCTGACCTGGACCACGGGCACCTGTTCGGCTACCCGGCTCAGGTCGGGCGAGGGGCCGGGAGAGGGACCGGTGAGGATCAGCGCCTCGCTGCGCAGCCCGAGCAGCTCCTCGATGGCCTGGCGCTCACCGCGCGAAGGGACGTTGGCGCTGAGCGCGATGCCGTAACCGACGTCCTGGGCGCAGGCGTAGAGGCCCTCGACCAGTTCGACGTTGTGCGGCTGATCCATGTTGAACAGGACGCCGATCTGCCGGCTGCGGGTGCGGCGCAGCAGCTGCGCGGCGGTGTGGGGGCGGTAGCCGAGCTCGTCGGCGGCCTCGCGCACCCGGCGCCGGGTCTCGTCGCTGGGACCGGCCTGGTCGCGCATGACCAGCGACACCAGTTGCCGGGACACGCCCACGCGTTCGGCGACGTCGCCCATCGTGGGGCGCCGCCGCGGCTCGGCGGCCCCGGTCGCGCTCTTCGAGTCCGTCACCCTGTCTCATCTCCGGCCGGCTGCGGGCGGAAAAGACCCGCGCCGTGGCGAGAACGATCGCCTTCGGGGCGAGGTTCGCAGTTTAGCACGTTAAAACTCTTCGCTCGGCGGATGCTCACGGGGCCCGGACGGCCGGCAGCACGACGTCGTCCTCGGCCGAGTCGGGCATGTTCTCCAGCAGGCCGTCGCACCGCCCACATGGTCGGCGCCGACGAGCGCGCGGATTTCGCCGCCGCAGCGCCGGAAAACGGTCATGACCCCGCGCTCGTTTCCAGTGAACCCGACACTGCGGGGTCGGAACGCACGCTGAAGCGACCGCCCGCCCGCCGACGCCGTGCAACGGTCCGCATGCCCCACGGCCGCTCAGGCGATCCCCGCCTCGGTGAGGAACTCGCTGGGTTCGCCGTACCACGACACGTGCAGGCTGTCGCGGGCGCGTGTGCAGGCGACGAACAGCAGGCAGCGTTCGCTCATCATGTCGGTGGCGTGCTGGATGGAGTCGACTTCTTTCGGTGTGACGGCCTTGGCGAAGGGCAGCGCCCATGAGCACACTCCGGCCACCGCGACGCAGCGGAACTCCAGTCCCTTCAAGGCGTACCAGCTGCCCACCCGCACGCCCGCGGCCTCCGCGCCGGTGGCGGAGCCGAGCCGGACCGCCGCGATGCCGTCCGCCTCCAGGGCCTCCGCGACCTTCTTGGCCGCCGAGTTGAAGCGCACGGTCACGGCGATGTCGGCGGTGTCGATGCCGGCCTCCGTCCACGACCGGACCCGCCGGACGACCGTGGCGATCTCCTCGTCCTGGTCGGTGTCACGCGCTCCAGCGCGTCGGCGTTCCAGATCTCCAGCCCGCGGGTCACCGGGTTGGCGGCGGCGTCGAGTTTGCGCGCCCAGGCGTAGGCGTCGTCGTGCGGCAGCACCTTCAGCAGGACGAGGGTGCCGCCGCCCTCGGGGGCGTAGACCACGCCGCGGAAGTTGTCGTCGACTTTGAACGTGCGTACGTGCGGGTTGCGCGCCGTCTGGGGCGGTTTGAAGTTCAACCCTTGTCCGCCTTCAGCTGGGAGGGCGTGAGCCGGGGGAACTTGTCCATCGCCGCGCGCACCCGCTTGCGGATGTGCTTGGGCAGTGCGTCGTAGTCGCCGCCCGTGAAGAAGCTTTTGGCGAACGCCAGTTGGGGCACGGGGGTGCTCGCTTTCAGCGGCCGGGGCATGGGCCGGGCAGGGGTACGCAGGGGCAGGGACAGGGCGTCATGGCGCGCCGCCCTGCAGCTCGATCCATTCGGAGTTCTCGAACGCGGCCGTGTGGGGCTCGACCTCCTCGGGCGCCTCGATCTCGGGGAAATCGTCGGCCACCATCCAGTCGCCGTCACGCACGTCCGCCACCCAGACACACCGGGCTTTCGGAGTGACGAGGAATTCGGTGCGCCGGGATATCCCGTCGTAGGCGGAGATCTCCGCCAGCACCGCGACGTCGATCCTGCGCGCGTCGACCCGCTCGTAGACCGCGGCCAGCGGGACGGCCGACATCGAGGCCTGCGTCGGGAGCTCTTCGAACGTCATGCCGAAGCCGTACGACTCCAAATCGAGGCCGATATTGCCGCGCATGCCTTCGGTCAGCTCTTGAATGTCCTTGTTCCGCATCTCGTTCATGTAGAGCTGACCGACGCGTGCCTTGACCGCCGGATCGAGGGTTGTGTAGTTGCTGACGAAGGCGGCGAGGGCGGAGACCACCCCCTCGGGCGTGCGAGCGAACTTGACCGGGTAGCGCCCGTCGACGTGGCTGTCCCCCCCGGACAGCTGGATCGGTCCCCCGCTGGCGGGCGGCGGCGACGAGGGCGACGCTGACGGCGCGGGCGAGGCGGAAGGCCGACTCGCCGCACCGCCGGCCGCCCCCGAACCCAGGGAATAGCCGACCGATATCGCCAGTGCCAGGGCCAAGACCGCCACCAGGACGACAAGGACGGTGACCAGTCGGCGGCTGCGCTGCGCGGTGATCTCGTGGGGGGGGTGGACACCGGCGGCCTCTTCCTACCTCGTGTCGTATTCGGGGGTCCGCGGCGTCGGCCGCCGCGGTGTACGGCCGGGCCCCTCAGCCGCTCGCGCGGCGGATGCGATCGAGGAGCTCCGCGGCCTCGCCGGCCATGGGGGCGTCGGGTCCGTTCTCGGCCGTGAGGTCGGGGCGGATGAGCTTGACCGCGATCTCCCGGTCGAGAACGGTGTCGTAACCCCGCCACACCTGCCCCATCCCGCCGGTGCTGATGGGCGAGGTGAGTTCGTAGCGCTCCCCGACGCGGGTCGGCTGCTCTCGGGGCGGCTCCGTCGGCAACGTGCCCGATCCTCTCCGTTCACGGCGGGACGAACGCCCGCCGGTGGCGTGCTTGCTGGCGCGGGATCTTCGGGTCTATTCGGTCGTATTGGGCTGGACGTTGCGGCGATCCTACGGGGGAACGTGCGCGGGCGTGGAAGCGTGACGCCAGGCTTGTGAATAACTCACAGAGGGGTTGCGGGAACGGCCGGGATGCTCAAGAGACACGGCCCCCTCGGAAGGCGAGGAGGCCGTGGGGACAGGGGGATCACCGTGTGAGGCGGGGAGTCGGAGTCAGAGTCGACGTTCCTTGAGGTCCTTGAGGAAGGAAGACCACTCGGAGGCGGGGAAGGCGAGATGGCCGCGGTCACGGTTCTGGGTGTCGCGGACGGCTGCCCCGTACGCGGTGTCCGCTACCTCGACGCAGTTCCCGCCGGTGTCGTTGCTGTAGCTGGACTTGCGC
Organism: Streptomonospora salina; assembly: GCF_014204715.1. NCBI lineage: Bacteria > Bacillati > Actinomycetota > Actinomycetes > Streptosporangiales > Nocardiopsidaceae > Streptomonospora > Streptomonospora salina. Next base: position 854,440 of record NZ_JACHLY010000001.1, read on the forward strand.
CAGGTCACGGCCATCTCGACGCACTCGCCACCCGATGCGTTGCTGTAGCTGGACTTGCGCCACACACCATCCAAGCCATCCATATCTGTCATAAGAACTCACCCCTTACTGCCTCGATCAGCTTGCGAGACTCTCTCGGCGGGAGGGCCACCCCACGGATGTCGCCCAAGAGCCGAACGTACTGTGCGACATCTTCAAGACTCTCAACAGGTGCCCCGGACAGCGGTGTCTCCATGTAGAGAATCTCGGCTCCGCCGACAGTCAGGAGAGTAAACGCCCCGCTCAACCCCGGGTTGTTCTCCGTCGCCTGCGGTACCACCTGAAGGGTCACACGAGAACTCTCTGAAGCTTGAAGCAGTCGCTCCAGTTGCGGCTTCATCACCGTGGGGCCTCCGACAGGGCGCCGGATCACCGTCTCATCCAATACGCCCAGTAGCAGGGGCATATTCCCGTCTGTAAAAGCCGCTTGCCGCGCCATCCGACCATAGACGAGCTCGTCGATTGCCGAGTCTGAGTCCATCGGCCGACCATCCCGCAGGATCGTGCGGGCATAGTCCTCGGTCTGCAACAACCCATGAACGAGGAGCGGTTGAAACGACTTGATTTCGGTCGCCTGTTGCTCTAGCGAGGCAACGCCCCGGAACCAGGAAGGCAGGCCGTTGTTCTCGCTCAGGCGCTCCCAGCTTCGGAGGAGCGCACCGCCTGTTGAGAGCACCTGGTCGAATTGTTCTACATGCTCACGCCTTGCCCCCCGTGCTCCACGCTCGATTGCACTGATCATCGCATGCGATACAGCAATCTCCTTGCCGAGCTGGTGCTGCGAAAGCCCAGCTTTCGTCCGTAGACGCTTGAGTTCCCGCCCGAAACGAACCCACCTCTGATTGACGCGTTCAACCATACATCAATGGTACTCAACCACCCTGACACGTGTCTCAAACTTCGTGAACGAGAATCACCGGTTGAGTTGAATCAGTGGAATCCGAGCATCCGTAAAGGGATCGTTGATCGAGAGGCTCGCTGAACGCAGCTCCTCTTCCCGACGAAAGAACGGCCCTGCCAGGTGCTGGTGACACCGGACAGGGCCTCGGCCCCCGACCTGAACAGGACAGGTGAGGACTTGATGCCCAAGATTATCCGCCGACGGCAGTCCGCCCGAATTCGCCCCTATGTGGCGCGACGTGCCGCGCTGCGGACCTGGGAGGTGCGCTGACCATGGACATGTACAGCACCTCCCTCCCCGGCAAGCCCGAGAACGTCGCCGACGCCCGGAACTGGCTGGACGGGCTGCTGCGCTGCCAACCCGCCGGCGACCGCCCCGTCCCCGACGACACTCGCGCCACCGCCGTGCTCCTGCTCTCCGAGCTGGCGACCAACGCGCTCCACCATTCCCGCAGCGGCGACGGCGGCGCATACAACGTGCGGCTGTGCCTGGCCGCCGGAGCCCTGCGGGTGGAGGTCGAGGACGACGGCCCGCTCGGCTGTCAGGTCCCCGAGCAGCGCGCAGCCTCCCCCGACGACGAGTCCGGGCGCGGTCTGGCGCTCGTCGCCGCCTTCGCCGACGCCTGGGGACCCTGCCGCGTGGGGCGCGGCGCCTACTTCCTGCTCTACTGGCAAGACCGCACCGCCCCGCCCCTCCCCCGCCGTCGCCGCGGCCGCTCCTACGCGGACGGCAACCCGTTCGCCCCGCCCCGGCGGGCCGATGGAGGCGACGCGCGGATGTGAGGGCGGCTTCCCGGTCGCCGGTTTCCCACCGAGCGGACGGTGCGGCGTGCGCTCGGCGGGCTCTGCTCCCCGCACAGCGCGGAACTCCCCCTCAGCCGACCGGGAAGCACCCCCGCGCGATCACTCCTCGGCGCCGTGGCGCTTGCGGAGGATGCGGAAGGCCGCGCGGCGCATGCTGCCGGTCAGCGAGCTTCGGAACTCCTCCTCGCCGAAGTAGCGGTCGGTGAACTTGCTGTTCGCCTCCGCTCGCTCCAGCGCTGGGGCGCCAGCACCGTCGACAAGAAGCCCAAGGAGCACACGAACCCGTTGAAAGGGCGGGCGTGCGACGGCCCCCTCAGCAACTACTCGCTCGCGCACAATTACCAGACCGACATCCTGGAGGTCGTCTTCTCCGGGCGGCTGGACGTCGGCGGCGCCTCGGAGCAGACGCGGTTCTCGCTGCTGTACGCCCTGCTGGAAGGGGCGTCCTCGGCGTTGGAGATCAGCCGCGACGACGTCGACGGCACCCTGTACCGCCGCACGGCGGGCACCTCCACGCTGGTGCTGTTCGACACGGTGCCGGGCGGCGCCGGCGGCGCCAAGCGCATCGCCGAAGCGTTCCCCGAGGTGATAGGCGCCGCACACGAGCGCGTCCGCAACTGCGACTGCGGCGCCGAGACCTCCTGCTACAGCTGCCTGCGCACCTATCGCAACCAGTACTTCCACGACCGGCTGCGGCGGGACGCGGCGCTGGAAGCGTTGGACGCGCTGCTGTGAGGCCGCTACTGCGCTGTCACGGACAGACCGATGGTCCTCCGACGGCAGTACCCAGGGCCTGAAGGCGAATCCGCTTCTACGACGGGCGGCGATGGCGGCCGCGGGAGGGATAGCGGCCGTTGCGGCGCAGGATCCACACTGCGACCCCGGTGAAGACGAGGATCGCCCCTCCCGATAGCAGGACGGGTCTGATGCGCGCGGGCACGGCGGGCCGGTCGGACGGCGAGTGCGCAGGGGCCTGCGCCTGTGTGTCGGACATATCCGGTTTCCTTTCGAGTTCGGATCCGCGCGGAGACACGGGAGGACTCGTCTCGTCGGTCCGATGGAATCCGGACCGGCTACGCACACTGACCTCCGCTTATGGTGCACACGCATATGTTCTTACTAATGCACGTGCATAAACCATCGAACCTGGATCCTACCGACACATGACCGCCTACGCCACAAAAACGGTGCTTCCCCTGAAGCGGGATGGCGCTCCCGCGCAGCAACGGATCGCATGAAGCGGAGTCGATCGAGGCCAGGCGTAACCAGGCGCGCCAGGGCGGTCTTACACGCGTCTGCGGAATTCGTCGCCCGCGGCGATCGAGCCGGGCGTGCCCGGGGCCTCTCGCCCCCTCTACCGCCCGCGCAGCGCCAGCCCCTCGAATGCGATCCGGGTGACCGCGTCGGCGATGGCGGCGGTGTCGTGGCGGCCGTTGGGGCGGTACCACTCGACCAGGGAGTTCACCATCCCGAACAGCAGGCGGCTGGTCAGCTCCGGCGGGATGTCGGAGCGCAGCGAGCCCTCGTCGGCCGCGGCGCGGACGAGGTCGGCGAGCTTGGCGTCGATGGCGCGGCGGCGGCGCAGGGCGTCCAGCTCGACGTCGCTGTTGCCGTGCACGCGCAGCAGCAGCGTCACCGCCGGCAAGTGCTCGACCAGGACCGCCACCGACTGGCGCACCGCCGACTCCAGGCGCTCGCGGGCGGTCTCGCGCGCCCCGTTCTCGCTGGCGACAGCGGTGTCGATGACCTCCGACAACCCGTCCAGGGCCTCGTTCAGCGCGGCCTGCAGCAAGTCGGACTTGCTCGGGAAGTGGTGGTAGATGGCCGACTTGGTCAGCCCCAGCTCACCGGCGAGGTCGCCGACGCTGGTGCCGTCGTAGCCGCGGCGGTTGAAGAGGTCGACGGCGCATCGCAGGACCGCCTCCTGGTCGTAGCCGGGCCGCCCGCGGCGCGGCGCCCCGCTGGTCGGCGAAAGGCGTGGCATGGGCCCAGAATCCCATACCGCCGCAGCCGGCGAGAACGCGTCTCCCGCAGCGCCGGGGCCGCGACCTCCGGCTTCGCCGGGGTGGCGGCGCGGACACGCTCGGCGCCGGGGGCGTCCTCGGCTGCCACCCCCGGCGCGCTCGGTCCGCTCAGAACTCCAGGACGAGCCGTCCCCGCACTCCTCCGGCCTCCAGAAGGCGGTGGGCCTCGGCGGCCTGGTCGGCGGGGAAGGTCCGGGCGACGCGCAGACTCAGGGCTCCGTCCTCGGCCTGCGCGCGCAGCCCGTCGAGCTCGGCCTGCGCGCGGTGGTAGTCCACGACGAGGACCGGGTGGACGACCACACCGCGCTTCAGGGTCTCTTCGTCGCCCTGGAAGCCGCGCACGGTGGCGATCCGGCCGCCGTCGCGCACGGCGGGGCCGACCAGCTCGTCCTGCACCGCCCCGTCGGCGAGGGCGTCCACACCGCCCGGTTCGACGTCGAGGATGCGCGCGGCGACGTCGTCGCCGCGCCGCACCACGGTGTCGGCACCCAGGTCGCGGACCAGCTGCTCGTCCTTCTCGGCGGCGTCGGCGATCACCCGCAGCCCTTCGGCCTTGGCCAGCTGCACCATGTAGCCGCCGAACGCCCCGGCCGCGCCGGTGACGGCCAGCGTCGCGCCGGGCTCCAGGGCCATCCGGTCCAGGGCCAGGCGCGCGGTGAGCCCGTTCATCGGCAGGGTCGAGGCGGCGGCGTAGCCGGCCCCGGCCGGGATCCGGGCGGCCGATTCCGCCGGTACCACCAGGTGCTCGCTGTAGGCGCCGTGCGATCCGCTGGGCACCACGACCGCCATGACCGCGTCGCCGACCGCGAGGTCGGTTTCGGTGTGCGGCCCGACTTCGTCGATGTCGCCGGCGGCGTCCATGCCCGGAACGTGCGGCGACCCGGTGTCGCCGCGGCGGGCGGCGTAGACCCCGCTGCGGGCGACGGTGTCGGTCGGGTTGACCGCGGCCGCACGCACGCGCAGGCGCACCTCGCCGGGGCCCGCGTGGCGCTCGTCGACGTCGAACTCCCGCAACGCCTCGGGGGCGCCGAAATCTGCTACTCCGATGACACGCATACGCCCGCTCCTACCCGCAGGGGCCGCGCCCGATACGGCGAGCGACGACACGCCGCCCGCGCTCGGGGCCGCCGCGACGGTGTGCGGGACCGGGTCCCGGCGCGCGGCGGCGCCGCATCAGGCGTTCATGAACTCCTCGTAGGCTTCGAGCACCTCTTCGGTGGGCCCGTCCATGACCAGGCTGCCGGTTTCCAGCCACAGGACCCGGTCGCAGGTGTCGCGGATGGACTTGTTGCTGTGGCTGACGAGGAAGACGGTGCCGGCCTCGCCCCGCAGTTCGCGGATGCGCTCCTCGGAGCGCCGCCGGAACTTGCGGTCGCCGGTGGCCAGCGCCTCGTCGATCATCAGCACGTCGTGGTTCTTGGCCGAGGCGATGGCGAAGCGCAGCCGGGCGGCCATGCCCGAGGAGTAGGCGCGCATCGGCAGCGAGCTGAAGTCGCCCTTCTCGTTGATGCCGGAGAAGTCGATGATCGCCGCGCGCTTGGCGTAGGCCTCCTGCGGGGTCATGCCCATCGCCAGGCAGCCGAGGATGACGTTGCGCTCGCCGCTGAGGTCGTTCATCAGTGCCGCGTTGACGCCCAGAAGCGAGGGCTGGCCGTCGGTGTAGACGCGGCCGGCCTCGGGCGGCATCAGCCCGGCGATGGCGCGCAGGATGGTGGACTTGCCGGAACCGTTGGAGCCGATCACGCCGATGGCCTCGCCCCGGTAGGCGGTGAAGCTCACGCCCTTGATGGCGTGCACTTTGCGGCCGCCCTTCGTGTCCGGCGCGGCCGGTTTTCCGGTCAGGCGGCGCAGCGCCCGCGAGGCGCGTCCGCCGCCGCGCCGCTCCCCCCGGCCGGTGTCCTGCCGCTCTTGAGCGGACTCCTGCTGCTCTTGGGCGGCGGCCTGCTCGCGCCGGGCGGCCTTGCCTTTGCCGCCCTTTCCGGGGCCGGCGCCGGCGCGCAGCCGGTAGACGACGTGCAGGTTGTCCACGATGACCGTGGGCGTCCGGTCCTGCGCCGCCTCGGCCTGCCCGCTCCGCTCGGCCGCGTGACCGGCCTGTTGGGCCTGTCGGTCCTGTTGGGCCTGTCGGTCCTGTTGGGCCTGTCGGTCCTGTTGGGCCTGTCGGTCCTGTTGGGCCTGTTCGGACACGTCAGTCACGACCGTACTCCTCTTCCGCCCGGTAGAAGTAGACGAACCCCGCGACCAGCGAGAGCAGCGCCCAGCCCAGGGCGAGCATCCAGACGTGGTCCGGCAGGTACTCGGTACCGAAGTTCTCGGTGTTCATCAGCGCGAATCGCATGAGGTCGATGTAGACGGCGGCCGGCTGCATGTCGAGCAGGTGCAGCGCCCAAGCGGGCGCGTTCGCCGCCCGGTCCTCCACCAAGTAGAGCACACCCGACCCGTACATCCAGGCGCGCAGCACGAACGGCAGCCACTGCGCGGCGTCGCTCGATTTACTGCCCAGCCGGGCCGCCCACAGGGCCAGCCCCGTGTTGAACATCAGCTGCAGCGCCAGGACGGGGAAGATCAGCAGCCATTCCCAGTCGGGGTAGTTCGCCCGCGCCATGACGATCACCATCAGCACCACCATGGAGATCATGATCTGGCGGAACTTCATGCTGACCTGGGTGAGGGGCAGCACCGCACGGGGGAAGTGCAGCGCACGGATCAGCCCGCGCTCGCTGGAGATGGACTTCACGCCGCTGGTGACCGTGTCGCGGGTGAACGTGAACACGAAGACCCCGGTCACCAGGAAGGAGATGAAGTCCGCCACGCCCCGGCTGGTGCCGAGCAGCAGGCCGAAGATCACGTAGTAGACGGCGGCGTTCAGCAGCGGGGTGAGGACGAACCAGAACCCGCCGAGCCGGGCCTGGGTGTACTTGGTGGTGGAGCGGGCCTTGGCGAATTCGGCGATGAAGTACCGGTGCCGCCACAGGCGGCGGATGTACTCGATCACGCCAGGTCGGGCGCCGGTGACCGACAGCCCGTACTGGGACGCCAGTTCCGCGGCGCCGGGATCCGGCCGATCCCTGGTGACTCCGTCTAGTGCCACGCGTCTGCTCACTTCGGGTTGCTCTATAGGACTGAAGGATGGCTCCGTGCCCCCGGCCGGCGCTCACCTGCGAAACCACGTCGGAACGAAACCGTTTCGTCGCCCGAATAGCGTAGATCGAACCGGGACAGAACGCAACCGTTTCGTCCTGCGTTAAGATGGCCGTGTGGCCGATGCGGAGAAACCCCGGAGCGAGCGCCGAGCGCCCGCGGGAGCGGCTGTTCTGCAGAAGGATGTCACGCTTGCGATCCAGGCGGCCGTACTGACCGAACTGGCCAAGCACGGTTACGGCCGACTCTCCATCGAGGCCGTGGCCAGGCGGGCGGGCGTCGGCAAGACGGCGGTCTACCGCCGTTGGTCGTCCAAGTTGCAAATGGTCGTCGAGGTCGTCTCGGCGGCCGCGGTGAAGGTGATGCCGGTGCCCGACACCGGCACGCTGAGCGGCGACATCCGCGAGTTGCTCGATGCGGGAGCCGAGGCGATGCGCCACCCGCTGGCATCGCAGATCGTACCCGACCTTCTGGCCGAAGCCGCTCGCAACCCCGACATAGCCGAAACCCTGGAGAACACCCTGCGCGAGACGCAGCAGGGGCTCAGCGCGGTGATGATCAAGAACGCGGTGGAGCGCGGCGACCTACCGCCCGACACCGACGTCGAACTCGCCCTGGACATGGTTTTCGGTCCGCTGTATTGGCGCGTGGCCGTGACCCGCAGGCCGGTTTCCGACAGCTACCTCGACCGCCTCGCCGAGGGCGCCACCGCCGCGCTGATCGGCGCCCACACGCCCGAGGAGCGCCCGGCCGGCTGAGGCTCCCGCAGCGCGGGAGGCCGAACGCGGAACGGCCGCCGCCCCGGGCGCGCCTCGGCCGTCAACGTGGCGGGTCCGGCGACTCCGGCGGTTCCTCCGCGTGCGCCCGCCGCTTCAGGCCGGTGCGCCGCGGCGCACCGGCGTCGAGGCCGATCCGGTGGAGTCCGACGGCGAGACCGGCCACGTGTCCTGGACACCCGCCGCAGGCGCGACTGCGGACGGAACGTGTCCATTGACACACCGGAATCCGCACTGCCACGATTCCGCTACAGCTGGGAGCGCTCCCATGCATCGATCGCGCAGAGCCGGACACCACCGCCGGACACCATCCCCCGTCCCCGTCCTCTCCCCGTGCCCATCCCCCAACGTGAGGACTCCCATGAGCCCATCCTCGTCCCGCAGCAGATTCGCCGCGGGAGCGGTCACCGCCGCCTCCGCACTCGCCCTGTCCATGCTGGCCGGCGCGCCCACCGCCCACGCCGCCGAACTCGTCACCAACGGCGGCTTCGACAACGGCACCACCGGCTGGTGGAACACCGAGAACGCCCCCGCCGACGCCGCCGACGGCCGACTGTGCGCCGACGTCGAAGGCGGCACCACCGACGCCTGGGAAGCGATCGTCGGCCAGGACGACATCGCCCTCACCTCGGGCGAGTCCTACGAGTTCACCTTCACCGCGAGCGCGAGCACCGACACCACGGTCCGCGCGCTGATCCAGGAGCCCGAAGAGCCCTACACGGCGTTCTTGACCGAGAACCCCACTCTGACCTCTGAAGACCAGACCTTCACCCACACCTTCACCGCCGACTCCACACTGGAGGACGCCCAGCTCGTCTTCCAGCTCGGCGGCGAGGCCGAGGCCTGGACGCTGTGCCTGGACGACGTCTCGCTGCAGGACGGCGCCGAACCGCCCGTCTACGAGCCCGACACCGGCCCTGCGGTCAAGGTGAACCAGGTCGGCTACCTGCCCGACGGCCCCAAGAACGCCACGGTGGTCACCGACGCCGCGTCGGCCCAGCCCTGGACGCTCGCCGACGCCGCCGGCGAGGAGGTCGCCCAGGGCCAGACGTCGCCCCAGGGCACCGAGCAGAGCTCGGGCGAGGACGTCCACACCGTCGACTTCAGCGACTACACCGGCGAGGGCACCGGGTACACGCTCACCGTCGGCGACTCCACCAGCCACCCGTTCGACATCTCCGGCAGCGCCTACAAGAACCTGCGCACCGACGCGCTGCAGCTGTACTACGCCCAGCGCAGCGGCATCGAGATCGACGACTCCCTGATGCCCGGCTACGGCCGCGACGCCGGCCACGTCGGCACCGAGCCCAACCAGGGCGACCTCAGCGTGCCGTGCGACCCCGACTACCCCTGCGACTACGAGCTGGACGTGTCCGGCGGCTGGTACGACGCCGGCGACCACGGCAAGTACGTCGTCAACGGCGGTATCTCCGCCGCCCAGGTCATGAGCGTCTGGGAACGCACCACCTACGCCGACTCCGCCAGCCCCGACAAGCTCGGCGACGGTTCGCTGTCGATCCCCGAGCAGGGCAACGACGTCCCCGACGTGCTCGACGAAGCGCGTTGGGAGATGGAGTTCCTGATGAGCATGCAGGTGCCCGAGGGCCAGGAGCGCGCGGGCATGGCGCACCACAAGATGCACGACGAGGAGTGGACCGGCCTTCCGCTGATGCCGGCCGACGACCCGCAGCCGCGCTACCTGCAGCCGCCCTCCACCGCGGCCACGCTCAACCTCGCCGCCACCGGCGCCCAGTGCGCCCGCGTGTTCGAGTCCTACGACGCCGACTTCGCCGCCCAGTGCCTGGAGACCGCCGAGAAGGCGTGGCAGGCCGCCCAGGACAACCCCGACGTCATCGCCCCCTCCGACAACGGCGTGGGCGGCGGCGCCTACGGCGACGACGACGTCTCCGACGAGTTCTACTGGGCCGCGGCCGAACTGTTCGTCACCACCGGCGAGCAGAACTACGAAGACGCGGTGACCGGTCACGACCTGCACACCGAGGACGTCTTCACCGCCGGCGGCCTCTCCTGGGGCGCGGTGGCGCCGCTGGGCCGTATGAACCTGGCCCTGGTGCCCAACGACCTCGGCGACCGCGACCGCGTCGTCGACTCGGTGGTGGCCGGCGCCGACCAGTACCTGGACACCCTCGACGACCACGCCTTCGGGCTGCCCTACGCTCCCCCGGACAACGTGTTCGTGTGGGGCTCCAACAGCCAGGTGCTCAACAACATGGTCGTCATGGCCGCCGCCCACGACCTGACCGGCGACGGCGCCTACCGCGACGGCGTTCTGGAAGGCATGGACTACATCCTGGGCCGCAACGCCCTGGGCCAGTCCTACGTCACCGGATACGGCGAGCAGTCCTCCCAGAACCAGCACAGCCGCTGGTACGCCGACCAGCTCGACGCCGATCTGCCCAACCCGCCCGACGGCACCGTCTCGGGCGGCCCCAACTCCCAGACCAGCAGTTGGGACCCGGTCGCGGAGGACAACCTGGAGGGCTGCGCTCCCCAGTTCTGCTACATCGACGACATCGAGTCGTGGGCGACCAACGAACTCACCGTCAACTGGAACGCACCGCTGGCGATCGTGTCCTCGTTCGTCGCCGACCAGACCGGTGACGGCGAACCGCCGGCCGAGGACGAGACCGCTCCCACGGCACCGGGCCAGCCCGAGGTCTCGGCGGTCACCGCTTCTCAGGCCGAGCTGACCTGGGAGTCCTCCACCGACGAGGGCGGCAGCGGCGTCGACGCCTACGACGTCTACCAGGGCTCCGGCGACTCCGCCGAGAAGGTCGGCCAGGCCAGTGGCACCTCGTTCACCCTGACCGGGCTGGAGCCCGAGACCGAGTACACCGTCCAGGTCGTCGCCCGCGACGGTGCCGGAAACGAGTCCGACCCCGGCCCGAGCGCCGCGTTCACCACCGAGGCGGATGACACCGGCGGCGGTGGCGACGCCGCCTGCGAGGTCGACTACAGCACCAGCGGCTGGAACGGCGGGTTCACCGCCTCGGTGACCGTCACCAACACCGGCGACACCGAGATCGACGATTGGGAACTGGCCTTCGAGTTCGGTGCGGACCAGGAGATCAGCCACGGCTGGAACGCCGAGTGGGCCCAGGACGGCAGCTCCGTGACGGCCTCGGGCCTGTCGTGGAACTCCGGTATCGCTCCGGGGTCCTCGGTCGACGCCGGGTTCAACGCCGACGCCCCGGGCTCCAACCCCGCCCCGGAGGAGTTCACCGTCAACGGCGAGACCTGCGCCTGACGGGACGCGGCGGGTGACGCCGCTCAGAACCGGGCCGGCCACCGCGCACGCGCGGTGGCCGGCCGCTTGAGCGGGGGCGCCCTGTCGGGCCGGCGGCGGGAACCGCGAGGCACCGCGGCGGGGGGGGCGACGGGTCAGCCGCCGCCACCCCCGCCTCCCCCGCCGCCGGCACCACCTCCGCCTCCGCCGCCTCCGCCTGCACCACCGCCACCGGCGCCGCCACCGGCCGCACCGCCGCCGACCCCGCCGACGCCCCGACCGCCGCCGCTCCCCCGGGTGCGGTAGGAACTCACCGCCAACAGCGCGAAGACGGCCGGCCCGACGATGAGCACAATCAGCATCACGCGTTCGCGAAGGGCGTCGGACCCCGCCTCCGAGTCGCCGCTGCCGCCGCCTCCGGCCTCCTGGGGAGCGGGCGCGGGAGCGGGAACGTCCACCGCCCCCGCGCCGAGTCCGAGGTCGATGCTGAAGGCCTGTCCGGGATCGATCCGGCCGCTGGCGAACGACGCGTCGCCGCCCTGCGAGTCGGCTCTCCGGCAGGACGCCGTCGACGAGGGCTCGCCGGCGTAGCAATCGGCGCTGTCGACCGTCCCGGGGGTGTGCACCCGGGCCCGCGCCGACTCCACGGGGATCTCCCATCCGCTGCCGACGATGTCCTGGAACAGCCGGGGACGGCCCTCGGGCCCCTCGGTCAGCAGCGTCTCGTAGGTGTAGGTGAACACGAACGTCTTCTCGCCCGTCAGTTCGATGTCGCGGTCCGAACCGATCCGGGCCACGTCCGCGCCGTCGCCGCTTTCGGTCTCGACGGGACCGACGCCCGCGGCGTCGGCGACCACCAGGTCCGTGAGCCCGAAGGACCGCTCCTGGCCGTCGATCGCGCCGCTGTGGGGCACCCACCGCTCCACCGGGCCGCCCGCCCCCTCTCCCAGGCGGTACGTCAGCTCCTCGCGCACCCGGACCGCGCCGTCTTCGGCTACGGTCACGTCCGCGGCGAAGTCGGTGATCGCCCGCTCGGTCTCCGCCGTGTCTCCGGTGCCGGCCGCCGCCGGCGGTACCGTCCACATCCCGGCCAGCGCGGCCGCCGCCAGACTCGCGGCCGCCGCGCGGACGGCGCTTGGCGTCCCCGCCGGCCCTCCGGTTCGCGTTCCCGTCGTCGTCGACTCCATACCGGATCCGACTCACCGACCGGGCCTCCGGTTCCACAGCCGCCCTGTGCGGCCGGATCCGGACGCCGACGGGCTCAGGGCTCCCGCGGCACCGCTCCCGGGGCGCGGGCGGCCCGGTCCGCTTCGTCACCGGGTGCGTTCCCCGGCTCGTCCCCGCCCGTATCGGCGCGCCGCCCGGCCGCGCCGCCGATGATGGCGTCCAGGGCGGCGACGTGGCCGTGGAACGCCGTGTCGCCCTCCTCGGTGATGTCCACCCGGGTGCGGCGCCGGCCGCGGCCGAGGTTCTCCTTGCGCACGGTCAGATAACCGGCCGCTTCCAGAGCGCCCAGGTGCTTGGAGAGGACGGAGTCGCTGACGCCCAGCTCGTCGCGGATGAACCGGAACTCGATCGCCGCGCCCGCAGCGGCCATCGCCATGATCGACAGCCGCGTGGAGGCGTGGATGAGCTCGTCGAACCGCGGCGCCGCCACTACCGGGCTCCCGGGGAGGATCGGCGCGGCCCGAAGGAGACCCACCACATCCACTGGGCGAAGAACCACGTGACGACCGCCGCCGGGAGGCCCGCCGCGAAGGGCGCCAGCCACTCGGCCAGGTGGTCGTCCAGAATCGAATCGGCCAGGAGGAACACGGCGAGGATCCCCACGAGCCAGGCCGCGGTCACCGCCAAGCGCAGGGGCGTCCACATCGGGCGCCGAGCGCCCACCGGGCTGCGCCCCGCCCGCACGATGGCCAGCACCCCCGACACGACCAGCGCGGCGAAACCGCCGCCGGCCACCAGCAGGGACCCGGCGGCCCCCAGCTCGATGCTGGCCATGACCAGGTACATGCCCAGTACGTACAGCGCCGTCATCCACCACACCGGCCGGTAGCGGCCGAGCTCCCGGCCGACCGCCTCCTGTCTGCGCCGCACGCCGTCGCGTGCGGCGCGCGCCTCCTGCTCCTGTTCCATCACGTGCCTCCCCGAGCGAACCCTCCCACTTTCCACGTTAGAAAGTAGCACGACTTTCCATGACGGAAAACAGGTTGGGGCAGGTCCCCGCGTTCGGCGGCCGCGAGGCCGGCCGGAGCAGCGCAGCGGCGCGCCGCGCGAAAACCCCGCACGGGCGGGCGCAGCCGTGCCACGCGGATGAACAGCCGATGCGCGCAGGCCGCAGTGGCCGCGCCGGAGAGGCGGGCGCGCCGCCGGACGGACGGGATCCGGCGGCGCGCCTTTTCATCCTGCCCGCTACGCCCAGCCAGGGCAGGACGGCCTTGCAGCGGTAACGCTAGACGAGTCCGCCGCGTGCCGCCCCGGGCTGGCCGCCTCCGGCCAGCACATGCGATCAGGCCTCTTCGGCCACCGCATCGCGGTACTCGGTTCCCGGAAGATGGGCGAATTCGCCGCGCCGGAACTCGGTGTGCTCGTGCAGCGCCTGCCGCCAGGACTCCTCGGTGGCCCGCTCCCAGCGGCGCACCCGGGAGTTGGCCATCGCCAGCAGCGGAACGTAAGGGGCGGGGTCCTCAGGTCCGATTCCCAGCGCGTCGGCGAGCTCGTCGCCGTGGATCAGCCGGGTCAAGGCGTCCAGCAGCCGCCGGACGGAGTCGCCCTGCAGCGGCAGGACCTGGCCCAGCGGGCCGCCGGCCAGCGCATCCAACAGCGCGTGCACCAGTGCGCTCGCGGTCTCGTCGGGGCGGTCGTTGGCGGTCTCCACCAGCGCCAGCAGCCGGTCCGCCGACGCGTGGTCGACCACGTCGGCGTAGAAGCGCGGGTCCACGCCCAGCAGCGCGGCGACGGTGCGCCAGTACCGGTGGAGTTCGCGCTCCTCGTCCTCGCCGAGCACGATGCCGACCTTCTCCAGCGCCCGGAACGGCACGATGGTGAAGTCCAGCCAGGTGCGGACGGCGTCGACCTGGTTGATGGGCACACCCCAGCGGTCGGCGTCCCAGCCGCGCCGCTGCGTGGCGGCGCGCACGCGCGCGTGCAGCAGGCGGACCTGGACGGTGTCGGTGTAGCCGGGGGCGCCGCGCAGCAGGCCGCCCGGCAGGATGGCGTTGGTGCGCCACAGCGCGGTTTCGGCGAGCCGGCGGCCGGCGGACTCGGTGAGCTTTCCGGTGCCGACGAGCACCCGCGCGATGCCGGGGGCGCTGTAGGTGTGCACCAGCGACCCCAGCGCGAGGGCGATGCGGCTCCAGAAGGGGTCGACGGCGATGCCGGCGACGTCGCCGCGCTCCAGCAGGTCGGGGTCGGCGGCGGCGACCGCTTCTTCGGACTCGCGCAGCAGCTCGGCGATCCCGGCCGGGACGTCGGGCACCGACCCGCGCCCGTCGCTCAGGCCGGCCGCGAGGGTGCGGCGCGCGGCGGCGCCGCCCGCGTCGAGGTCGGCGAAGGCGGCGTCGGCGACCGGGTCGCCGGTGTTCAGCCCTTCGGTCAGCAGCGCGAGCCGGGATTCGCCGTGCTCGTGGGCGATCCGCTCCGGCTCGCGGAGGCGCTGCGGGGCGGTCGGGGCTGATTCGTCGGACATTCGGACCCTTCTTGACGTGCGGGTATGAACGGATCGGCACGGCCCCGGCTGCGGGACCGCCCTGCGGGTCGGGGTTCGCGCCCGTGCCCGGGGCGCCGAGCGGGGCCGCGCGGGAACCCTATCCACCGCGCCGGCCCGTGCCCGCTGCGGCCTCGGCCGAGCGTTCGGGCCGCCTCTGGTACGGCAGCCGCAATACGAAACACCCAAGAAGGATATTATGCACTTGTCGACAGGCTACCGCGGAACCGTCGTCCCGATAGCCCAAAAAAGACCGAACCAAAGCACGAACGACACGATTATCCACACGAACCCGAAACGAAAGAGGCGCTCTACTCCACCCGGCCCGTTTCTCTTCATCGCACGGCGGTGTGTGCGCGCATACCGGTTGATCTCGTCCGCTGCGCGACGATGGTAGCGATCACCGAACAGACTTCCCAGCACACTCCCCGACATCCCGATGCAACCGTAGACTTCACCGCCCGCGCTTCGAACCTCCAATGGCCCGTTCCCCGAAGCGGAAGCAACCAGATCCGCTGGAATTCGATAACGAAAGACGATCCCGTCGACCTCGACGAACCCCGAACGCAATCGCATGCGAGAAAGAAACGCACCTTTAAGCATAACCCAAGCGGCGACCGAAAAGAGTGCCGACACCGCTAGCGCAACATTGAAGAATTTTGTCGTTGAAAATTCATTGGAATCGAAGGAGAAACCGAAAACCAAAAACGCCAGAAAACCGAAACAGAAGACTGAGAAAATAGTCCCTGGAATATTCCGGTAGCTCTTCCCTTCGAGGGATCCAGACATCATCCTTCTTTCTCGTGGCGTTCGGCGAGGACCGGCAGTGGAAGTAACGGCGGTGACCGGACACGGCCGTACCGATCGACCACCGGGGCGCGGGCGCGGGTGCTTCCGAATCCGCAGGCCGAACGGATCAAGAATGCGGAATCACGCACGTCGGCACCGGAGCCGAGCAGGGGCGGGTGCCGCGCGCGGGCTCACCGGGCACATCACCGACCGCTCTGCGCCCGGACAGCCCCCGGAACGGCCGTCAATCCGCCTTGCCAGCCGACCCGGCTGATCACGCTGGGCGTTGCGTATCAACCGCACCGCAGTCTGGCCGGGCGCGCTCTCCCCGCATGTTCCTCTGCGCCCCGGATCAAGCGGAGCCGCGGCTCCGGCGTCCGGGCGACACGCGCTTGCGCAACCGGCGGAGCTTGCGGACGCCGCGGTTGCCGAGCTCGCGGACCAACCGCCCGGACGTCACGTTGGGCAGCCGTTCCGGATCGCGCTTCCTCGCCTTCTCCGCGACCGCGGCCGCTCCCTCCTCTGCCGCGACGGCCTTCCGGGCGGCGGACTCCGCTTTCTTCTTCGCGGCGATCTCGCTGTCCCTGCCTGCGGCGACGGCGCCGAACACGGCGTGGGCCGCGGCTTCAGAAGGGACGGCCGCGTCGCCGGGCGGCGTACCCACCCGGTCCTTCGGGAGTTCGCTGAGCACCGCGAGGTCGCCCATGATCCGCAGCCCGAGGCCGGAGATGGCCGACGCCGATTCACTGCCCGACTTCGCGGCGCGCGCCATGGCCCACTCGGGTGTGCGGATGACGGATTCCTCCCGCGAGGGCCGGTATTCGACCTTCATGCGCCGAACCGCGCCGCGGCGGATGTATCGCCCGTACAGCAGCCGATCCCAGTCGTCTTGCCCCCGGAACTCCTCGTTGAACCGCCGGAAAAGCTCGGCCTCGCCGTAGGACAGCGAGCGGTTCTCCTGGGTGTCGTCGGGTGCCAGGAAGCCGTCGGGCAGATCCGTGATCTCCTCGAAGCTGCGCAGCAGCATGCCCCGATCGGAGTCGTCCACGGCGATCACCGTCATGTTCTCCGGGCCGACGATCGCGGACCACCTGCTGACCAGGTCCCCGTGGTCGTGGCGCCGCCAGAAGCTGGGGTTGGGCTGTTCGGCGGCCGGCCGGTTGAAAACCGCCTCCAGCCACTCGTCGTAGGGGACCCTCGACCCGTTCTGCACATACTGCTGCCATTGGGCGGCGAGGACCTTGGACAGCGGCCGCAGCGTCACGACGAGATGCACCCGGGATCCGCCGAGGTCGTCGACGATCCGGCGGGCCGACGCGTCGTCGGCCTCGCAGAAGAACTCGCTGCTGATCACCGGACGCAGGTCGTCGTTCGCCTCGACCTCGTCGAGCAGGTTCCGCCAGTGGTCCTTGCCGCCGTGCGCGGACCCGAACATGGGTGGGCGTCCCGTGGCCTGCTGCGCCGCTTTGACCGGCTGGCGGCCCGTGCCGACGTAGAACAGCCCGTGCTCCCGCAGGCGGGGGCGGGCCAGATTGAACGCGCCCTGAATCGCGGTCGTCCCGGTCTTGTGCGGACCGATGTGCAAGAACCGGGTCCCGCTCGGAAGCTCTCCCATACCCGACGGCGTCACGGATTCTCTCCTCTAAGCGTTTTGGGGGATTTCGGATGAAATTAACGGAAACTGAAGACTCCGGCAAATCACCGGCATCCAGGCACGCGCGCCTCCGGGCGCAGCGGTGCCGCCAGCCGCCCGCCCGCCCCGCACCGGCGCAGACACCGTCGCATTCCCCGACGAGCCGCAGCGCGCCGCCGCGCGGGCGCATCCCGCGCCCGCGTGCGGGCAGCGCCTACGGTGGACGCAGCCCGCGCCCCGGCCTTCGCGCACCGGCGACCGGGGCAGACTTCGACCGGGGAGCAGCATGAGCACACCAGCCGACGTCGGCGTCACCGGCCTGGCCGTGATGGGGCGCAACCTCGCCCGTAACCTGGCCCGCAGCGGAAACACCGTCGCCGTCCACAACCGCACTCCCGCCAAGACCCGGGCCCTGGTCGCCGACTTCGGCGACGAGGGCGCCTTCGTGCCCGCCGAGTCGCCGCAGGAACTGGTGGCCTCGCTGAAGCGGCCGCGGCGCCTGATCACCATGGTCAAAGCGGGCGAGGCGACCGACGCCGTCATCGCCGAGGTCGCCCCCCTGCTGGAGGAAGGCGACATCATCGTCGACGGCGGCAACGCCCACTTCGCCGACACCCGCCGCCGCGAGCGCCAACTGCGCGAGCGCGGCATCCGCTTCGTCGGTGCGGGCATCTCCGGCGGCGAGGAAGGGGCGCTGCACGGCCCCAGCATCATGCCCGGCGGCTCGGCCGAGGCCTACGCCGCGCTGGCGCCGACACTGGAGGGGATCGCCGCCGAGGCCGCCGACGGCTCCCCCTGCACCGCCCACGTGGGCACCGACGGCGCCGGCCACTTCGTGAAGATGGTGCACAACGGCATCGAGTACGCCGACATGCAGCTCATCGGCGAGGCCTTCCACCTGCTGCGCGACGTGGCCGGCTACACGCCCGCACAGATCGCCGACGTGTTCGCCGCCTGGAACCGGGGGCGGCTGGACTCCTACCTGATGGAGATCTCCGCGGAGGTGCTGACGCACACCGACGCCGAGACCGGCGCACCGTTCGTGGACGTGGTGGCCGACCGCGCCGAGCAGAAGGGCACCGGCCGCTGGACGGTGCAGACGGCTCTGGAACTGGGCGTACCGGTCCCGGGCATCGCCGAAGCCGTGTTCGCCCGCTCCCTCTCCGGCCACGGCGAGCTGCGCGCCGCCTCGGCGGGCCTGCCCGGCCCGCACGCCGAGGCGCTGGACGGCGACGCCGCGAAACGCTTCGCCGACCAGGTCGAGCAGGCGCTCTACGCCTCCAAGCTGGCCTCCTACGCCCAGGGGTGGCACATGCTGACCGCCGGCGCCCGCGAGTACGGGTGGGACCTCGACCTGGGCGCGATCGCCGCCATCTGGCGGGGCGGCTGCATCATCCGGGCGGCGTTCCTGGACCGCGTCCGCGCCGCCTACGCGGCCGACCCGGGCCTGACCACGCTCCTGGCCGACGCGGGGTTCGCGCAGGAGCTGGGCCGGGCCCAGGGCGACTGGCGGTCCGCGGTGGCCACGGCCACCCACCACGGGGTCCCCGTACCGGGGTTCGCTGCGGCGCTGTCGTACTACGACACCCTGCGCGCGGGACGGCTCCCGGCCGCCCTCACCCAGGCTCAGCGGGACTTCTTCGGAGCCCACACCTACCGCCGCTCCGACCGCGAAGGCGTGTTCCACACCCGCTGGGGCGCCGACCGCGGCGAGGAGCGCGCCGACTGAGCGCCATCCCGCGCAGGCGGCCGGGGCCGAGGGCGCCTCGTCCGCGCCCTACGTGCCGCGCCGCATCCGCCGCGTGCCCAGCACCAGCCCCGCCGCGGCCACCGCGGCCGCGGCCAGGGCGCCGTGCAGCACCGCCGACGCGGCCGTGGCCGGCGCAGTATGCCGGGCGATCGCGACTACGCGGCCGCGAAGGCCCGATTGGTGCCCCGGGGTCCGCACCGGGCGCGAGGTTTTTACCGGCACAGTGCCGGAGAACGGTTGAAACCCCGCGCTCGTTTTCAGCGAACCCGACACAGCGGACACGACGGGCACACCCGCCCGGTGTCCGGGCACAGCCCCGGCCTCGGCCCCGGGCGGGCACTCGCTGAACCGGGCCGACGTCGCCCGATGCGGCAGTGGCTCTGCCCGAGCGCGTCATCGACCCCGCTCACACCGCACAGTGCGGCTGTAGTACCGGGGCGTGTCAGGGCTTGCGCCCCACGGCGCAGAACGCGTCGACCTCAGGTGGTTCGGCGCCGTCGGGCCGGGCGTCGGGGCGCCAGCGCGAGGTCGAGACGATGCCGGGCTCCAGGATCTCCAGTCCGGTGAAGAACCGGGAGATCAGTTCCGGGCTGCGCAGGGTGATCGCGGGGGTGGCGCTCTCGTTCCACTGGCGCACCGCCGCGTCGGAGACGTCGCCGTGCACGACGTTGGTGTCGTGGGCCAGCACCAGGTAGCTGCCGGAGGGCAGCGCTTCGACCAGGCGGCCCACGACCGCGTAGGGGTCGTCGGAGTCGGGGATGTGCTCGACGACTCCCAGCATGGTGAGTGCGACCGGCCGGCTCAGGTCCAGGGTGCGGGCGGCGGCGTGCAGGACGGCGTCGCCGTCGCGCATGTCGGCGTGGACGTAGTCGGTGGCGCCCTCGGGGCTGCCCACCAGCAGGGAGCGGGCGTGGGCGTGGATCAGCGGGTCGTTGTCGACGTAGACGATGCGCGATTCGGGTGCTGCCGCCTGTGCCACTTCGTGGGTGTTGTCGGCGGTGGGCAGGCCGCTGCCGACGTCGAGGAACTGGCGGATGCCGGCGTCGCGCGCCAGTCGGGTGACGGCGCGGCCGAGGAAAGCGCGGTCGGCGCGGGCGAGTTCGACGACCGTCGGCAGGAACTCGCGGATGCGGTCGCCGAGCTCGCGGTCGGCGGCGAAATTGTCAGTGCCGCCGAGCCAGTAGTTCCACACGCGGCCGGTGTGGGCGACCGTGGTGTCGACGTCGGGTATCAGGCCGGCACCGGGGGAAGCGGCGCTGTCGGGCCGTGGGCGGGTGTGATCGTCGCCTGGACTGTTCATCGCAATACCCCTGGGGAGGGTGGAGGGTCGCACGTACGCGGCGGTGCGTGGCGGTCGAGGGGGCACCACCGCCGTGTCCATTTCTAGCAGCAACGCACGCGCGCGGGCGGCGCCTTGCAAACCTCACCAGTGCAATTGCTCCTGGCCGTGCGTCCGGCCCCGCCGCTCCCGCGAGTGGGAAGCGGCGGGGCCGGTACTCGGGCGCGGCCGGTGCGCCGCTCAGCCCAGTTCGGGGATCCGCGGCCGGTACCGCTCCAGCAGTCCGGCGTTGGCCTCGTCGCCGCCGGACATGTTGGAGGAGCGCCACAGCGGCAGATCGCGGCCGCTCGCCGCGGCCCGCGCGTCCAACTCGGCCAGCAGCAGGTTCCACAGGAAGGTGTTGGCCAGGCTGGACATCGCACCGGTGTGCGGGGTGCCGGGCGGGTAGGCGACGTCACCGGGGCGCACGCAGGTGTCGAGGACGTGGTCGGCTTCCTCGCTGAGGGTGCTGCCGGCGCGCGGGGGTGCGGCGGCGTTGCACTCGCGGGAAGTGACGGCGACGACGGGGATGCGACGGTCGGCGGCCTCGCGCGCCATTTCGACCGGGTAGAAGTTGACACCCGACGTGGAGAAGACGAACAGCACGTCGCCGGGGTCGGGCTTGGCTCGGTCCAGCACGTCGGCGGCCAGCCCCGGCGTGCGCTCGGCGGCGGTGCTGGAGGAGGCGCCGTTGACCAGCTGCAGCCGGGAATCGTGCAGCGGTTTGACGGTGGCCAGCCCGCCGGCGCGGTGGAAGGCCTCGGTCACGGCGTTGAACGAGTGGCCGGCGCCCGCGGCGAGGACGACCCCGCCGCCCGCGACCACCCGCTCCATCAGCACGTCGGCGACCTCGGCCAGCGCTGCGGTGTTGCGCTCCTGGACCTGCGCGAGCTGTTCGCGCATCAGCTCACCGAAGTCCGCTTCCTGGGTCATGGAATCCTTTCACTGGGTGTGGTGGCGCGCCCCTCGCGGGATGCGCGGCCGGACGCGGCGCACCGCCGGCGCGGTTCCGGCGGCGGCCGGCACCATCGGCGGTACGGTCCGGTCTATACCAGCTTCGCCCGTCGGCGATCCCCGCGTCAACGCAACGCGGGAAAGCCCCCTGGGGAATGTCGAGAAGGGCCGGCGGGGAGCCCCGCGTGCTCCGGCCGCCCGCTGCACCGAAGGAGCCACCGGGCCGATGTCACACCAGCGCCCGCCGTCCCGTCGGAACGGTGTGGACAGCGAAACCGACGCCGCCGAATTCCGCGCACTGCGGCCGCGCCTGCTCTCGGTCGCCTACTCGCTGCTGGGCAGCATGGAGGAGGCCGAGGACACGGTCCAGGAAGCCTGGCTGCGGCTGGACCGGACCCGGAGCCGCGGCGAGCACGACGAGATCCGCGACACCGCCGCCTGGCTGGTGACCACCGTCTCCCGGCTGGCCCTGGACACCCTGCGTTCGGCACGCCGGCGCAGGGAGGAGTACGTCGGCGAGTGGCTGCCCGAGCCCGTGGTGGGGCACCCGCTTGCGGTCGGCGGTCCCGCGGCCGCCGGCCACGGGGGCGGCGACCCGGCCGACCGCGTCACTCTGGACGAGTCCATGAGTATGGCGATGCTGGTCGTTCTGGAGTCGCTCTCGCCAGCCGAGCGCACCTCCTTCGTCCTGCACGACGTGTTCGGCCTGGCCTTCGACGAGGTGGGCCGGGCCGTGGGGCGCACTCCGGCGGCCTGCCGCCAGCTCGCCGCACGCGCCCGCAAGCACGTCCAGGCGCAGGCGCCGCGGTTCGACGTCGACGACGGCGAGCACCGCAGGATCGTCGACGCGTTCCGGGCGGCCGTGCAGGGCGGCGACCTCGACGGCCTGGTCGCGCTGCTGGACCCCGACGTCGTGCTGCGGTCCGACGGCGGCGGGATCGTGCGCAGCGCGCGCCGGCCCATCCGGGGGTCCCGGAAGGTGGCGCGGTTCCTGCTGGGGGCCGCGTCCCGGTTCGGCGCGCACCGGGCGCTGCGCCCGGCCGAGGTCAACGGGCGTCCGGGACTCGTCGGCATCTGCGGCGGACGCACCGAACAGGTCGTCGCCTTCGCGGTCTCCGGCGGCCGGATCGGCCGAATCCACGCCGTGATGAACCCGCAGAAGCTGAAATGGGCGGGCGGGGGCGCCGAAGCGGACCGCGCAGGCGCCGCCGGCCCCTCCGCACCCCGGGTGCCGACCGATCGCACCTTCGCGAACACACCGATCCCGAGCGACAACACCCCTCAAGACACAGAGGAGAATCCATGACCGCACGCATGAACGCCTTCGAGCAGGCACCCGCCGCCTACGAGGCCATGAGGGGCCTGGAGCGGTTCCTGGCGCAGAGCCCGCTTCCGCACTCCACCCTCGAACTGGTCAAGCTGCGCGTGAGCCAGATCAACGGCTGCGCCTTCTGCGTGGACATGCACAGCAAGGACGCGCAGAAGGCGGGCGAAAGCGACGAGCGCCTGTTCGCGGTGGCGGTCTGGCGCGAGTCGCCGCTGTTCACCGGTGCCGAGCGGGCGGCGCTGGCCCTGGCCGAGGACGCCACCCGCCTGGCCGATCCCGGAGAGTCCGTGCCCGACGCCGTGTGGCAGGAGGCGGCGCGCCACTACGACGAGCCGGCGCTGGCCGCTCTGGTCGTGGCCGTGGCGACCATCAACGCCTGGAACCGCATCGCCGTGGCGACCCGCATGGTCCCGGGCTCGCACACCCCGGCCTGACGGGCCCCGGCCGCGGTCCCCGCACGGGGCGGGGCCGCGGCCGCTCCCGGGGAACACCCCCGGTCCGAATCCGGCCACCGCGGTCTGCCGACTGTGCGGAACGCGCCGGACCGGCAGGGCGTTGTCCTACACGAAGGCGGCCCGCCGCGGCTCGGCCCGGCGACCGCCGCCCGTCGTCCACCGGAACGGACCCGGACATGACCCGAAACGAACGGCCCGACCACCGACCCGCCGGCTCCGATCCCGTCCTCGATGCGACGCGCACCCACTGGAACGGTCAGGCCCCCTCCTACGACCGGGCCATGGACCGCGTGGAGCGCCTGTTCGTCGGCGACGGCCGCTCCTGGGTGTGCCGGCGGGCCC
Organism: Streptomonospora salina; assembly: GCF_014204715.1. Classification (NCBI taxonomy): domain Bacteria; kingdom Bacillati; phylum Actinomycetota; class Actinomycetes; order Streptosporangiales; family Nocardiopsidaceae; genus Streptomonospora; species Streptomonospora salina. The sequence goes on from NZ_JACHLY010000001.1 coordinate 877,645, forward strand.
GCGGGCGGACCCTGGAGGTCGCCATCGGCACCGGCCGCAACCTCGGCCTCTACGGCGACGACGTGGAGCTGACCGGGATCGACCTGAGCCCGGACATGCTCGACGTCGCCCGGCGGCGCGCCCGCGGCATGGAGAACGTGGCCGCGCTGCGCGAAGCCGACGCCGAGCACCTGCCCTTCCCCGACGCCCACTTCGATGCGGTCGTGGCCACGCTCTCCCTGTGCTCGGTGCCCGACGTCGGCACGTCGGTCGCCGAAATGCGCCGGGTCCTGCGGCCGGGCGGGCGCCTGCTGCTGCTCGACCACGTGCGCCCGACCGCGGCACCGCTACGCTGGATCCTGCACGGCCTGCAGTGGATCACCGACCGCACCCAGCCCGACAGCGGCGAGCACTACCTGCGCCGCCCGCTGGAGCAGGTGCGCGAGCAGGGCTTCACCGTCGAGGCCGGCGAACGCTTCAAGGGCGGTGCCGTCGAACGCGTGAGCGCCCGGAAACCCGAGTAGGCCGCCGCTGCCGGGGCAGGTCAGCACGGCGCAGGAAGGACGTGGTCGATGTGGCCGGACCCGCCGAACAGGCGCCGGACGTGTTCTTCGCCGAGTGGCGGCGGCGCCGGGCGGGCGCGCGCCGCGACGTGGAGCGCGCCGCCGCCCTGCTGGCCGAGTCGGGCCTGCCGACTCCGGACACGCCCGTGCTCGGGGTGGTCGGCTCGAAGGGCAAGGGCACCTGCGCCACCTACGCCTCGGCGACACTGGCGGCGGCCGGCGCCCGCGTCGTGACGGTGACCAGCCCGGGCGTGCGCGGTGCGCGCGACCGCATCCGGCTCGACGGCGCCGCCGCGACCGAGGAGGACCTCGCCCGCCTGGCGGCCGAGCTGGAGGAGGCGGTCGGGCGCCTGCCGCCGCCGGACACCGGCTACCTCTCCCCCAGCGGGCTGTTCCTGGCCGCGGGGGCTCTCTACGCACGCGAACGCGGAGCGGACCTGCTCGTCCTGGAGGCGGGCATGGGCGGCGCCGGCGACGAGCTGCGCCTGTTCGATCCGACCGTGGTCGCGCTGACGACGGTCTTCGGCGAGCACCTGGGGGTGCTCGGCGACACCGTCGAAGAGATCGCCGCGGAGAAGACCGGGGTCGCGGGCCCGGACACGCGCGCGTTCGTGCACGGGCCGCTGGAGTCCGCGGTCGAGGAAGCCGTCCACGCGGCGCTGGCCGCACGGACCGGTGGGCGGGTGCACCCGGAACGGCCCGAGACGGAGGCGGACGACCTGCCCGACGGCCTACTGCCCGAGGGGCTCGGGCGGCCCGCGGCCGAGCTCGGCTACGCGGCCGCCCTGCGCCTGCTCGCCGCCACGGCACGGGCCGCCCCGGAACCGCACCGCCTGCACACGGTCCTGGACGGCCTGCGGCTGCCCGGCCGGCTCTCCCACCACGTCCTGCCCGGCTCCGGCACCGAGCTCGTCGTCGACTCGGCCGTGGACCGCACGGGCGTGGCCGCCGCGCTGGAGCACGCGCGGCGGCGGTGGGGCGGCACCGACCACGTGCTGGTGTGCCTGCCCGACCACAAGGACGTGGCGGGCGCGGTCGCCGAGCTGCGCGGGCAGAAGGTCACCGCGGCCGCGCTGGAGGACGCCCACCTGTCGTTCTCGGCCGCGCTGCCCGAAGAATGGGGGCGAGTGCGCGCCGACGAGGTCACCGCCGACCTGGTGGGCGGGCTGGGCCGGCGCGTCCTGGTTCTGGGCACCGTGTACTTCACCGGTCTGGTCCTGGAGGCGATCGGCGCCGACACCGAGTCGCTGTTCGCCCCCTGAGCTTGCGCGGGCCGGGCGGGTTCCGGGGCTCAGGACTCCACGAGTTCGGCCAGCTTCTGCAGGCCCGCGCGCACGCCCTGTTCCATGCCGGCGGCGACGATGGCGTCGCGGGCCTCGACCGAGGGGTACACCGACAGGGACATGTAGGCGGTCCCGCCGCTGTCGGTCTCCTCCAGAGAGGCGCTCTCCAGGGCGATGTGGCCGGGCATGGCTTCGAACTCGCAGGTCTGCACCACCCGCTGGGGCGGTTCGACGTCGTGGAAGACGCCGCTGAACACGTACTCGGCGCCGGTCTCGTCGCGGTTGATGTGGCGGTAGGTGCCGCCGCGGCGGGCCTCGAACTCCGCGATCTCCAGTTCGCCGGGGCCGCCGGCGCCCCACCACTGCGCGACCAGCCTGGGGTCGGTCAGTGCGGCGAAGACCTCCTCGCGCGAAGCGTCGAAGACGCGGGAGACGACGATGTCCTGCCGACCGGGTTCGACGATGATCTCGGTGGTGTCGGTCATGGCCTGGCCTCTCCTTGTGCTCGCCGCTGCGGCGCCGCTGTCCGGCTGTGTGCCTCCAGTTTCCCCGCCGAGCGCGGGTGCACGCGGCGGTGCCGCGGCCACGGCGCCGCGCAGCCGGGGTGCGCGGTCGTTCGAGGCCGCCGGGCCGGCACCGGCTACCGCCAGCGGCGTCCGATCTCCTCCTCGCTCGCGGGCGGACCGGGCAGACCGGTCGCGGAGCCGGTTGCGGGACCGGCGGTGTCCAGACCGGCCAGCTGCAACTCCAGGTAGCGCCGGCGCAGCAGGCGGGCGCGCTCGGCGTCGGGATAGCGCACGGCCGCGCACCCCTCCAGGATCAGTACGATGTCGGACGCGGCGACGTCTGCGCGCAGCCGCCCCGACTCGTGTGCGCGCCGGGTCACCAGCGCCGCGAGCTCGGAGGCGCGGGCCGCGTCGGCGGCCATCTCGGGGGTCGGGGCGAACGAGCCGGCCAGGTGCACGGTCAGCGAGTGCAGGTCGGCGTCGACGAGCCGGCGCAGGAACGAGATGAAGGCCTGCCAGCCGTCGTCGGCCGCCAGCGCCTGCTGGGCCTGGGCGAGATAGCGGCGCAGCCCGTCGTGGCAGATCTGGCGCAGCAGGTCCTCCTTGCCGCCGTAGCGGCGGTAGAGGGCGCTGATACCCACTCCCGCGCGCGAGGCGACCGCGGAGACGGGGGCCTTGGGGTCGTCGAGGAACACGGCGCGGGCGGCGTCGACGATCGCGGAGTCGTTGCGCGCCGCCTGGGCGCGGCGCCCGGAGCGGCCGGCCGCCTCAGTCGGGTTCGGCACGGTTCCAACCTATCAATGGAACGAAACATTCCGTTCCTGATCGGGTCGCGCGGCGGTGAACACACAAAGGCCGGGCGGCGGCGCCCCGTCGGACACCGCCGCCCGGCCGTCCTGCCGGCACGGGCCCCTGTTTCCGCACCGGCCCCGGGCACCCACCGCCGCAGTGCGGCGGCCGTTCCCGGATCAGGTACCTGCGGCCGCCGCACGCTCCGCACGGCGCGCCCCCGCCATCAGCACCGACAGCAGCACCAGCGCGACGACGGAACCGCCGGTCATGATCGTGGCCATGGCCGGCCCGTCGTTGCCGAGCACACCCACCAGAGGCGCGATGAGCGCACCCAGGCCGAACTGGCCGGCGCCCAGCAGAGCCGCCGCGGTCCCGGCCGCCTCGCCGTGCCGCGACAGCGCCAGCGCGGGGGCGTTGGGCATCACGAACCCGACCGCGAGCAGCATGCACCACAGCGGGACCATGAAGCCGACGAGGCCGCCGGCTCCGGTGAAGGCCACGGCCATCAGCACCACACCGGCGGCCGCGGCGCCGATCAGCGCATACAGCACGATCCGGCGGGCGCTGAGGTGATTGAGCGCCACCACGTTGAGCTGGGAGGCGCCGATGACCGCGATCGCGCCGGCGCCGAAGACGAACCCGAACTCCTGCTGATCGAGCCCGTACTGCTCCTGCAGGACGAACGACGCTCCCGAGACGTAGGAGAACAGCGCCGACATGGCCAGCGAGGCCACCAGCACCATCACCACGAAGTCGCGGTCGGTCAGCAGCGACCCGTAGGTACGCAGCACCGGCAGCACCTCGCCGGCGCGCCGGCGCTCGGGCGGCAGGGTCTCGCGCAGCGCCAGCACGCCCACGACCAGCAGCACCACACCGAGGACGGCCAGGGCGCCGAACACCCACCGCCACGAGCCGGCGATCAGCACGGCGCTGCCCAGGCTCGGAGCGAGGACCGGCGCCGCGCCCATGACCAGCATGAGCCGCGAAAGCGTCGTCGCCGCGGCGCGGCCGCTGAACAGGTCGCGCACCACGGCCAGGGCCACGACCATCGTCGCGGCCGCACCCACGCCCTGCACGACGCGCAGCACGCCCAGCACAGCGATGTCGGGCGCCACGAGGCACAGCAGCGAAGCGCAGATGTGCAGCACGGTTCCCGTGATGAGCGGGATCCGCCGGCCCACGCTGTCGGCGAGCGGACCGATGAGCAGCTGCCCCAAGCCGAGGCCCAGGAGAGTGCCGGTGAGGGTCAGCTGCACGGCCGAGGACGAGGCCCCGAGGTCGTCGCCGATCTCGGGCAGCGCGGGCAGGTACATGTCGATGGTCAAAGGGGCGAGCGCGACGAGTGCGCCCAAGACGAGGATCACCCGCACCCGCTGCCAGCCGGTCGGCTCCGGAGGCGACGCCGCGGGTGCCTGCCCTGCGCCGCCGTCGGTCTGGGTGGAGGAGGAGTCGGATACCGCCACTGTCTCGTTCCGGCCTTCCCGTAGGTCGATCACCGTGCCGCATTGCGGTTCGCCCGGAACCGGGCCGCAAGCAAGCGATCCGCCGGCGACCGGCTCGGTCTTCCGGCGAATGCCTGAGCTTCAGCACCTTCGACCGGCGCGCTGTTCCCGGCTCATCGCCGATCGCGGTGTGACCCCCGCAACAGCATCGCTGTGTGACCGCGGGAACGCGTTGTGTTCCCGCCCTCGCGGCGTGCGGCCCCGCACCGGTCCGCACGCCGCGGCGGACGCACCGCCGGTCAGGGCAGCGGCGGGGTCCAGTCGGGGTGGCGGCCGCTGAGCCCCAGGACCTTGTCCAGCAGCGGGGCGTCGTCGGGCACCTGCACGACCGGGCCGAACATCCCCTTGCGCGCGTGGGTGTCGTCGGCGGGGATCTCGGAGACGAAGGCGTAGCTGGCCTCCACGCTCGCCGGGTCGCCGATGTAGGCCTGATCGGTGGCCCGCGCCAAGTCCCAGCCGTGCAGCAGCAGTTCGTTGAGCGCGACCACGCCGGCGGCCTCGCCGCCGAGCCCGATGCCGCCGACGGCGGTCGCGCCCTGCCAGGCGGCCGGATCGCGCCAAGCCGCGACGAGGGCGTCCAGGCGCCGGTCGAGCTCGGCGCGCCAGTCGTCGGGGAGGTTCTCGACGGAAGGCTCGGGCGGGGTCTCGGCCGTGGTGGAGGTCTTGTCCGCGGCGCGGCGGAACGCCTCGCACAGCACGAGCACGTGGTCGAGCAGGTCGCCCACGGACATCCGCTCGCAGGGGGTGGGCGCGCCGAGTTCACCGTCCCGTACGCCCTGGGCCGCCTCCCTCATCCGGTTCGCCACGGGTTCCAGGTCGGGAATGGTGCTCATCGCGTCTCCTCCCGCGGCGCATGCGCGCCGCCGTCGCTGTCCTTCCGGCTCTGCGCCGGCTGCCGTCGTCGTCCTGGTGCCGCCCGCGCCGCGCACCGCGGTGCGGGGCCCGTTCGGGTGCGGCCGGGCTCGGCGGCACCACGCCCGCATGCTAGGCGCCGGCGGGGACACGTCCATGCGACCGACACCCGGTCGGGTGTTCGGGCCGCCCTGCGGAACAACAGTCCGCCCTCCACTGTTCGACTGGAATGAAACGAGGCGACCGGTCGCCTCGGCCCGGCGCATGCCGCCGGGTGCCCCGACGCCGCGATGAAAGGCCGCCGCCCGTGTCCGTCCCGCTCTCCCTGCTCGACCTGGCGCACATCTCCGAGGGCATGACGCCCCGCGACAGCTTCGACGCCAGCCTCACCCTGGCCACACGCGCCGAAGAGCTGGGCTATCGGCGGATCTGGTACGCCGAGCACCACAACATGGCCACCATCGCCTCTTCGGCCACGAGCGTGCTGATCGCCCACATCGCCGCCAACACCGAACGCATCCGGTTGGGGTCGGGCGGTGTGATGCTTCCCAACCACGCGCCGCTGCCCATCGCCGAGCAGTTCGGCACGCTGGCCACGCTGCATCCCGACCGCATCGACCTCGGCGTGGGCCGCGCCCCCGGAACCGACCAGAACACCATGCGCGCGCTGCGCCGCGACGGCTCCTCCGCCGATACCTTCCCCCAGGACGTGCTGGAGCTGCAGGGGTATCTGACCGGCGAGTCGCGCATCTCCGGCGTCGACGCCGTCCCCGGCAAGGGCACCGACGTGCCGATCTACATCCTGGGTTCGTCGCTGTTCGGCGCCAAGCTCGCGGCGACGCTCGGCCTGCCCTACTCCTTCGCCTCGCACTTCGCGCCGTCGACGCTGGAGGAGGCGGTTGCGGCCTACCGCCGGGAGTTCACCCCCTCCGACCGACTCGCCGAGCCCTACGTCATCGCCGGGGTCAACGCCACCGCCGCCGAGACCTCCGAGCAGGCCGCCGAGGAGTCGCACCGGTCCAAGCGGCGCATGGCCCAGCAGCTGCTGGGGCGCGGCCGCACCCTCTCCGCCGAGGAGGCCGAGGCTGCGCTGGAGTCGCCCGCCGGGCGGCAGGTGATGCAGATGGCGAAGTACTCGGCGGTGGGCGACCCGGGCGAGGTCGCGGCCTACTTGGAGTGGTTCGCCGGGCACGCCGACGCCGACGAGCTGATCCTGGTGCCGCAGGCGGGCTCACTCGAGGGCCGGCTGCGCACCCTCGACCTGGTCGCCGCGGAGACCGGTATGCCCTGACCCCGGCGGCGCCGGTGCGGCCCCGGGCGTCCCGGCGCATGCGAGCACCGGCGCCCGGGTTGGCACCATGGTCGCCATGACGACGACACCGCGCCTGGAGATCGAGTACTGCACGCAGTGCCGCTGGCTGCTGCGCAGCGCGTGGACCGCCCAGGAACTGCTGACGACCTTCTCCGACGAACTGGGCGAGGTAGCGCTCGTGCCGGGCACGGGCGGGGTCTTCACGATCCGGCTCGACGGCGAGCTGCTGTACTCGCGAGCCGAAAGCAAAGGCTTCCCCGAACTCGCCGACCTCAAGCGGCTGGTACGCGACCGGATCGCGCCGCACCGCAGTCTGGGCCACTCGGAGAAGGGAGCGCGATAGCGCGCCGACGGTCCGCACGGTGCACCGGCCCTGCTCGGGCCGGTGCCCGCCTTCTCCGCACGCCGCGACGCGTGTGCGCCCGCCCCCGCGCGTCGCGGCGCCGCCGGGCGTGCCGTGGATCGTGCGGTGTGTTTCAATCGCGGCAGCGCACGTCCGAGTCCGCGATCTACTCATATCCCCTGATAACGCTCGATCCGGATCCTCACACGGTTCCATCGCCGGGCCGTGCCGGGGAGGCGACGGTCCGACCCGAGGGGCACCATGATCCGAAGCACGGCCCGACGGCTCTTCGCTGCGCTGATACTCCTCTGCATGGCCTGGCTGGTGGGGGCCACCGCGCTCGGAGCGGGCGGCTTGCTCAGCTACTTCACCCTGGAACTGCTGCCGCTGGGCTGCACACGCGCCTTCGCCAGCTACCCGGCCCAGTACGACTGCGGAAGCGCGGGACCGCTCGGCGTCTTCGCGGCGTGGGGCCTGGCGGGGTCCGTACTGACCATGGCCGTCTACGCTGTGGCGTCCTGGCGTGTAGCCACCCGCAGCCCCCGAGCGGGGCGCGACCGCGACGGTTCCGGAGCCGAGGACTGACCCGGACGGTCCGACCGATCGGACCACTCCCCCCGAAATGCGGAGAAAGGGGTGGCCAGGCGCCCGGCGGTCCGGGCAAGCTGGGCCCCGGCGCCCGCTCCGGTCCGCACCCGGGCGCCGACCGCTCCCCCACGCCGCCGACCGCAACGGGGCCCTCCGCGATGAAGCACTCCAGCGCCGCGTCCGCCCGCATCGCCGAGCACGGCACCGTCCTGCGCTGCCGGGTGGGGTCGGGCGTCCACGGCATCACCGTCGACGACCAGGAGGACCGCGACGAGATGGGCGTCTGCGTGGAGCCGCCGGAATACGTGATCGGGCTGAGCTCCTTCGAGCAGTACGTCTACCGCACCCGGCCCGAGGGCGTGCGGTCGGGCCCGGGCGATCTCGACCTGACGGTGTACTCGCTGCGCAAGTGGATGCGCCTGGCGCTGGACGGCAACCCCACGGTCCTGCTGCCCCTGTTCGTCCCCGACGACGAGCTCGTGCGGATCGACGGCCTGGGACGCGAGCTGCGCGCGTCCGCCGACCGGGTCCTCTCCCGCCGGGTGGGCCACCGCTTCCTCGGCTTCCTGTGCGCCCAGCGCGACAGCCTGCTGGGCCGGCGCGGCGGCCGCCACACCAATCGACCCGAACTGGTGGAAGAACACGGGTTCGACACCAAGTTCGCCTACCACATGGTGCGCCTGGGCGTGCAGGGCGTCGAACTGATGGAGACGGGCCGCCTGACGCTGCCGATGCCCGAACCCCGGGCGACCTGGCTGCGCGAGCTCCGCCGGGGCGAGCACTCCCGCGACGAGGCGCTGGAGGCGGCGGCCGAGCTGGAGGACCGGCTGACCCGCCTGCTGTGCACCGGTGACCTGCCGGAAGAGCCGCAGCGGGAGTGGGCCGACACCTGGCTGGTCGAGGCCTACCGCCGGCACTGGGCCGCGCAGGGGGCGGTACCCGCCGCCGACGGCTGATCCGGACGGGTCCGTCGCGGTGGTCGACGGGCCCGCGTTCCGGGCCCCGCAGCCCGCGGCGCACCCCGCGCGTGCTTAGAGTCGGCACATGACGGAGACGAGAACGCGTTTCAGGCGGTGGTCGCTGATCGCACTGTCCGTAGCGGCGGGCCTGGCGGTCGCCGCCGCGGGCGCCGGCGTCTGGGCGGTGCAGCGCGCCTTCCCCGACACCGGCGGCGAAATCACACTGCCCGCTCTGGAAGGCGAGGCGTCCGTCTACCGCGACGCCCGCGGCATCCCCCAGATCTACGCCGACACCGCAGCGGACCTGTTCCGGGCCCAGGGTTTCGTCCACGCCCAGGACCGCTTCTGGCAGATGCACTTCAACCGGCTGACCACCGCCGGGCGGCTGGCCGAGGTCTTCGGCGAAGAACAGGCCGAGACCGACGTCTACCTGCGCACCATGGGCTGGCGGCGCGTCGCCGAGCGCGAATACGAACTGCTGCGGCCCGACACCCGCGCCTACCTCGACTCCTACGCCGAGGGTGTCAACGCCTACCTCGACCGGCGCGACGGCGGCGAGCGGGGCCTGGAGTTCACCGTGCTGGCGGCGCTGGCCCCCGACCACGAAGTCGAGCCGTGGACCGCGGTCGACAGTCTGGCCTGGCTCAAGGCCATGGCATGGGACCTGCGCGGCAACATGCAGCACGAAACCGAACGTGCCGCGCTGCTGGCGTCGGGGATCGGCCGCGAGCGCATCGAGGAGCTGTACCCCGCGTACCCCGAGCGGGATCACCGGCCCATCGTCGACGGCGGATCGGTCGCCGACGGGCGGTTCCGCGCCGATGCGGGCGAGGGCGGCGCGTCCGCTGCGGCCGCCGGCGGCGAGGGCGGCGAGGGCGGCGAGGGCGGCGACGCGACGCTGCCGCCGCAGGAGGCCGCCGGGGTGCTGGCCGGGGTCGGCGCCGGCCTGGACGCGATCCCGCCGATGCTGGGCCCCGAATCGGCCGGGCTGGGGTCCAACTCGTGGGTGGTCTCCGGCGAGCACACCGCATCGGGACTGCCTCTGCTGGCCAACGACCCGCACCTGGGCGCACAGCTGCCGTCGGTGTGGCACCAGACCGGGCTGCACTGCACCGACGTCACCGACCAGTGCCCCTTCGACGTCACCGGGTTCTCCTTCGCCGGGCTGCCCGGCATCGTCATCGGCCACAACGCCGATATCGCCTGGGGCTTCACCAACCTCGGCCCCGACGTGGCCGACCTGTACCTGGAGCGCATCGACGACGGCGCGGCGATGGTCGACGGCGAGCCCGAGCCGATGGACACCCGCGAGGAGACGGTGAAGGTGGCCGGCGGCGACGACCTGGTCTTCACCGTGCGCTCCACCCGCCACGGGCCGCTGCTGTCCGACGCCGAAGCGGCCCTGGACCTGCGGGAGATCGGCGCCGGACCGCCGGTCGATGCCGACGGCGAACCCGCGGACCGGGCCGCCGAACCGACCGGCGGCGGCTACGGCGTGTCCCTGAGCTGGACCGCGCTGGAACCCGGCACCACGGCCGACTCCATCTTCGGAATGAACGCCGCAGACGACTTCGCGTCGTTCCGCGACGCCGCCCGCTCCTTCGAGGTGCCGGCGCAGAACCTCGTCTACGCCGACACCGAGGGCGACATCGGCTACCAGGCGCCGGGCACCGTCCCCGTGCGCGGCACGGGCGACGGCCGCTGGCCCGCTCCCGGCTGGGACTCCGACTACGACTGGCACGGCTTCGTCGACTTCGACGCCCTGCCCGTGGTACGCAACCCCGACCGGGGCTACATCGTCACCGCCAACCAGGCCGCGGTCGGCTCCGACTACGAGCACATGCTCACCGGCGACTGGGCCTACGGCTACCGGTCGCAGCGCATCGAGACCCTGCTGGCCGGGGCGGTCGGCGACGGAGACCTGACCGCCGCCGACATGGCCGACATCCAGTTGGACGACGAGAACAGCGGCGCCCGCGCCGTGGTACCGCACCTGCTGCGGGCCGACGCCGAGGGCACCGCGGCGCAGGCGCAGGAGCTCCTGGCCGACTGGGACTTCCAGCAGGGCGCCGACTCCGCGGCGGCCGCCTTCTACAACGCCACGTGGAGCCATCTGCTGGATCTGACGTTCGACGAACTCGGCCCCGACCACTCCCCCGACGCGGGCTCACGCTCCTGGCTGGTCGTGGACCGCCTGCTCGACGATCCCGGCTCCCCCTGGTGGGACGGCGACGCCGCCGACGGGCGCGACGCCGTACTCAGCGCGGCCATGAACCGGGCCGCCGACGAGCTGGGCCGGCGCCTGGGCGAGGACCCGGCCGAGTGGCGCTGGGGCGAGCTGCACACGTTCACCGCCACCCACCCCTCCCTGGGGGAGTCGGGGATCGGCCCGGTGGAGTGGCTGTTCAACGGCCCCACGGTGGAGACCTCCGGAGGAGACAGCACCGTCAACGCGACGGGCTGGGAGCACACCGAGGGCTATGCGGTGACGACGGTGCCGTCGATGCGGATGACGATCGACATGGCCGACCTCGACGCCGCCCGCTGGATCGACCTCACCGGCGCCTCCGGGCACGCCTTCCACCCCGACAACGGGAACCAGACACCGCTGTGGGCACGCGGCGAGACGCTGCCCATGCCGTTCACCCGCGCCGCGGTCGAGGAGCACGCCGAGGACGTCCTCACCCTGCGGCCGGAGTAGCCCCACCGCCGCCGATCTTGTAGCTACGGTGCGTGAAACCGGTTTCCGGTGACCGTAGCTACAAGATCGGCGGTCCTCGGCGGCTCAGTACCAGCCGCCTGTTCCCGAGGGGGCACCGCCCGTTCCCGGCCAGGCCGGGCCCGTGCCGCCGGGGTACGGGGCCGCGTAGGGGGCGGCTTCGCCTTCGGGCACCCGGACCACGCGGGTCCCCACCGCCTTGTCGTGCACGGCCTGCCGGTAGGGCTCGTCCCAGAGCGGCCACAGCAGGTCCAGCATGGGGCCGATGCAGCTCACCGACGCCAGCAGCAGGGCGACCAGCTGCCGGCCCGCCGACAATCCCAGGCCGGGCGGCTCGCCGGTCTTGATCAGGATCAGCTTGATGCCGGCGGCGCGCTTGCCCAGTGTCCTGCCGCTGCGGGCGTGCGGGATCCAGACGTAGCTGAAGGAGGCTGCGGTCGCGACCACGAACATCACCAGCATGGTGACGATCACCGCCACCTCCCCCGCGCCGCCGTCTTCGGGGGTGAAGAGCCAGAAGCCCGCCCCCATGGCTCCGTAGAACAGGCCGAGGAAGATGACCGCCCCGATGAAGCCGTCGATGAGGTAGGCCACCACGCGGGCGCCGTAGGACGCCGGAGGCGGGAACGGGGCGGGGCCGTAGGGGTAGGGGACCGCGTACGGCTCGTTCGGCGGCGGGTACCCGGCCCCCGGGGGCGGACCGGGGCCGGACGCGGGCCCGCCGGGGCCGTACGGGGGCGGCGGACCGTACATGTGGCTCATGGGGGGCGGTTCCTCGTCGGAGCTGGCGGGGCAGGGGCGCAGGAGCGGAGCCCCCGGTGCCGCGGACGCGGGCGGAAGGGCGATCCGGCTCTGCCGGATTCTTCCACACGATCGCCGTCCGGTCCGGCGCCGCCCGAACGGGGCCCGCCGCCCCGGCACGCCCGGTGGGGCGCCGGAGCGGCGGGCCCTGGCTACGGAACGGGAATCCGGTCGGGGTATCCGATCAGTCCCGCTCTTCGGGATTGCGGCGCATGTTCAGGATGGCTGCGGCGAGGCCGCCCCACACGATCACGGCCGAGATGACCAGCATCGCGATGGCTCCGGTGGACATCACTGCCCCCTTCCGCTGTCGTCGGCCGCGGCGACGGTGGCGTTGCTGTCGTCGTCGTCGCCCGCGCGGCGCTTCCACGGGATGAGTGCGATGAGCACGGCGACGACGATGACACCGATCGCCACGCCCCATCCCGCGGAGCTGAGGAACCAGGTCGGGTAGCCCTCGTAGTTCTCCGCGAGCTCGGCGCTCAGGCTGTCCCACATCATCCAGCCCAGCACGATGGGGGTGATCACGCCCAGCGTGACCGCCCACCACACGCGCAGCGGGACCGAGGAGTAGGTGTCCAGGTGCCGGCGCAGCGCCGGCAGGCGGCGCAGCAGCCACGAGAGCACCACGACGATCACCAGCGCCGCGAGCGCGATGCCGTACTGGTTGATGAAGTGGTCCACCGCGTCCAGCAGGTACAGGCCCTGGTCGGTGGGGAACACCGCGATGGACACGACGGCGGTGAACCCGCCGACGGTCAGCACCGCGGGCAGGCGGCGCATGCCGGTGCGATCGCGCACCGAGGAGATGACCACCTCGACGATACTGATCAGCGAGGTCAGACCGGCGACCACCAGCGACACGAAGAACAGCAGGCCGAACAGCGCCGGCGCGACCGGGATGGAGTTGATGATCTGCGGGAAGACGACGAAGGCCAGGCCCAGGCCGGACGTGGCGACTTCGCCGATGGGCACACCGGCCGCAGTGGCCATGAATCCCAGTGTCGCGAAGACGCCGATGCCCGCCAGCAGCTCGAACGAGCTGTTGGCGAAGCCCGCGACCAGCGCCGAACCGGGCAGATCGGACTTGCGCCGCAGGTAGGACGCGTAGGTGATCATGATGCCGAAGCCCACCGACAGCGTGAAGAAGATCTGTCCGTAGGCGGCCACCCACACGCTGCCGTCGGTGATAGCCGACCAGTCGGGCGTGAAGAACGCGTTCAGGCCGATCTCGGCGCCGTCCAGGAACAGCGCCTGGACCACCAGGATCAAAAACAGCACGGCCAGCAGCGGGATGAAGATGCGGTTGGCCCACTCGATGCCGCGGCGGACGCCCAGCGCGAGCACCACCAGCACCACGATCCAGATGATCACCAACGGGATGAGGATCCCGGCGTTGTAGCTCCCGATGGCGCCGGGCGCGTCGGCGACGTTCAGGAAGTCGCCGTACAGGAAGCTTTCGGTGTCGCCGCCCCACGCTTGAGTCACGGAGAACCCGGCGTAGCGCACGGCCCAGGCGACGATGACGGCGTAGTAGACCGCGATCACGAAGCAGATGCCGACTTGCCACCAGCCCAGCGACTCGGCCGGGCGCGCCAGCCTGCGGAATGCCGCGGGCGGCGAAGCGCGGTAGCGGTGTCCGACCGCGTACTCGAGGATGAGCAGGGGGATGCCGGCGGTCAGCAGCGCGACGAGGTACGGAACGAGGAACGCGCCGCCGCCGTTGTCGTAGGCGACGTAGGGGAACCGCCAGATGTTCCCCAGGCCCACGGCCGAACCGATCGCCGCGAGCAGGAACCCGGCACGGGTCCCCCATTGCTCGCGGTTCTGTTGTGACATCGCTAGTGCCTACCTTTCTGGCCGGGTTTCGACAGGCCGACCATTCGGCCGCCGCTCTTGTGGAGGGAGTCGGGTATGGCCGGCGCTGCGCCACCCTATAGCTCAACCCGACTACCAGCTTGAACCGGCCGACCCCGTCGGCCGAACACCTCGGTGTCGCGGCGTGTTGTCCCGCGCGCGGTGCGGTGCACGCGGAGGCCGCGGCCGCCCGGACCGTGGGAGCCGATCCCGGTGGGCCGGCGACTCGCCGCCCCCGTGGGACCGGCGGCACATCGGCGGTTCCGCAGGGGCGCGTCCGCGTCGGAAGCTGCCCTTCGGCCCTTATGCGCGTTAAGCGGTTATGCTGCTACGCGGTATCCGCTTTGCCCGGTGCATCGCCGTGTAGCGGCGGCTGGAAGCGGTCCCGCACAGCTGTCCTCCGATCCAGTGGAGAGCCGTTCCATGACCGTTCCCGCCCGCCTGAAGCGCGTCGGCGTGCGCCTGCTTCCTCCTGCCACACGTGCCCGACGCGCCGCGGAACGCGAGGCCGCACGGGCGCAGGCGCAGGAGCAGCGCCGCCGGGAGCGCGTCGCCCAGCGTCGCGCCGCCCTCGTCGACGGCCGGCCCGACCTGGTGCGGTTCACCCTCGCCGGTGACGAGCGCATCGGCCGGCGCGTCGAGTCCTTCAGCTCCGCCGCAGCCTCCGCCGCGAGCCTGCGACGGATCGCCGAGGTCGCCGAAGCCGCGGGGATCGACTACTTCCTCGTGCCGGGCCGGGCGCCCACGCGCTACGTCGTGGGCATGGACCACCGCGACAAGAAAGAGTTCCTCACCCGGCTACGGGACGCCTACCGGGGCGGTCCGCTCTATGCGGCCAAGCCCGCCACGGGCGGCGAGCTGAACGGCGCCCCGGCGCTGTACGCCGACGGCGCCCTGCCGGACCGGATCAAGCACGGGCGGACCATCCGCTTCGGCGAGTACCTGATGGGCCCCGAGAACCAGCTCTTGGCAGGGCTGGAGCACGGCTGCGACGTGGAGTTCTGGCGCAGCGGGGAGGACGCGGCCGCGGAAGACCCGCAGCGGGTGGCCGCGCTGCGGGTTCAGGTCCCGCCCGAGGTGCTTGCAGACTCCCTCGTCGCCCCGCGCCGCAACCGGGTGGCCGACGTCCTGCCGACGAGCGAGCGCACACCCGCCACCCGCAGCGTCGACGACCGCGAATACCCCACGGTTCCGGCGTTCGCGCGCCCCGGTGCCGACGAGATCGACTTCCCGATCGACGTGGTGTACACCTGGGTGGACGGCGACGACCCCGTGCTGGCCGAGAAGCGGCGCCGTTACCGCGGTGAGGCCCCCGGCCCGGCGCGGCACGCGGGCGCCTCCCGCTACACCAGCCGCGACGAGCTCCGCTACTCTCTGCGCTCACTGGCGGCGTACGCGCCGTTCGTCCGCAACGTCTACATCGTCACCGACGGGCAGGTGCCGTGGTGGCTGGATCCCGCCGCGCCCGGGATCACCGTCGTGGACCACCGCGACGTCTTCCGGTACCCGGATGCCCTGCCCGTTTTCAACTCCCACGCCATCGCCTCACAACTGCACAACATCGACGGTCTGAGCGAACGCTACGTCTACTTCAACGACGACGTCTTCGTCGGGAAGCCGCTGACAGCCGACCGGTTCTTCCACGGCAACGGGATCGCCAAGGTGCCCTTCTCCGGCTTCCAGATCGGTACGGGCCGACCGCGCGTCGACGAGCCGGCGCCCAACTCCGCGGGCAAGAACGTGCGGACACTCATGGAGCAGGTCCACGGCCGGTCCATCACCCACAAGTTCAAGCACGTGCCCCATCCCCAGATCCGCGGCGTATTCAGCGAACTCGAAGCGATGTTCCCCGCGTGGATGGAGCAGACCGCCCGCTCGCGCTTCCGGGATCCCGCCGACCTCGCTGTGGCCGGCAGCCTGCACCACCACCACGCGCTTTTCACCGGCCGGGCGGTTCCCGGCGAATACCCGCTGCGCTACATCGACATCGCCGCCGACGACGCCGACGAGCGCATGCGCCGACTGGCTGCCGACCGCGACTTCGACTTCTTCTGCCTCAACGACGTCGACACTCCGCCCGAGCGCCAGGACGAGGTCTCGGCCCAGGTGACCGGGTTCCTGGAGTCCTACTTTCCCTTCGCGTCTCCGTTCGAGAAGGGGTGACGCGCGGCCGCCCGGCACGGCGCGAAAGCGGGGACCCGCCGGTCGGCGGGTCCCCGCGGGGACGGGCTCCGGAACCCGGGGAGCGGCCCGGAGCCCGGTCGGACGTCAGAGGTTTCCGGGTCCGGCGCCGTCGGTGACGATGCCGGGGATGTCGCCGGCGTCGTCGGGGCTGTAGTCGTAGGGCACGTCGGCGACGCTGCCGGCGGTTTCGGGTTCGCCCGAGTCGTCGTAGACGTTGCCGGCGGCTTCCAGGCGGCCGTCGTCGGAGGAGCCGTAGCCCACCTCGGTGGGGGTGTCGACGTTGTCGAAGTAGTTGTTCTCGACCAGGACGCCGGCGTCCATGGTGGAGGCGACGCCGTATTCGGCGTTGTCGCGGTAGTAGTTGTTGTAGACGTGGACGGTTTCGCCGAAGCGTACGCGGGGGTGGCGGGTGTCGGAGCCGTCGAAGAAGTTGTGGTGGTAGCTCACACGCAGGTGGCCGTCGTCGGCGGTGTGGTCGTCGGAGTGGCCCAGCAGCATCGACTTGTCGTGGTCGTAGACGTGGTTCCAGGAGACGGTGACGAAGTCGGATTCGCGCTTGATGTCGACGGCGCCGTCGTCGCCGCCGGTGAAGCTGTTGTGGTCGATCCAGACGTTGGTGGATCCGTCTTGGAGGTTGATGGCGTCGTCGTCCCAGTCGGCGAAGGCGATGTTGCGGACGACGACGTTGTGGGCGTCGTCGATGTCGAGGCCGCCGCCGGTGATTTCGGCGCCGGGGGCGCCGAGAAGGGTGGTGTCGGAGGCGACGTCGGTCATGCCGGACAGGGTGATGCTGCCGTCGATCCGCACGGTCAGCGGTTCGGTGCGCTGCATCTGTTCGACGAGTTCGTCGGCGGTGGCGACGGTGACGGTGTCGCCGTCGGCGCCGCCGGTCGTACCGCCGTTCTCCGTCGCCCACCCTTCGAGTTCGCCGGGCGGTTGCGAGCCGCCGCCGTCACCGTCGTCGCCGTCGTCGTCACCGCCGTCGTCGCCGCCGGTACTGCCGTCGCAGACGGTGCCGTTGAGGCTGAAGGCCTCCGGTAGGCCGTTCTGGCCGGACCGGGTGGCCTGGAAGCCGAACGAGACGGTGCCACCGGAGTCGATACCGGCGTTGTAGGAGACGTTCTCAGCGGTGACGGCGGAGCCGGACTGGTCGACCTCGGCGCTCCACGCCCCGGTGACCTGCTGGTCGTCGGAGAACTCCCATTCCAGCGTCCAGCCGTCGACGGAATCTCCGAGATTGGTGATCTGCACATCGGCGACGAAACCGGAGTTCCATTCGCTCACGCTGTAGTCGACTTCGCAGCCTGCGGCTGCGCCGGCGGGAGCGGCGGTGGCGAGCACCGCCGAGCCCAGAGCCAGGGCGCAGCCCGCGGCCAGTCCGCGACGGAACGCCCGGGGCCCTCCGTCGCGCGTTGGGGGATGCGGCATTTCGCGATTACCTCCTCGGTTCGCCGTCGCCGCGATGGCGGGCCGCTCATCGGCCCGCCTGGGGGAATCGCGGCGACGGCCACTCCCGCCCGCGGACACACGGAAACCCGCGGGCGGCGAATGCGCAGCGGATAAGCGAACACCGGACCGGGCACACCAGAAGCTCTGCGACCGATCCCCGCGTTCCGTTGCGCACCATATATGGAAAGCGCTTTCCATATAGTAAAAATGTTACGCACCTCACCGGGGAGCTGTCAATCACCGGAAAGCCGTTCGATGCGAATTCGACGACCGTGCCGCGCCCCGGCATTCTGACCTGCGACTGCGGAATCCGATCGTGAAAAGACCGGTGATCCTGCGGATCCGTGCGGGTGCGCCGGCGCACCCGCACGGATCCGCCCACCGCCCGCAGCTTCCGATGGAAACGCCCGACGCCGCGCACGGTCCGGTGGTACGTTCCCGGAGAATGATCTTCGAGGACGGGGAGGGCGCGCGTGCCGGGCACAACAGGCTCCGCGGAAGGCGCCGACCCGCCGACCCGGGAACGCGTGGTGCTGCTCGACAGCGCCCGCCGCCCCACCGGCACCGCCGACAAGCGGCTGGTGCACGGGCAGCGCACACCGCTGCACCTCGCGTTCTCCTGCTACGTCTTCGATCCCGACGGCCGGCTGCTCGTTACCCGCCGCGCCCTGGACAAGGCCGCCTGGCCCGGTGTGTGGACCAATTCCTTCTGCGGACATCCCGGCCCCGACGAGCCGATGGAGCAGGCTCTGCACCGGCGGGCCCGCCAGGAACTGGGGATCGCCGTCCAGGACGTCGCCGCTGTATTGCCGGAGTTCTCCTACCGGGCCACAGACCCGTCGGGAATCGTGGAGAACGAATTCTGCCCGGTCTACCGCGCCGCCACGCGCGACACCGCCCCGCGTCCCGACCCCGCCGAAGTCGTGGAATGGCAATGGGTGGACTGGGCGGACTTCGCAGCCGTGGCCCGGCTCGCCCCGTGGACGATCAGTCCGTGGGCGGCCCGCCAGATCCCCCTGCTCGCCGGGGACTGACCGGCCGCGATCCGCCCGGCCCGGCGGGAGTACGGTGGCCGCCCGGCCCGGAACGGTGCGCCGTCCGCGGTTTCGGGACCCGTCCGCACTCCGTCGGGAGGAACGATTGCAGGAGTTCGAAATCCTGCGCGTCGTGCTGCGCACCGGAGCCTACCTCGCGTGCACCGCCTGCGGCCACGACCGCTTCGAGGCCCACGAATGGAAGCTCAACACCACGGGCATGACCGCATTCGGCATGGACTGGATGAACAGGGACGCCACCTGCTACGTCTGTTCCGAATGCCGCATGATCCACTGGTTCGACGTGAACGCCGAGTTTCGGTTTCGGGATACGCGGACGCGCACGCCGCCCCGCCGGGGTTTCCCTCCCCCTGCGACGCACCCCCGGGCGGATCCGCCGAACCCGGCACCGGAGCCGACACGCATTCCGCATGTGCCGGTGCGCAGCCCGGAGCACCGCTTCGAGAGCCGGCCGGCCGCGGAGAACCGCATCCCGTATTCGCCGCGATTCACCGCACGAAGCCGGTTCGCCGGTTCCCGTCGCAACCGGCCGACACGCGCCACAGCGCCGCTGCCCTTCCTTCCGCAGGTCAGCGGCGCCTTTTCATACTCACGAGAAGTAGGGCGGGCGGGGCTCGAACCCGCGACCCAAGGATTATGAGTCCTCTGCTCTAACCAGCTGAGCTACCGCCCCGCCACGGGGCGGGAATGCGTCCCGCCGATGGCTGCCCGGCCGGGGTGATCGGTCGGGAACGCCGTTATCTTAACAGCACCCCGCGTCTCCCATTCTGCCGGAAACCCGCTGGGGAGAGCGCCGCCGGGCGACCGCGCCGCCGTCCCCGCCGGGCGGGCCGCCCGCGCAGGTGGGGCGGGACGCCGGTACGCGCCGCGGCACGGCTAGGGTGGGGTTTCGCGGCGCCGGTCGGCAGCGCCGGCGGGGTGCCGTGTGCGGGGGCGGACGCCGGCAGGCCGCGGGGCCGCGGATAGCATCGCCGGTCGCACAAACGTCTCAGGAGAAGAAGGTCATGGCCCAAGTACCTGTCAACGTCACCGTCACCGGGGCAGCCGGCCAGATCGGCTACGCGCTGCTGTTCCGCATCGCCTCGGGTCAGCTTCTGGGCCCCGACACGCCCGTCAAGCTGCGTCTGCTGGAGATCCCGCAGGCCGTCACCGCCGCCGAGGGCACGGCGATGGAGCTGGACGACTGCGCGTTCCCCCTGCTGAAGGGGATCGACATCTTCGACGACGCGCGCCAGGCGTTCGCCGGCACCAACGTCGCCCTGCTCGTGGGCGCGCGCCCGCGTAGCCAGGGCATGGAACGCGGCGACCTGCTGGAGGCCAACGGCGGCATCTTCAAGCCGCAGGGCGAGGCGATCAACGCCGGCGCCGCCGACGACGTGCGGGTGCTGGTGGTGGGCAACCCCGCCAACACCAACGCCCTCATCGCCCAGGCGCACGCGCCCGACGTGCCGGCCGACCGCTTCAACGCCATGACCCGTCTGGACCACAACCGGGCCCTGACCCAGCTGGCCAAGAAGACCGGGACCTCGGTCACCGACATCGCGAAGCTCACCATCTGGGGCAACCACTCGGCGACGCAGTACCCCGACGTCTTCCACGCCGAGGTCGGCGGCGCCAACGCCGCCCAGCGGATCGGCGACGAAGCCTGGCTGCGCGACACGTTCATCCCGACCGTCGCCAAGCGCGGCGCCGCCATCATCGAGGCCCGCGGGGCGTCCTCGGCCGCCTCCGCCGCCAACGCCGCCGTCGACCACGTCTACGACTGGGTCAACGGAACGCCCGAGGGCGACTGGACCTCCGCGGCCTTCCCCTCCGACGGCTCCTACGGCGTCCCCGAGGGCATCATCTCCTCGTTCCCGGCCGTTTCCCGCGGCGGCCGGTGGGAGATCGTGCAGGGCCTGGATCACGGTTCGTTCTCCCGCGAGCGCATCGACGCCTCCGTCCGGGAACTCGTCGAGGAGCGCGACACCGTCAGCAAGCTCGGCCTGGTCTGACCGGTCCGGTTCCCGGCGCGACGCGCGCCGTTGCGGGTGCGGCGCCCTTCAGGGGGCCGCACCCGTCGTATGCCGGGGCCCTTTTCCTACGATGGCGCCCATGCCGCGAACCGACCTTCTCTTCGACGACCTCCCCCGCTACAGCGCCGCCGCCACCGCCCCCGCCGACTTCGACGACTTCTGGGCCCAGACCCTCGACGAGGCCGCCCGCCACGACGCCGCCGCCGTCGCCGTCCCCTACCCGGGCCCGCTCACGACGCTGGAGGTCTTCGACGTCAGCTTCTCCGGCTACGGCGGGCACCCCGTCAAAGCCTGGCTGGCCCTCCCCCGGCACCGCAGCGGGCGGCTGCCCTGCGTCGTGCGCTACCCCGGCTACGGCAACGGCCGCTCCAGCCCGCTGGACGCCCTGGAGTACGCCTCGTGCGGCTACGCCCAACTGGTGATGGACGTCCGCGGGCAGGGAACCTCGGAGAAGGGCACCGGCGACACCCCCGACCCCGAAGGCTCCCCGCACCCGCACCGGCCCGGCTTCATGACCAAGGGCGTCCTCGACCCGCGCCACTACTACTACCGCCGGGTCATCACCGACGCCGTGCGCGCGGTGGCGGCGGCCCGCACCCTCGACAGCGTCGATCCCGACCGCGTCGCCGTCGCCGGCGGCAGCCAGGGCGGCGGGCTCGCCGTGGCCGCGGGCGCGCTGGCACCGGGCGTGGCGGCCGTCGTCGCCGACGTGCCGTTCCTGTCGCACTTCCGGCGGGCGGCCGAGGTCGCCGCAGAGGGGCCCTACCTGGAGATCTCCGAGTACTGCCGCGCGCACCGCGACAGCACCGAGCGCGTCTTCACCACCCTGGCCTATGCCGACGCGCTCAACTTCGCCTCGCGCGCGACCGCCCCCGCGGCGTTCAGCGCCGCCGGGATGGATCCGGTGACACCTCCCTCCACCTGCTATGCGGTGTACAACGCCTACGCCGGCCCGAAGCGGATGCGGCTGTGGGAGTTCAACGGCCACGAGGGCGGCGGCGTGTTCGCCGTCGAGCGCAACCTCGCCTTCCTCGCCGAGCACGTGGGCTGAGAGCCCCGGTCCCGCCCGCGCCGGCCCCCGTCCGGACGGGGGCCGGCGCGGCGCCTGTGGACGAGTGGCCCGGACGGTCACCGGGAGCAGGCAGTATGGAATGCGTGAGTCTCATCGATCAGCTTCCCGCCCGCCCTGAACCCGACACCGTTTTCGAGTCGTTCGCGTCGTGGGCCGAGGAGCGCGGGCTCACCCTGTACCAGCACCAGGAGGAATCCCTCATCGAGGTGGTGTCGGGGTCCAACGTCATCCTGAGCACCCCCACCGGATCCGGCAAGAGCCTGGTCGCCTCCGGCGCGCTGTTCGCGGCGCTGGCCCGCGACGAGTGCGCGTTCTACACCGCACCCATCAAAGCCCTGGTCTCGGAGCGGTTCTTCGAGCTGTGCGCGATCTTCGGCACCGACAACGTCGGCATGATGACCGGCGACGCCAGTGTCAACGCCGACGCCCCCATCGTGTGCTGCACCGCCGAGGTCCTGGCCCAGATCGCGCTGCGCGACGGCGCCGGCGCCGACATCGGCACCGTGGTCATGGACGAGTTCCACTTCTACGGCGAACCCGACCGCGGCTGGGCCTGGCAGGTGCCGCTGCTGGAACTTCCGCAGGTGCAGTTCCTGCTGATGTCGGCCACCCTGGGCGACGTCAGCCGGTTCGAGGACGATCTCACCCGCCGCACCGGGCGCGCCACCACGGTGGTCAGCTCCGCCGAACGGCCGGTGCCGCTGTACTACTCCTACCGCACCACCCCGCTGCACGAGACGCTCGAGGAGCTGCTGGAGACCCGCGAATCGCCGGTCTATATCGTGCACTTCACCCAGGCTCAGGCGGTCGAGCGCGCTCAATCCCTGACCAGCATCAACATGTGCACGCGTGCGGAGAAGGACGCGATCGCCGAGGAGATCGGCAGATTCCGCTTCACCACCAAGTTCGGGCGCAACCTCTCGCGGTACGTGCGGCACGGCATCGGCGTGCACCACGCGGGCATGCTGCCCAAGTACCGGCGGCTGGTCGAGCGGCTCGCCCAAGCCGGCCTGCTCAAGGTCATCTGCGGCACGGACACTCTGGGGGTGGGCGTCAACGTCCCTATCCGCACGGTGCTGTTCACGGCGCTGAGCAAATACGACGGTTCGCGCGTGCGGCGGCTGAGCGCCCGCGAGTTCCACCAGATCGCGGGGCGCGCCGGGCGCGCCGGCTTCGACACCGTGGGCAACGTGGTCGTACAGGCTCCCGAGTACGTCATCGAGAACGAGAAGGCGCTGGCCAAGGTCGGCGACGATCCCAAGAAGCGCCGCAAGGTCGTACGCAAGAAGGCGCCCGACGGTTTCGTCGGCTGGGACCAGAACACGTTCGAGAAGCTGATCGCCGCCGAGCCCGAGCCGCTGAAGTCGCGGTTCAAGGTCAGCAACGCCATGCTGCTGAGCGTCCTGGCCCGGCCGGGCGACTGCTTCGCGGGCATGCGCCACCTGCTGACCGACAACCACGAGGACCGCGCGTCCCAGCGCCGCCACATCAGTGAAGCCGTGGCCATCTACCGCTCGCTGATCGACGGCGGCATCGTGGAGCGCCTGGACGAGCCCGACTCCGACGGCCGCCGCGCCCGGCTGACCGTCGACCTCCAGCCGGACTTCGCACTGAACCAGCCGCTGTCGACGTTCGCGCTCGCGGCACTGGAGCTGCTCGACCCGGCCTCCACGACGTACCCGCTCGACGTCCTGACCGTGGTCGAATCCGTCCTGGACGACCCCCGCCAGATCCTCGGCGCCCAGCTGAACAAGGCGCGGGGCGAAGCCGTGGCGCAGATGAAGGCCGACGGCGTCGAGTACGAGGAACGCATGGAGCGGCTGGAGGAGATCGAATACCCCAAGCCGCTGGAGGAGCTGCTCGACCACGCCTACGAGGTCTACCGGCGCGGCCACCCGTGGGTGGGCGACCATCCGCTGCGCCCCAAGTCGGTGGCCCGCGACCTCTACGAGCGGGCGATGACCTTCACCGAGTACGTCGGCCATTACGAGCTGGCGCGTTCGGAGGGACTGGTACTGCGCTACCTCGCCAGCGCGTACAAAGCCCTCAGCCAGATGGTGCCCGAGGACGCCAAGACCGAGGATCTGCGCGACCTGATCGAGTGGCTGGGGGAACTCGTGCGCCAGGTCGACTCCAGCCTGCTCGACGAATGGGAGCAGCTGACCAATCCCGACGACGGCGCGGCCGCCGAGGCGGAAGCGGTCGAGGAACGCGTCAAGCCGGTCACCGCCAATCCCCGGGCGTTCCGGGTTCTGGTGCGCAACACGATGTTCCGGCGCGTGGAGCTGGCGGCGCTGGGCCGCTACCGGGATCTGGGCGAGCTCGACGGCGAGGACGGTTGGGACGCCGAGTCGTGGGAGGCCGCCATGGAGGACTACTACGACGAGCACGACGAGCTCGGAATCGGCCCCGACGCGCGCAACCCGGGGATGCTGCTCATCGAGGAGGACGGCGATACGTGGCGGATCCGCCAGATCTTCCACGACCCGGCCGGAGACCGCGACTGGGGCATCAGCGCCGAGGTCGACCTCACCGCCTCCGACGAGGCCGGCCACGCCGTCGTCCGGGTGACCGACGTCAACCGGCTCTAGCCGTGGCGGTCCCGAGGTATCCGGGGTGTGCCCGCCCGGGACGCCCGAGCGGGTACACCCGGGAACCGTCCGAGGGATGCCGCGGACCCCGCCTCCGGGGCGGGCCCGGGCACCGGGATCAGGCCAGGAGGTGGGCGTTGACCTCCCGCGCCTCCTCGGCCAGGGCGGCGTCCTCCACGACCGTGCGGCCGGCGCGGCGCAGTCGCTCCACCCCCTCGGCGTCGACGAACAGAGCGGGCTCGCGCCAGGCGATCACCACCCGCGGAACGGCCGTGGCCAGGATGAGGTCGCTGCACGGACTCGTGCGGGAGGTCCGCTCCGCGCAGGGCTCCAGAGAGCTGTAGAGGGTCGCCGAGGCCGACCGCGGGTCGTCGGGGGCCAGGGAGCGCAGCGCGGCCTCTTCGGCGTGGTCGGCGGGGTCGTCGCGCCGCGAATAGCCGTCCGCGACGACCGCACCCCCGGCGTCCACGAGGATCGCGCCGACGGAGAACGCGGCCGCCGACGGCGGGCACCGGCGGGAGAGTGCGACGGCTGCGCGCAGCCAGTAGCGGTCGGCGTCGGTGGGGTCGGGGCCGGTGCCCGGTCTGGGGCCGGTTTCGGTCGGCGTCGGCGAGAGGGACGGGTTCATCGGCGGGGCTCCGGAGTCTGGGGCAGGTAGCGCAGGATGGCCATGTCGCCGAGGGCGCGCGCCTCGGCGAGCCGCATCGGGTTGTCGGGGCCGTCGGCGAAGACCCCCGGTCCCACGAAGGCGGGCGCTTCGGCCTGGCCGACGAAGAAGGGCGCGACGGCCAGCCGCAGCTCGTCGGCGAGCCCGGCGGTCAAAAAGCGGGTGTGCACGCCGGTGCCGCCTTCGACCAGCAGCCGCTCGACGCCGCGCGCGGCGAGGTCGGCCAGGACGGCGCCGAGTCCGCCGGCCGCGACGAGCTCCGTGCCGCTCCCCGCTTCGGCGAAGCGCCGCTCGGCGGCGGCGTGGGCGCCGGCGTCGACGTAGACCAGCGTGGCACCGTCACCGGTGGTGAACACGCGCGCGGACGGATCGATTCCGCCGCTTTCGCTGAGGACGACGCGGACCGGACCGGCGGTGCGCCCCTGGGCGAGCCGCCGTGCGCGCCGTTCCGGCGAGCGCACGAGCAGCCGGGGGTCGTCGGCGCGGACGGTGCCCGCCCCCACGAGGATGGCGTCGCAGCCCGCCCGGAGCTCGTCGACGTCGTCGAAGTCCTCCGGCGAGGACAGCCGCAGCCGCTCGGGGCCGTCGTCGTCGATGCGCCCGTCGAGCGACATCGCGCAGCTGAGCAGGGTGTACGGGCGTGGCATGCCGCCAGCCTAGCGCCCGCCGCACCCCAGCTCTCGAACAGCCGCCGCTGCGACCTGCGGCGATACACCGGTAGCGAAGATCACATCCCGGCCGCCCGCGTCCGACGCGCCGGCGGAGTGGGTTCGGTCGATCCGGACGACGCGTACGGCGGCGATCGCCGGCATCGCGATCAGCGGCGAGCCGGAGGGGAGATGCGGCCCGGTCATCACCATGCTCCTCAGGAGGCGTCCGATGGCGGGTGCACGGCCCGTCCGGGATCATCTTACGGGTAGCCGCCGTCGGTGCCGGCGCGGTTCTACGCCGGACAACATACGGCCCCGGCGACCGGGACGGCGGTCTGCCGGGGCCGTATGGCCGGGGTGCGCTGGCGGTGCGCCTAGAACGGGTAGCGCTGGATCTCGCTCTGCATGGTGACCCACTGGGTCTCGGTGAAGGCTTCCAGGTTGGCGCGGGTGCCGCCGAAGCGTGCGCCGGTGCCCGAGGCACCCACCCCGCCGAAGGGCGCCACGGCTTCGTCGTCGACCGTCTGGTCGTTGATGTGCACGATGCCGCTGGGGATCCGGTCGGCCAGCTCCATGCCGCGCATGGGGTTCGCGGTGAGGACGCCCAGCGACAGGCCGTAATCGCCGGCGACGGCGATCTCGGCGGCCTCGTCGAGAGTGGAGAAGGGGACGACCGGCGCCACGGGCCCGAAGACCTCCTCCTCGAAGGCCGGGCTGCCGGGGGTGACGCGGTCCAGCACGGTGGGCCGGTAGTACCGGTCGTCGTAGGTGCCGCCGGCGCGCACGCGGGCGCCGGCCTCGACGCTGCGGGTGACGAGGTCGTGGATGTGGTCGCGCTGGCCGGCGTCGATGATCGGGCCCAGGGCGACGTCCTGGCGGACGGGGTCGCCGACGGTGAGCGCGTCGGCCTTGGCGGCCAGCTTCTCCGCGTACTCCTCGGCGAGCGACTCGTGCACCAGGTGGCGCCCGGTGGTCATGCAGATCTGGCCCTGGTGCAGGAACGATCCCCACGCGCCGGCCGAGGCCGCCCGGTCGACGTCGGCGTCGTCGAGCACGACCAGCGGCGAATTGCCGCCGAGCTCCAGGTGGGCGCGCTTGAGGTGGCGTCCGGCGGCCTCGCCGACCTTGCGGCCGGCGGCGGTGGAGCCGGTGAAGGAGATGACGGCGACGTTGGGGTCGGCCACGAGTCGGGCGCCGGCTTCGGCCCCGCCGGGCAGGACTTGCAGTACGCCTTCGGGCAGGCCGGCTTCGCGCAGGACTTCGGCGATCACGGCGCCGCCGGAGACGGCGGTACGCGGGTCGGGCTTGAGGATGACGGCGTTGCCCAGGGCCAGCGCCGGGGCGACCGAGCGCATGCCCAGGATCAGCGGGAAGTTGAAGGGGGCGATGACGCCGACGACGCCGGCCGGCACGCGGCGCGCCAGGCTCAGCCGCGGCTGGGCGCTGCGCAGCACTTCGCCGGTGGGCTGGGAGGCCAGCGCCGCGCACTCGTAGGACTCGGTCACGGCCAGGTGGGCTTCGAAACCGGCCTTGCCCGCCGCGGATCCGGCCTCGGCGCGCAGCCAGGAGGCGATCTCGTCGGTGTTGTCCTCGAAAACGGCGCCGGCGCGGCGCAGCACCGCGGCGCGCTCCTCGAAGGACCGGGCCGCCCAGTCCTTCTGGGCCGTGGCGGCGCGCTCGGCGGCCTCGGCGACGTCGGCGGCCCCGGCGTGGCCGATCAGGCCCAGTTCGTCGCCGGTGGCCGGCGAGGTGACCGGGGCGGTGCCGCCCTGGGCGGGCTGCCACGCGCCGGTGAAGACGTTGCCGCGCCACTGGCGGTCGTTGAGCAGTGTCATGGTCGCTCCTCGCGTCGAAGGATCACGGGCCGGGCGCGGCGGCGGTGTGCCGCCGCGCCCGGTGTGGCCGATCGGCGGGCGCCGACGCCCGCCGTGTTCGTGTGCGGCGCCCGCCCCACCGCGCTCGCGTGCCGCAGCAGGCGCTACCCGGCCCGGCCCGCCTCCTGCGGCCGGGCCGCCGCGGCCTGGGAGGCGTTGCGGATCTCGGCGTAGATGCGCGTCCGCAGTTCGGCGAAGCGGTGTTCGCCGCGGGTGTTGATCTGGTCGCGTTCGGCGGGCAGGTCGATGGTCACGTCGTCTTGGATGACCGTCGGCGAAGACGACATCACCAGGACGCGCTCGCCCAGGTAGACGGCTTCGTCGATGTCGTGGGTGACGAACAGGACCGTCATGGAGAACCGCTTCCACAGCGTGCGGATGAGGTCCTCCAGGTCCGCCCGGGTCTGGGCGTCGACCGCGGCGAAGGGCTCGTCCATGAGCAGAACGCGGGGCTCGTAGGCGATGGCGCGGGCGATGGCGACGCGCTGCTGCATGCCGCCGGAGAGCTGCCACGGGTAGGCGTCGGCCGACTTGAGCAGGCCCACGGCGTCGAGCGCTTCGTCGCTGAGCTCGCGGCGGCGCCGCTTGGGCAGCTTCTTCTCCTTGAGCGGCAGTTCGACGTTGTCGCGCACGCGCAGCCACGGGAACAGGCTGCGGCCGTACTCCTGGAAGACGACGGCCATGTCCGGAGGCGGCCCGGTGATGGAGTTCCCGGCCAGCACGACGCTGCCGGAGCTGGGGCGCATCAGTCCGGCGATGCACTTGAGCAGCGTCGTCTTGCCGCACCCGGAAGGCCCGACGAGGCAGGCCAGCTCTCCCTGGCCGAGTTCGAAGGTCAGGTCGCGCAGCGCCTCGACCTCGCCCTGCTGGCCCGGGTAGATCTTCTGCAGTCCGGTGACGTCGAGCATGGGTGCCTTCTCGTGCGGGGCGGTGGTCTCGGGTGCCGGTGCGGTCGGTGTGGTGGCCATGGTCGCGCTCACTCCCCGCGCGCCGCTGCGCGCACGCCGTTGTACCAGTACAAAACCCTGCGTTCCGCGAGGCCGAACAGCACGGAGAGCCCGAATCCGAGCAGGCCGAGCAGCAGGATGCCGCTCCACATCTCCGGGATGGCGAAGGTGCGCTGGAACTGGATGATCGTGTATCCCAGTCCGCTGCTGCTGGCGAACATCTCGCTGATCACCATCAGGATGATCGCGATCGACAGGCCCTGGCGCATGCCCGCCATGATCTGCGGGCTGGCGGAGCGCAGCACGAGCGTGGTCAGCCAGCGCCGGCCGCGGATGCCGTAGCAGCGGCAGGTGTCGGCCAGCACCGGATCGACGGCCCGCACTCCCTCGATGGTGTTGAGCAGGATGGGCCAGATGCATCCGGAGACGATCACCGCGAGTTTCATCGTGGTGTTGACACCGACGAACAGCATCAGCAACGGGACCAGCACCGGGGGCGGGATCGCGCGGAAGAACTCCAGGACGGGCTCCAGCAGCGCCCGCAGGCGGGCGGAGAGCCCGAGGACGATGCCCAGGGCCGCGCCGAGGACGGTGCCCAGGGCGAAGCCGCCGATCAGGCGTCCGATGCTGGGCAGCACGTCGGCTGCCAGTCGCTCGGTTCCCCAGACTTCGACGAAGGTCGCGGCGATCTCGCCGGGCGTGGGCAGGTAGTACAGGCCCGTCGCGAGGCTGGCGACCCACCAGATACCGATGAGCAGCAGCGGCAGCAGCACGATGTGCAAGACGCGCAGCACGATCCGGGCCGCGCCGGGGTTTCGCGCTGCGGTGCGCGCGGTGGTGCTTGCGGCGCTCACGCGTTCTCCTCTCCGCGGACCGAGGGATGCCAGCTCAGCGTCCGCCGCTCCAGTGCCCGCACGCCGACGTTGACGGCGACACCGAGGGCGCCGGTGGCGATGATGAGCGCGTAGACCAGCTCGGTCGCGTTGCTGTTCTTGGCGACGGAGATCTCCTGGCCCAGGCCGGGCGTGCCGATGACCAGCTGTCCGGTGATGGTCAGGATGAGCGCCACCGCCGCACCCAGGCGCAGCCCCGTCAGGACGTAGGGCAGTGCCGAGGGCCAGGCGACATAGCGCAGCCGCGCCAGCCGCCCGAGTCCGTAGGAGCGAGCGGTCTGCTCGGCGACCGGGTCGATGTCGGAGACCCCGTAGAGGACCTGGATGTAGATCTGCCAGAACGCCGCGTAGACCACGAGCAGCAGCGTCGAGGCCATGTCGGTGCCGTAGAGCAGGATCGCCAGCGGGATGAGCGCCACCGAGGGGATGGGGCGCAGGAACTCCACCGTCGAGGAGGTGAAGGCCCGCAGCACGGGGATCGATCCCACGACGAATCCCAGCAGAGCGGCGGCGGCGAAGGCGATGCCCAGGCCGATCGCCCACGTGAGCACGGTGTCGCCGACGGCGGTCCAGAACCGGGCGAGCACCAGCCGCTCGCCGAGCGTGGCGAGCACCTCCGAGGCCGGCGGCAGGAAGCGGGAGGGGACCAGGCCGATGCGCGGAACCGCTTCCCACAGCAGCAGGAAGCCGATGACTCCGATGGTCCCCAGCACGGCGCGGTCGGGCGGGCGGCGCAGAGTGCGGGGGCGTCCCCCCGCCCCGGAGGGACGGGCGGGGGGACGCGCGGTGTCGGCGGTAGCGGTCTTCATCGGAACAGGGCGTCCATGTCGGGCTGGGACTCGATGACGCCGTCGTGCATCATCAGGTCGGCGACCGACTGGGCGGGCTCCTGGTAGTTCTCGGTGGGCCAGCGCGGCAGGCGGATCTGGTCGATGGCTTCGGAGTCGAGCTCGGTATAGTCGCCGAGGATGTCGCGGGCCGCGTCCGGGTTGTCCTCGGCGTAGGTGAGGGACTCGTTGATGGCGGCGGTGAAGTCGTCCACCAGCTCGGGATCCTCGTTGATCATCTGCTCGGTGGTGAAGTAATAGGCCACCGACAGGTCGGGGTCGGCGTCGACGAAGTTGGAGGCGACCTCGGTGGCTCCGCCGTTGAGCGAGGAGGTCAGGAACGGCTCGACGACCCAGGCGGCGTCGACGTCGCCGCGGTCGAGAGCGGCCGGCATCTCTGGGAAGGGCAGCTCGACGAACTCCACGGTGTCGGAGTCGCCGCCGTCCTCGCGGATGGAGTTGCGGACGGTGGTGTCGCCGATGTTCTCCAGGTTGTTCACCGCGACGGTCTTGTCTTCGAGGTCCTTGGCATCGGTGATGTCGCTGCCTTCGGGCGCCACGACGCCGCCGAAGTCGGCGCCCTGCTCACCGGTGCTCGTGACGCCGTTGGAGACGATCGTCAGCGGCAGATCGTTGCTGCGCCCGACGATGATCGAGGTGATGTTGCCGAAGGCGAAGTCGTAGTCGCCGGAGACGACGCTGGGCACGGCCTGGGCGCCGCCCGTCGTGTTCTCGATCTCCAAGTCGATGCCGTGCTTGTCGAAGATGCCCTGGTCGGCGCCGAGGTGCAGGGGCGCGACGTCGACGATGGGGATCGCTCCGACGGTGACGGACTTGTTACCGCCGCCGTCGCCGTCGCCGCCTTCCTGGCCACCGCCGCCGCAGGCTGTGCTGGCGAGCAGTGTGACCACAGCGGCCACGGGCAGAGTCATCCGGCGCATGTTGGGTCTCCTGGTGGGTGAATAGTCGGGCACACGCCACTCACATCGACGCGAGTGGGGGATCATCCCCAGACCTCGGCAGCGGTCTCGACGATCAGCCGCAGCTTGGCGGCCTGCTCGTCGTGGGTGAGGTCGTTGCCTTCGGAGGTGCTGGAGAAACCGCACTGAGGGGCGAGGCAGAGCTGTTCGAGCGGGATGTAGCGGCTCGCTTCCTCGATGCGGCGCTTGAGGTCGTCCTTGCTCTCGAGGGCGCCGCGCTTGGTCGTGACCAGGCCCAGCGCCACGTACTTGCCCTGCGGGACGAAACGCAGGGGCTCGAACCCGCCGGAGCGGGCGTCGTCGAACTCGAGGAAGTAACCGTCGACGTCGAGGGTGCCGAACAGTTCCTCGGCGACGTAATCGTAGCCGCCCTCGGCCACCCAGGAGGAGCGGAAGTTGCCGCGGCACATGTGCGTGGTGACGCGCATGCCTTCGGGACGGCCCGCGAGGGCGGCGTTGAGCTGATCGATGTAGCGGCGGTGGATCGCGCCGCCGTCGTCGCCGCGCTCGTCGATCATGGCGCGCTGGCGCGGGTCGTTGAGGTAGGCGAGGCTGGTGTCGTCGAGCTGCAGGTAGGTGCAGCCCAGCTCGCCGATGCGGCGGATCTGTTCGGCGTAGGCGGCGGAGAGGTCGCGCCAGAAGTCCTCGGTGTCGGGGTAGACGCCGGGGTCGATGGAGGCCTGCCCGCCGCGGTAGTGGACCATGCTCGGCGAAGGGATGGTCAGCTTGGGCGTGGCGGTGGTGGCGGTGTCGCGCAGGAACGCGAAGTCGTCGGCGAAAATCGTGCGGTCCAGCCCGACGGTGCCGCTGACTTCCAGGGCGGCGGGGGTGAACTCGATGTCGCCCTGCTCGTTGTGGAAGGTGACGTTGAGGTCGCCGGGCGCCTTGGTGATCCCGCCGAGCTGGTAGATGAAGTCCATGTGCCAGGAAGCGCGCCGGAACTCGCCGTCGGTGGCCGAGGACAGCCCGGCTTCTTCCTGCATGCGGACGACGTCGCGGATCGCGTCGTCCTCGATCCGGCGCAACTCGTGATCGTCGAGCGCGCCTTCGGCGTGGCGGGAACGGGCGTCGAGCAGGCGGCGCGGACGCAGCAGGCTGCCCACGTGGTCGGCGCGGAAGGGCGGTTCGTCGCGGCCCCTGGCGGGGAGTGTCATCGTTCGCCGGTCTCCCTTCGGATCCTCGGTGCGCTCCGGCGCGGGGTGTCCGGCGCGTCGGGCACACCCGCTGGGGTGCTGCGGCACCGGGTCGGTACGGGCGGCGGACGGTGTCCGCCGCCGGGCTGCTCGCCGGAATGCGGCAATGGCCCGATCGCCCGCCACCGGGGGCGGTAGCCGCGGTCGAGTGCCTAGGCACCGTACCGCATCCACCCTCTGCTGTACGAAATACGAACAAGCGTTCTTCGAGCGAACGTAAGTGAGGGTGATCACCCACGTCAACCCCTACATAACGGATGACCCCACCGGTGGTACCCGCCGTCACCTGGGGCGCCGCTTGTTCGGTATGAGAACATCCCCCTAGGCGCCTGGACGCGGAGCGGTGCGCCGCGCACCCCGCGCAGCCTGAAGCGCCGCCGAAACCGAAGGGAACAGAACATGAGCACGGACCTCACCGACACCGGCGCGCAGCCCAAGGGCGAACACTACGTGCAGTCGCTGGAGCGCGGTCTGGCCGTGATCCGCGCCTTCACCTCGCAGAGCCCGACGATGACGCTCAGTGAGGTCGCGCGAGGCACCGGGCTCACCCGCGCCGCGGCCCGCCGCTTCCTGCTCACTCTGGTCGACATGGGCTACGTGCGCACCGACGGCCGGCTTTTCTCGCTGACGCCGCGGGTGCTGGAGCTGGGGTATGCCTACCTGTCTTCGGCCGGACTTCCCGAGGTCGCCCAGCCGCACTTGGAGCGGCTGGCCGCGGAACTGCACGAGTCCTCCTCGGTATCGGTGCTCGACGGCGGCGACGTCGTCTACGTGGCCCGGGTGTCCACCTCGCGGATCATGAACGTGGCGATCAACGTCGGCACCCGCTTCCCGGCGTATGCGACGTCGATGGGGCGGGTGCTGCTGGCGGGCCGACCGGTCGACGAGCTCGACGCCTACCTGGACGGCACCGACCTGGCGCGGCTGACCGCTTACACGCTGACGACGCCCGGCCGGCTGCGCGCCGAGATCGAACGGGTGCGCAACCAGGGATGGTCGCTGGTCGACCAGGAGCTGGAGGAAGGGCTGCGCTCGGTGGCCGCACCCGTGCGCGACCGCGAGGGCCGGGTGGTCGCGGCGGTCAACGTCTCGGCGCACGCCAGCCGGTCCTCGGTGGAGGACATCCGGCGCGACCTGCTGCCCGCGCTACTGGCCTCGGCCGCGCGCATCGAGGCCGACCTGGAGATCTCCCAGCGAGCGTCGGGCCACCTCTGACGCCCGCCGCGGCGCCCTTCTTTCCGGCCGCCGCCCGCTCGGGCCACTGCGCTCCGCTCCACCGGCCCACCCGGCGCCACCGCTGGGCCCCGCCGCGCCGCGCCGCCGCCGAGGGCACGCCCGGAGCACCCGCGGCCCGCACAGTCCCGCACCCCGCGCCGATCGCACCGCCCCCTGCGGCGGCCCCGCGTCCCCCCGAACCGCCCGGCGCCGTGATCACCGAGGGTCGCCCCGCCGCTGGATTCCCGCGCACCGCCTGCTCACCCAGGGTCGTTCGCACCGGGGTCATCCGGTCTTGACCCATGGGATGACTGTCGGCAATGATGTGCGTATTAAGAACATCCATTCGGCATACGAACAGATTTGGATCCGCTTATGATCGTGCCGCTGGACGAGGGTGTACGCGAACTCGTCGGCGACTCGGACACGGTCGCGCTGGAGGGCTTCACCCACCTGATCCCGGTGGCCGCCGGCCACGAGATCATCCGGCAGGGCAGGCGCGACCTCACTCTGGCCCGCATGACCCCCGACATCGTCTACGACCAGCTGATCGGTGCGGGCTGCGCCGCGAAACTCGTCTTCTCCTGGGGCGGCAACCCCGGAGTGGGCTCCC
Source organism: Streptomonospora salina (assembly GCF_014204715.1). Lineage (NCBI taxonomy): Bacteria > Bacillati > Actinomycetota > Actinomycetes > Streptosporangiales > Nocardiopsidaceae > Streptomonospora > Streptomonospora salina. The sequence goes on from NZ_JACHLY010000001.1 coordinate 911,926, forward strand.
TCCACCGGTTCCGCGACGCCATCCAGCACGGCTGGCCCCGCCCCCTGGAGATCGAGGAGCACAGCCACGCGGGCATGGCCAACCGCTACGTCGCCGGAGCCTCCGGCCTCCCCTTCGCGGTACTGCGCGGCTACGCCGGAACCGACCTCGTCGGCCAGACCGAGACCATCAAAACCGTCGAGTGCCCCTTCACCGGCGAGCACCTGGCCGCCGTCCCCGCCCTCAACCCCGACGTCGCGATCGTGCACGCCCAGCGGGCCGACCGCCACGGCAACGTCCAGCTCTGGGGCATCACCGGCATCCAGAAGGAGGCCGTGCTGGCCGCCGAGCGGTCCCTGGTCACCGTCGAGGAGATCGTCGACGAACTCGACCCCGTCCCCGGCCAGGTGATCCTGCCCGCCCGCGTCGTCAGCGCGGTGTCGGTCGTCCCCGGCGGCTCCCGCCCCTCCTACGCCCACGGTTACTACGCCCGGGACAACGGCGCTTACCAGGACTGGGACGTCGTCAGCCGCGAGCGCGAGAAGTTCGCCGCATGGCTGAAGGACGACGTGGGCGCCGACGCCCCGCTGCCCGGAAAGGCAGGATGAGATGACGACAGCGACCGGCTATACCTCGGACGAGATGATGACGGTGGCCGCCGCCCACGCCCTGACCTCCGAGATGGCCTGCTTCGTAGGCATCGGCCTACCCAGCACCGCCGCCAACCTCGCCTGCCGCACCCACGCGCGGGACCTGTGGATGATCTACGAGTCGGGAACCCTGGGCACCCGCCCCGACACGCTTCCGCTGTCCATCGGCGACGGCGTGCTCGCCGAAACCGCCGACACCGTCGTCTCGGTGCCCGAAGTCTTCAACTACTGGCTCCAACCGGGCCGCATCGACGTCGGCTTCCTCGGCGCAGCCCAGATCGACCGCTACGCCAACATCAACACCACCGTCATCGGCGACTACGCCGACCCCAAGGTGCGCCTTCCCGGCGCCGGCGGCGCGCCCGAGATCGCCGCGTCCTGCCGTGAGGTCGTCGTGATCGTCCGCCAGAGCGCACGCACCTTCGTGGACCGCGCCGACTTCGTGACGTCGGTCGGCCACGGCCGCGGCCCCGGCGACCGCGACCGCCTGGGGCTGCGCGGCGCCGGCCCCACCCGCGTCATCACCGACCTGGGCGTACTCAAACCCGACCCCGGCACCCGGGAACTGACCCTGGTGCAGCTGCACGCGGGCGTCACCGTCGACGACGTCCGCGCCGCCACCGGCTGGGAACTGGCCGTCTCCCCCGACCTGGCCACCACCCCCGAGCCCACAGCCGAAGAGCTGGCAGTGCTGCGTTCGCTGACCGGGCGGGACTAGAGGACCAGGGAAAGCACCGGGAAACCGGGGAGCGGACCCGCGGCGGGTACACGGGACTGATAAGCAGTGTTGCACCGGCGATACGCCCCACAGGCCGCAGGACGCGGCGAGCCGAGCCGGGCGGCGGCGCGCGTCGCCGCCCCCCGCCGGCTCCTCCCCCGGCACCCGCTCGGCGGCTCCGCCCGCTCGTAGCAGAAAGGCCCGCAATGACCGACGTATACGTCCTGGACGCGGTGCGCACCCCGTTCGGCAAGCACGGCGGCGCGCTCGCCGGGGTGCGCCCCGACGACCTCGCCGCCCACGCCGTCCGCGGCCTCGTCGAACGCACACCCGGGCTCGACCCCGCCGCCGTCGACGACGTCTACTTCGGCGACGCCAACGGCGCCGGCGAGGACAACCGCAACGTCGCCCGCATGGCCGCGCTGCTGGCCGGGCTGCCCACGTCCGTGCCCGGCGCCACGCTGAACCGGCTGTGCGGGTCGGGGCTGGAGGCCGTCATCGCCGCCAACCGCGCGGTCGCGGTCGACGACGCCTCACTGATCCTGGCCGGCGGCGTGGAGTCGATGAGCCGCGCGCCCTGGGTGCTGCCCAAGCCCGCCAAGGGCTTCCCCGCCGGGCACGAGACACTGCACTCCACGACACTGGGCTGGCGCATGGTCAACCCGGCCATGCCCGCGGAGTGGACCGTCTCGCTGGGCGAGTGCACCGAGCAGATCGCCGAGCAGTACGGCATCGAGCGTTCCGAGCAGGACGCGTTCGCGCTGCGCAGTCACACCAAGGCCGCCGAGGCCTGGAGCAAGGGCGTCTTCGACGCCGAGATCGTGCCGGTGCCCGGCGTCGACCTCGCGCGCGACGAAAGCGTCCGCGACACCTCGCTGGACAAGCTCGCCGGGCTCAAGCCGGCGTTCCGCCCCGACGGCACCGTCACCGCCGGCAACTCCTCGCCGCTCAACGACGGCGCGGCCGCCCTGCTGATCGGCGGCGAGCAGGCCGCCGCGGCCACCGGAGCCGCGCCGCTGGCGCGTATCGTCAGCCGCGGCGTCGCCGGAGTGGAGCCGCACCGCTTCGGCGTCGGACCGGTGGAGGCCGCCGAGACCGCGCTGTCGCGCGCGGGCATCGGCTGGGACGACCTTTCGGCCGTCGAACTCAACGAGGCCTTCGCCGCCCAATCGCTGGCCTGCCTGCGGCGCTGGCCCGGCCTGGACCCGGAGATCGTCAACCCCAACGGCGGCGCCATCGCCATCGGCCACCCGCTCGGCGCCTCCGGCGCGCGGATCCTGGGCTCGCTCGCCCACGAACTGCACCGCCGCGGCGGCGGATGGGGACTGGCCGCGATCTGCATCGGCGTAGGCCAGGGCCTCGCCGTGGTGCTGCACGCCTGACGACGCGCAGCCGGGCCCGAACCGGAACCGGGCCCACTCCGCACCCGTTCGAGCACAGGCAGGAGGAACAGGAGCCATGAGCACCGATCCGCGCACCGGCGCGGTCCCGCTCGCGGCCGGATACCGGCGCGACCACGAGGTGCACCCTCCGCTGGACTACCCCGGATATGCCAGCACCGCTCTGCGCCACCCCAAGCGGCCGCTGCAGCTGCTTCCGCACATGCTGACGGAGGTCACCGGCCCGGTTCTGGGCGAGGACCGCATCGGTGAGACCGACAACGACCTCACCGCCCAGCACGAGGCCGAACCCCAGGGCCAGCGCATCATCGTCCACGGGCAGGTGCGCGACGGCGACGGCACACCCGTCCCGCACACGCTGATCGAGATCTGGCAGGCCAACGCCGGCGGCCGCTACCGCCACACCGGCGACAACTGGCCCTGCCCGCTGGACCCGAACTTCTCCGGCGTGGGACGCACGCTCACCGACGAGAACGGCCGCTACCGGTTCGTCACCATCCGGCCGGGCGCCTACCCGTGGGGCAACCACGACAACGCCTGGCGGCCCGCCCACATCCACTTCTCGCTGTTCGGCCGGGCATTCACCCAGCGCCTGGTCACCCAGATGTACTTCCCCGGGGATCCGCTGTTCTTCCAGGACCCCATGTGGAACTCCATTCCCGACGAGAAGGCCCGGCAGCGGCTGGTGGCCCGGTTCGACTACGCCAACACGGCGCCCGAGTGGGCGCTGGCCTTCGAGTGGGACATCGTGCTGCGCGGGCGCGAATCCACCGTCTTCGAGTCGGAAGCGGACGACGACTGATGAGCAACGGCGCAACCACCCCTTCCCAGACCGTCGGCCCCTACCTGCACATCGGGCTGCCCTGGGCCGACGGACCCTACGCGCTGGCCGAAAGCGCCGACGGGGGGATCTGGATCCGCGGAACGCTCTACGACGGCGCCGGAGACCCGGTCCCCGACGGCCTGATCGAGACCTGGCAGGCCGATCCCGACGGCCGGTTCGACCACCCCGACGATCCGCGCGGCGCCCGGTCCTGGCCCGGCTTCCGCGGTTTCGGGCGGTGCGAGACCGACGCCGCCGGCCGCTTCGGGATCCGCACGCTCAAACCGGGGCCCGTTCCGGGCGCGGACGGGGCGCTGCAGGCCCCCCACATCGACGTGTCGGTGTTCGCGCGGGGCATGCTCCACCGGACCGTCACCCGCATCTACTTCCCCGAGGAGACCCGGGCCAACGCCGCCGATCCGGTGCTGGCGGCGGTGCCCGAGAGCCTGCGCGCCACCCTCGTAGCGCGGGCCGCCGAGGACGGCGCCGGCAGCGCGAGCGAAGCAGGGGACTACGTCTTCGACATCCGCCTGCAGGGTAGCGGCGAGACGGTGTTCTTCGATATCTGACCTGCGGGGACGGGCCCGTGCGGGCGGACACGCGGGGCACGGCCGAGGCGGGACGACGGGCCCACGGGCCCACGTGGTGACGGAAGCGAGCGAGGAACCGTGAACGAGGACAGCGGTGCGGCGGAAGGCCTCTTCGGAGGCGTCTTCGGCCGCGGCGGGATCGGCGCCGAGACCGGTGACCGGGCGTGGTTGCGGGCGCTGCTGGACGCCGAGGCGGCGCTCGCGCGCGCCCACGCCCGTGTCGGGCTCATCGCCCCCGAGCACGCTGCCGCCATCACCGCGGCGTGCGTACCGGAGAACTTCGACGCCGACCGGTTGGGGGCGGACGCGGCCGGGGCCGGCAACCCGGTCGTGCCGCTGGTGGCGGAACTGACCCGGCAGGTGGGCGGCGACGCCGCGCGCCGCATCCACTACGGCGCCACCAGCCAGGACATCATGGACACCGCGGCCATGCTCGTCAGCCGCCGCGCGGGCGCGGTCGTGGCCGGCCGCGCCGCGTCGGCGGGCGAGCGCCTGGCGGAGCTGGCCGCCCAGCACCGCACCACCGTGATGGCCGGGCGCACCCTGCTCCAGCAGGCGCTGCCGACCACCTTCGGCGCGGTGGCCGCCGGCTGGCTCGAAGGGCTGGAGACCGCGGCCGCACGGTTGGCGGAGGTACTCCGGCACCGGGCCGCCGCGCAGCTGGGCGGTGCGGCCGGAACCCTGGCGTCGCTGGGCGCCGACGGCCCGGCGGCGGCCGCGGCCTTCGCCGAGGAGGCGGGACTGGCCGAGCCGGAGCTGCCCTGGCACACCGAGCGCGGCCGCATCGCCGACATCGCCGCGGCCCTGGGCCGGGTCTGCGGCGCGGCGGGCAAGCCCGCCGGCGACATCGTGCTGCTGGCCCAGACCGAAGTCGCCGAGGTCGAGGAGTTCGGCGGCTCCGGTGTCGGCGGCTCCTCCACACTCCCGCACAAGCGCAACCCCATCGCCGCGGTCTCGGCCGCCGCCTGCGCCGAGCAGGCCCCGGGGCTGGTGTCGACGCTCTTCGCCGCCCAGGTCCAGCAGCACCAGCGGGCAGCCGGCGCCTGGCACGCCGAGTGGCCGACACTGACCCGGCTGCTGGAGGCCGCCGGTTCGGCCGCGGCCTGGCTGGACACGTCGCTGGAGCGGCTCGCGGTGCGCCCCGAGGCCATGCGCGCCAATCTGGCGGCCTCGGGCGGCTTCCCCATGGCCGAACGCGTCACCGCCGACCTCGCCGACGAGCTGGGCCGCGCCCGGGCCCACGAACAGGTCGGCGAGGCCTGCCGGGAAGCGGCCCGCACCGGAGACGCGTTGGCAGCGGTGCTCGCCGCCCGCCTGGAAGGGCGCCGCGACCGCGCCGCGATCGACGCGCTGCTCGACCCGGCGGGCTACCTCGGCTCGGCCCCCGACCTGGTGGACCGGGCGCTGGCCGCCCGTGCCCGCCGCACCGGAACGCGAGCGCCGTCCTGATGGCGCACCCGCCGCGGCACCCGCACCGGCCACCGGGGCGGGTGCGGTGCGGCTCCGCACCGCCGCACCCCCGTTCGACCCGCTGGAGGAGACCGTGAGCGTCGACGTGCACCACGTCGTCCAGGGCCCGCGCGACGCGCCGCTGCTCGTGCTGTCGGGATCGCTCGGCAGCACGCTTCAGATGTGGCGGCCCCAGATCGACGCGCTGTCGCAGGACTTTCGCGTCGTGGCCTACGACACCCGCGGCCACGGCGGCTCGCCCGTCCCGGCGGGCCCCTACAGCCTGGCGGACCTGGGCGGCGACGTGCTGCGCCTGCTGGACCGGCTCGGCGCCGAGCGCGCCCACTTCGCCGGGTTGTCGCTGGGCGGCATGACGGGCATGTGGCTCGCCGCTCGCGCGCCCGAGCGCATCGACCGGCTGGCGCTGCTGTGCACGGCGCCGCACCTGGAGCCCGACGGGTGGCGCCGGCGGGCGGAGACCGTGCGCGACGAGGGCACCGGCGCCGTGGCCGACGGGGTCGTGCAGCGCTGGTTCACCCCCGGTTACGCCGAGCGGGAGCCCGGCGTAGCCGAACGCATGCGCGCCATGGTGGCCGGCACCCCCGCCGAGGGCTACGCGGGCTGCTGCGCCGCCATCCAGCACATGGACCTGCGCCCCGACCTGCCGCGCGTCGCCGCGCCTACCCTGGTGGTCGCCGGCGCCGACGACCCCGCCACCCCGCCCGAGCACGCCGAGCGCATCGCCGCCGCCGTGCCGCATGCGCGGCTGCACCGGGTCGACGGCGCCCACTTGGCCAGCTGGGAGTCCGCCGACGCGGTCACCGGCCTGCTGCGGACCCACTTCGGCGGGGGCGACGACACACCGACCACGACGGAGAAGAACCGATGAGCACGGACGAGACCCGCGCCACCGACGACGCCTCCCGCCGCGACGCGGGCATGCGGGTGCGCCGCGAGGTGCTGGGCGAGGCCCACGTGGACCGCGCCGAAGCCGCCAAGACCGGCTTCACCGAGCCCTTCCAGGACCTGATCACCCGGTACGCGTGGGGCGAGATCTGGAACCGGGAGGGTCTGGACCGCCGCACGCGCAGCTGCATGGTGCTGACCGCGCTGACCGCCGGAGGCCATTGGGACGAGCTCGGCATGCACGTGCGGGCCGCCGTGGGCAACGGGCTCACCCGCGACGAGATCGCCGAGGTGTTCCTTCAGGCGGCGATCTACTGCGGCGTGCCCGCCGCCAACAAGGCCTTCGGCATCGCCCAGCGCGTTCTGGACGAGCTCGGAGAACACGACGGACAGTGACACCGGGGCCGGCGGACGCCGGTCCCGGTGTCCGCAGGCCGCTCCGCGGACGGCGCGGGCCGGAACGGCCGCCCCGCCCCCGGTAAGCGCCCGCGCACCCGTCCGTGACCACCGCCCCACCCGCTTTCTCCTCGAAGGGAGGCAAGCGGCGCGCCGCAGCCGGGCCGGCACCGGCCCCGCCGCCGCGCCGCGGACCCGATCATGCGCACCACAGTCGGAATCATCGGAGCCGGCCCCGCCGGGCTGTTCCTGTCGCACCTGCTGCATCAGCAGGGAATCGAGTCGGTCGTGCTGGAGCGCCGCGACCGCGACTACTGCGAGCGCCGCCAGCGGGCGGGAGTGGTCGAGCACGGCGTCGCCGAGGCGCTGCGCACGTCGGGGCTGGGCGAGCGCATGGACCGGGAAGGCTTCCGCCACGACGGCATCGAGCTGCGCTTCGACGGGCGCGGGCACCGCATCGATTTTCCCGCTCTGACCGGGCGCCACGTCATGATCTGGGCGCAGACCGAGATCGTCAAAGACCTGATCGCGCGGCGCCTGGCCGACGGCGGGCGGATCCTGTTCGAATCCCAGGCCCGGGCGATCGAGGGGGCCGAGACCGGGAATCCGCGGGTGCGGTTCGCCTCCGCCGACGGCACCGAGGACACGTTGGCGTGCGACTACGTCGTGGCCTGCGACGGCTTTCACGGCATCGGGCGGGCGAGCCTGCCCGAGGAGGTCGTCAGCACCTACGACAAGGTCTACCCGTTCGCCTGGCTGGGCATCCTCGCCGACGTTCCGCCCTCGTGCGACGAGCTGATCTACGCCCGCCACACCCGCGGGTTCGCGCTGCACAGCATGCGCTCGGAGTCGGTCAGCCGCCTCTACCTGCAGGTGCCCGCCGACACCGACCCCGCCGACTGGTCGGACGAGCGCATCTGGTCGGAGCTGGCGGCCCGCTTCGAGCTGACCGGCAGCGACTGGAAGCTGGAGACCGGGCCCATCACCGACAAGAGCATCACGCCGATGCGCAGCTTCGTCACCGAGCCGATGCGCCACGGGAACCTGTTCCTGGCCGGCGACGCCGCCCACATCGTGCCGCCTACCGGCGCCAAGGGGCTGAATCTGGCGATGCGCGACGTGATGCTGCTGGCCGAGGGCATGGGCGCGTGGTACGGCGCGGGCGACGCGTCCGGACTGGATTCCTACTCCGACCGGGCGCTGCGCCGGGTGTGGCGCGCCGAGCACTTCTCCTACTGGATGACGTCGCTGATGCACACCGACCCCGCGGCGACCGACTTCGAGCACCGGATCCAGCAGTCGCACCTGGACCACATCGCCGCCTGCGAGCCGGCGGCCGCCGCTCTGGCCGAGAACTACACGGGGCTGCCCCACGTGTGACCCCCCGCTTGCGCGCACCGCTTCCACCGGCGGGGCGCGCGAGCGGGCGCGGGGGGAGGACGGTCGGCATCGGGCGCCGGCGCGGGCACGGCCCGCGAGGCCGCCGGGACACACGGTGCGGACCGGATGCTTCGGGGGTTTCGGTCTGTCCGTAGATTCCGGTATTCCGATCACCGAATGCCGCGAAAAGGTGACTGGCGCCACTCGACGGGCATAGACTTCCGGCGACCATCGGCCGACTTCCCCCCTGAAGAGGATGGCGATGCCTCGTTTCGAATCACCGAAGTTCATGAAGCGTGCCGGCGGCGCCTACACCGAGCCGACGCCGATCGAATCAGACAAGGCCAGCATCGCCCGGGTCTACTCCTATTACCTGGGCGGCAAGGACCATTTCGAGATCGACCGGGACATGGCCAACTACGCCGAGTCGGTCGTTCCCGGCGTGACCGACCTCGCCCTGGGCAACCGCGCCTTCGTCCAGCGGGCCACCCGCTACCTCGCCGCCGAGCGCGGCATCGAGCAGTTCCTCGATATCGGATCGGGCCTGCCCACCGACGGCAACGTGCACGAGATCGCACACGAGTCCGTTCCCGACGCCCACGTGGCCTACGTCGACAACGACCCGATCGTGCTGGCGCACGGGCGGGCGCTGCTGGAGAACAACCGCACCACACTGGTACTGCAGAACGACCTGACCCGTCCGGAGGAGGTGCTGACCGAGGCGGAACGGCTCGGGCTGCTCGACCTCCAGCGCCCCGTAGCGGTGATGCTCGGCGGCATACTGCACCACCTGAGCGACGCGGAGGACCCCGGCGGGATCGCCCGCCGGCTGCGCGATGCCGTGGTTTCCGGCAGTTGCCTGGCGGTCAGCCATTTCTGCGAACCCGACTCCGCGCAGTTCCCCGACGAGGCCGATCGCGCCCGCCGCCTGCAGGCCGCGTTCCAAGAGCGGCTGAAGGCGGGACTGTGGCGCACCGCCGAGCGGATCCAGAGCTACTTCGGCGACTGGAACCTGGTCGAACCGGGCCTGGTCCCGCTGAACCGGTGGCGTCCGCTGCCCCCCGACGCCAAGTCGCTGGGCAGCTACACCATGCCCCCGCGCAACGCGAAACTCATCGTCGGCGGCGTCGCCGTCAAACCGTGACCCGACCGAACACGGCTCCCCCGACCGGCTGCGCGACGCGGTCCGGCACCCCGGCACCCGAGCACCGCGCTTAGGCCCGCCGGACCGCCCCGGCTCCGGGGAGCTTCACGCCCCTGACCCGCCCGGAGCCGGGCCGACCGCTCTCTCCAATACGTCCACGAACCGGACCTGGCCCGCGACCAGCTTCGCGCGCGCGGCGGGCAGGTCGAACCAGGCGGCCCGGTCGATCTCGGGGAACTCCCGGGTCCGGCCCGAGCGCGGCGGCCACTCCATCGCGAAGGTACCGCCCGCGATCCGCGAAGCGTCGAAGTCGCCTTCGAGCGCGAAGCAGGTGACGGTCTTGCCGCCGGACTGGCGCACCTGCCCCAGAACGAACGGCTCCCCCGGGGGTGCGGAGCGTCCCAGCTCCTCGGCGAACTCCCGCCGAGCGGCGGCCGCCGGCTCCTCGCCGGCGGTGTATTCCCCCTTGGGCACCGACCAGGCGCGCTCGTCCTTCTTCGCCCAGTACGGCCCGCCCATGTGCCCCAGCAGCACCTCGACGGCCCCGGCCGCGCCCCACCGGTACAGCAGCAGCCCGGCACTGGTCTTCGCCATTCGGTCTCCCCTTCCCCGTGTCGTATAGCGCCGGCCGTTCGACCCGAGCGCTCAGCCGGTCCGCCCTGGTCCGAGCGCCGCGGTGCGAGGCCCCGACGGCATTCGCTCCGGCCAAGCGCCGAGGCTCACGCGAGGTCGTCGGGAAGCAGGCGGAAGGCCTGATGCGGGGTAAGCGGGCGCACGGTCCGAAAGTCGCGCCGGTCGAGGCTCAACAGCGCGTCGGTCCGATATTCGGCGGCCAAGGCGACGTTGACGCCGGCGGCGAGATCCAGATCCAGGTCCGCATAGCGCCGCTGCACGGCTCGCGCGGTATCGAGGACGTCGACGCTCGTCTCCGGGACCTGGAAGCGCATGCGATGCGCTTGGGCGAGGAGGTGGTCCAGCAGCCGGCTCCGCGCTGCGGGGCCGAACCGGGCCTTGGCCGTGTGGTCCAGTTCGGCCAGAACCAATCCGGAAACGATCACCGTACCGGCCTTCTCCAGCACGGCCCGGCAGGCCGGCGCCTCAGGCGCGTTGCGGTCGGAGGCGGCGATGATCCCCGAGGTGTCGGCGATGACGATCATGCGCCGCGGCGCTCCTGAGCAACGGTCTCGGTGATCTCGTCGCGGGTGACGGGCTCACCGCTACCGTCGAACGTCGGCCAGTCGAGAGGATCGTCCCAGACGCGATTCGACATGGCGGCGAGATGCAGGCCTTCGCGGATGATCTCCGCCTCCGCGACGCCACGAAGCCGGGCGGCCTCCTTGATCAGGGCCAGATCCTCGGGGTCGGCATAGACATTGGTCCGCTGCATCGACATGTACCAATGCTAACCCATGCACACGTAGCCGCTTGAGCTTGACGCATCGGCGCCTGGCGGAAGCCCAAGCCTGCTTCACCATCGACCCGGCCCACTCGGTCTCGCGACACCTCGGGGGCTCCGCCCGACGATGAGGCGGACGAAAGCCGGTGGGAGACACGGCGCATGAAAAAAGCCAGGCCATCTGGCCTGGCTTCCTTCGGCTGCTCCCGCGACTGGATTCGAACCAGTAGCCTGCCGGTTAACAGCCGGCTGCTCTGCCGATTGAGCTACGCGGGATCGGACCCTTGCGCCGGTTCGACGGGTGATCCCCGCCGTGGCGACGTATCCAGACTAGCGCATCCGCAGGTGTGCTCGTGCCACGTTTTCCAGGAGCCCGGGGTAGCGTCAGGGGCGCAGGGGCAGCACCCACCGACGACGGGAGAGGGACCTATGCGCTACCGGATCACGTTCGCCGCCGGACTCGCAGTGGGATACGTACTCGGGGCCAGGGCCGGCAAGGCCCGCTACGAGCAGCTGGTCCGCACGGCTCGGCGCGTCGCCGAGAACCCGGCCGTGCAGGAGACCGCAGGCGTAGTGGGCGCCCAGGTCAGCGGCGCCGGCAAGGCCGTCTACGGCAAGGTCTCCGAGCGCATGCCGGTCACCTCGCTCAAGGACTTCCTGGCCCGGCCCACCGAGGAGGAGGCCGCCCACCTGAACGGGACGGGCCCCGACGGGGCCGGCAGCGGCACCGACACCGGAACACGCTGACGGCGATGCGCCTCCCACGCCGCACCGCGCTGCCCGCGGAGCTGCGCTCCCGGGTGTCCCTTCAGCGCCGCGAACGCGTCCTCGCCGTCACCGGCGGGGGCGCGAACGCCCTGGCGGCCACCGACCGCGCGCTGCACCTGCCCGACGGCCGCGCTGTGCCCTGGGAGCACATCGACCGCGCCCGGTGGACCGAAGAAGGCCTCACCTTCACCGAGGAGGGCCGCGGCCGGCACGTGTTCCACGTCGAGGATCCGGGGCGGATCGCGGAGGTCGTCTACGAGCGGGTGACCGCCACGATCGTCGTCTCCCGCCACGTCGGGCTGGAGGGCGGCGCCGAAGGGTTCCGCCTGGTCGCGCGGCGCCCGCCCGGCGGGTCCGACATCTCCTGGCAGATCCACGTCGACGAGGGCGTCGACCCGCAGGACCCCCGGGTCGCCGCACAGGCCGGCCCCGAACTGGCCGCTCTGCGCGAGCGGCTGGGCGTGTGAGGCACTCCGGTCCGGGCCCCGCACTCCCCGCGGGCCGGCTATCCCTGCCGGCGCCGAGCGTCCCGGTCGGCCAGGCCCTGGGCCAGCACCTCCGCCAGGTGCAGGGCCGGGCGTCCCGCCTCCTGGTCGATCTGGGTGCGGCAGCTGAAACCGTCGGCCAGCACCAGCGTCTGCGGGTCGGCCTCGCGCACGGCCGGCAGCAGCACCCGCTCCCCCACCGCCGTCGACACGTCGTAGTGCTCGGCCTCGAAACCGAAGTTCCCGGCCAGCCCGCAGCAGCCCGAATCCAGCACGTCGCCGTCGATCCCGGCGCGCTCCATGAGCGTGCGGTCGGCGTCGAAGCCGATGACCGCGTGCTGGTGGCAGTGCACCTGGCTGATGGCCTTCGCGTCCACCTGCGGCGGCTCCCAGTCGGGGGCACAGGTGTCGAGGAACTCCGCGAGGGTGTACACCGACGCGGCCACCCGCTCGCTCTCGTGTCCGGGCAGCATCTCCAGCAGGTCCGAACGCAGCGCGGCCGTGCAGCTGGGTTCCAACCCGACGACGGGCAGCCCCGCTTGCACGTGGGGTGCCAGTGCGCGCAGCGAACGGCGCATCACCTGCCGGGCGACGCTCAACTGCCCGGTGGAGACCCACGTCAGCCCGCAGCACACCTGCCCCTGGGGCAGCACCACGCGGAAACCGGCGTCCTCCAGCACCCGAACCGCCGAGGCGGGCACCTGCGGATGCAGGTAGTTGCCGAAGGTGTCGGGCCACAGGACCACGGTGCCCCGCCGGTTCTCCGGCGCCGACGCGCCGCCCGCGCCGGGTTGTGCGGCGGCGCCGCTCCGCCCGAGCACACGGCCGAGCGGGCCCCCGCTGCGCCGCCCCTCCTGCCTGCGCGCGCGGCGGCGGAACCAGCGGGTGAACGTCGTGCGCGCGAACTCGGGGACGGTCCGCTGCGGCGCGATGCCGCCCAGGCGCTTGAGCGCGTCGCCGAGTCCGCGGGCGCCGCCCGCCCGGTTGACTTCGGCGGGCGCCGCGGCCGCCAGCCGCGCCCACACCGGCAGCCACCCCATGGAGTAGTGCGACGCCGGCCGCACACGGTTGCGGTAGTGGTGGTGCAGGAACTCGGCCTTGTAGGCGGCCATATCCACGTTGACCGGGCAGTCGCTGCGGCAGCCCTTGCACGACAGGCACAGGTCCAGGCTGTCGCGCACCTCTTCGGAGGCCCAGCCGTCGGTGATGACCTCGCCGTTGATCATCTCGAACAGCATCCGGGCGCGCCCGCGGGTGGAGTCCTTCTCGTCGCGGGTGACCATGTAGCTGGGGCACATCACGCCCGACCCTTCGTGGCGCCGGCACTTGCCCACGCCCACGCAGCGGCGCATGGCGCGCGCGAAGTCGCCCTGGTCCTCGGGGTAGTCGAGGACGGTCAGCGGTCCGCTGGTCACGGCCGCCTGACGCAGGTCGGCGTCCATGGGCCGGGGGGCGACGACGACTCCGGGGTTCATCCGGTCGTTGGGGTCCCACACGGACTTGAACTCGCTGAACGCGCGCATGATCCGGTCGCCGTACATCCGGGGCAGCAGCTCGGAGCGGGCCTGGCCGTCGCCGTGCTCGCCCGAGACCGATCCGCCGTGCTCGGCGACGAGGTCGGCGGCGGACTCCATGAAGGAGCGGAACCGGACGCGCCCTTCGGCGTGGTCCAGTCCGAAATCGACGCGCACGTGCAGGCAGCCCTCGCCGAAATGGCCGTAGACCACGCCGCGGTAACCGTATTCGTCCATCAGCCGGTCGTAGGCCCGCAGGTAGGAGCCCAGGCGTTCCGGGGGCACGGCCGCGTCCTCCCAGCCCGGCCAGGCCTCGGTGCCGTCGGGCGCGCGCGTGGCCAGTCCCGAACCCTCCTCGCGGATGCGCCACAGCGCCCGCGCGTGCGCGGGGTCCTCGACCACATCGGAGTCGAGCGGGCGGGCCGCGCCCGTCAGCGAGCGCAGCACCGCCTTTCCGCGCTCGGTCGCCTCGGCCGCGTCGGCGCCACCCACCTCGACCATCAGCCAGGCGCCGCCGGAGGGCAGGCCGGTGCTGCCTTCCCCCGGCCGCCGCACCCGCGCGAGCAGCTCTTCGTTGAGGCCTTCGACGGTCAGCGGGTTGTGCTCGAGTAGTTCGGGCACGGCATCGGCGGCCGCCGGCGCGTCCCGGTAGCCCAGGACGACCAGGGTCCGGGCCGGCGGCGACTCCACCAGCCGCACCGTTGCGCCGAGCACGGTCACGCAACTGCCCTCGGTTCCGGTGAGCGCACGGGCGAGGTGGCCGCCGTTCTCCGGCAGCAGGCGGTCCAGCGCGTAGCCGGAGACGCGCCGGGAGAGCTGGGGCATGCCGGTGCGCAGGTCGCCCATGTAGGTGGTGACCAGGTCGCGCAGCGACGCGTAGATCCGGCCCTCGCGGGTGGGCAGGGCCGCGAGCCGGTCGAGTTCCTCGCGGCCGGTGGCGCCGACCGTCATCCGGGTGCCGTCGTGCAGCAGCACGTCCAGCGACTCGACGTTGTCGGCGGTGGTGCCCCAGGCGACCGAGTGGGATCCGCAGGAGTTGTTGCCGATCATCCCGCCGATGGTGCACCGGCTGTGCGTGGAGGGGTCGGGGCCGAAGGTGAGCCCGTGCACGGATGCGGCGGCGCGCAGGTCGTCCAGGATGACGCCGGGCTGGACGCGGGCGGTGCGCTGCTGCGGGTCGATCTCCTCGATGGCGGTGAGGTGGCGCGAGGTGTCGATGACCAGCCCCTGGCCGATGGCGTTGCCGGCGATGCTGGTGCCTCCGCCGCGCGTCGTCAGCGGCACCCCGTAGGTGTTGCAGGCGGCCACGGCGGCGACGACGTCGCCGACCGTGCGCGGAAGCACCACGCCCAGGGGTACGTGCCGGTAGTTGGAGGCGTCGGCGGTGTAGAGGGCCCGGGTGCCGGCGTCGAAGGCCACCGTCCCCGCGACGTCGCGGCGCAAGGCGCGCTGGAAGGCGTCGAGGTCGATGTCGGGCAGGGCCGCTGGGGAGGTCGTTTCGGGCATGATCCCAGCCTGGCGCGGGTGGCGTGGCGAGACAACCGCCGACGCGTCGGTGATACCCGACATCGGATGTCAGGTAGAGGCGTCAGGCTGGGCGGCATGCGCAGTGAATCGACGAAGACGACGACCGCCGCATCCGGCGCCGAGGCCGCACACGCCGTCGCCTGGCCGGAGTTCGCCGCGGCCGAACCCGCGTTCGCGGCCGAGGTCCGGGCCGCGTTCGGCGCCGCCAAGCACCACATCCTGGCGACGGTGCGCGGTGGCGGCTCCCCGCGGGTCAGCGGCACCGAGGTGGTCCTGTCGGGCGAGGAAATGCTGCTGGGGTCGATGTCGGGCGCACGCAAGGCGCTGGATCTGCGGCGCGACGGCCGCATGGCCCTGCACACCGCCCCCGAGGAGTCCATGGAGCGGGGCGACGCCAAGGTCGGCGGCATCGCGGCGGAGGTCACCGACCCCGAGCGGATGCGCGCCCTGCTTTCCGACCCCGGCGCCGACCCGGCCGCCTTCCACCTCTTCCGCGTCCTGATCAGCGAAGCCGTGATCACCTCGGTGGCGTCCGACAAGCTGCGGATCCGCCACTGGCACCCGGGCCGCGGCCTCGTCGACACCTACCGGGACGGGTGAAACCGCTACCGCGGCTGCCCGGACCCGGCCCTGCCGGGGTCCAGGGAGGTGTCCATGGCGCGCACGAGCTCGCCTTCGAGGTCCATGTCGAGGTTCCAGAGCATGAGGCCGCCCAGGCCGCGGTCGCGGACGTAGGCGCCTTTGAGGGCGACGGTGGCGGGGGTGTCGTAGGACCACCACTGGCCGTCGCCGACCAGCCAGTAGGCGCCGTTGGCGGGGTCGAAGAACCGCCGTCCGCCGCGCCGCTGGAGTTCGTCGTAGGAGGCGGCGTGCTCGCCGTAGTCGCCCGAGGCGGGGGCCTCGGCCCTCTCTCCGCGGCCGAAGGCCTCCCCCGGCGGCACGCCGCGCCAGCCGCGGCCGAATCCGGGGAAGCCCACGACGAGCTTGTCGGCGGGCAGGCCGTGGTCGAGATAGCCCTGCACGGCGCCGTGCACGCCCTCGTCCGGCGCTCCGGGACCGTCGGCGTAGAGGGCGGCGTGGTGCCCGGTCGTCGCGCTCCACGGTCCGGCGAAGTCGTAGCCCTGCACGGTGGCGAAGTCCAGCGGTGCGAAGGCCTCGGGCTCGTAGCCGTCGCGCATCCGGCCGGGATCGCCGGGCAGTGACGCCGACAGGGTGTACTCGTGCCCGGTCTCGCGCTCCAGCCCGTCCAGCTGGCGGCGGAACTCCCGCACGACCAGGGTGAAGTTGCGCCGGTCGTCGGGGTGCTCGACGTTGTCGGGGTGGCCGTCGCCGCCGGGCCATTCCCAGTCCAGGTCGATCCCGTCGAAGACGCCCCGGGCCGCTCCGGGGCCGCCCTGCGGTTCGCCGTCGCGCACCGGAACGTCGCCGCGCAGCCACAGGTCCAGGCACGAGGAGACGAACTCCCGGCGGGACTCGGGGGTGCGCACCGCCGCGGAGAAGTGCACGGAGGTGTTCCACCCGCCCAGCGAGATGCTCGCGCCCAGGCCGGGGTGGTCGGCACGCAAGTCGCGCAGCTGGTTGAGGCCGCCGGCCAGCGGCTGGTCGTAGGCGTCGGCCTCGCCGTCGACGCTTTCTCCGGCGTCGTAGCGCCGCTGGTAGAGCTCCCAGCGGGCGTCCTCGGCGGGCAGCCGGCAGCGTCCCTCGTCGCCGATCTCGCCGAAGGCCCACATCAGGCGGGTGAGCCGGGCGGCCGCGCCGCTGTCGGCGACGTCGGAGATCCGGTAGTCGCGCACCGGCTGGTTCCAGCCCGCGAAATAGGCGATGCGGTGCACGGGGCCGCTGCCGACCGCGTCGACGGCGGCCAGAGCGCCGGCCGCGACCGCAGCCGCCAGCGCCGCGGCGGCGGCGCCCAGCAGCAGCCGGCCGCGGCGCGTGCGCGGCACGCGCGGCCGCCGTCGGGGGGCATCGGTCCGACCCTTCACACTCGCCAACCTAGCGGGCGCTGCCCGGGCGGCGCAGGGCCACAACCGGCCGCCGGACCGCGATCGACCGGCCTAGGACTCCAGGAAGTCGCGCAGGGTCGTGGCCAGTGACGGGTGGCGCAGCTTGGCCAGGGTCTTGGCTTCGATCTGGCGGATGCGCTCCCGGGTCACGCCGAACTCCCGGCCCACCTCCTCCAGGGTGTGCTGGTGGCCGTCGCGCAGTCCGAAGCGCAGCTGGATGATGCGCTGTTCGCGGTCGCCGAGCCCGGCGAGCAGGGACAGCAGCTGGTTCTGCAGCAGGGTGAACGCCGCCGCGTCGGCGGGCACGACGGCGTCGGTGTCCTCGATGAAGTCGCCGAAGTCGGAGTCCTCCTCGCCGATGGGGGCATGCAGCGACACGGGTTCCTGAGCGAGGCGCTGGATCTCCTGCACGCGTTCGTCGCCGAATCCGAGTTCGCGCGCGATCTCGGCCGGGGCGGGATCGCGGCCCAGTTCCTGGTTCAGTCGGCGCTGAACCCGCATCAGCCGGTTGATGGTCTCGACCATGTGCACCGGGATGCGGATGGTGCGGGCCTGGTCGGCGATGGCGCGGGTGACGGCCTGGCGGATCCACCAGGTGGCGTAGGTCGAGAACTTGAACCCTCTGGTGTAGTCGAACTTCTCGACCGCGCGGATCAGGCCGAGGTTGCCCTCCTGGACCAGGTCCAGCAGCAGCAGGCCGCGGCCGAGATAGCGCTTGGCGATGGAGACCACCAGCCGCAGGTTGGCCTCGATGAGCCGCTGCTTGGCGCGTTCTCCCTCGTCTGCGACTTGTTCCAGGTCGAGGGCCTCGTCGGTCGCCGGCACGGGACCGGACCGGCGCAGCTTCTCCGCGGCGAAGAGGCCGGCTTCGATGGATTTGGCCAGGTCCACTTCTTCTTCTGCCGTCAGCAGCGGAACGCGGCCGATCTCGCGCAGGTAGACGCGCACCAGGTCGCCGGCGGGCGCTCCCGTCCCGATCTCCGCGGGCGCGGGTTCCTCGTCGGCGGCGGGGTCGACGACGTCGACGCCCTGCTGTTCGAGGTCGCGCACCACCCGGTCCAGCGACTCGGGGGGTACCTCCAGGCGCTCCAGGGCGGCGGCGACGTCGGCCACGGTCACCGTCTCCCCGGATTCCGCGCCCGCGACCTGTCGCGCCACCTGCGCGAGCGGTGGCATTTCGCCGGGCAGCACCGTTGGAGCCACCCTTACAGTGTGCCGCACAGGACCGCGAAGCAGTGAGGACTAATTTTGTCACCCTCGTGCTACCCGGGCGCCGCTAGCGTTCGCGCATCACACGTTTCTCCTGCTCGACCGACATGAGCTCGGCGAATAGGCGCTGGTATTCGTCCGGCTGAGCCGCGGGGTCCAGCCGCCCGAGGCGCGATTTCAGGTTTGCGACTCGGCGGTTGATGGAATGAATCTTGATTGTGCCGAGAATTTCCTGGGCGTAATGCTCGTCGAGTTCTCCGTAGATCTCCAGCGGCTCGACCGCCAGGCGGGTCACGAACGCCCGCTGGGCTTCGTCGGGCGCGGCGTCGCACAGCCCCGCCACCCACTGCCGGGCGTCGCCCGCGGCACCCACCCCGCCCTGGGCGCTGATCAGCTCGTAGACGGCGCGGTGCTGGGGCACGCTGAACGAGTCCGCGCCGAGATCGTCGAACTCCCCCGCCAGCCCCGGATGCTGCACCGCGATCTTCAAGGCTTGGCGCTCGCGCTGAAGCGAGGGGTCGCGCACGTCGTAGGGCGCGGCGTCGGCGGCGCCGGCCGAAGCCTGGGGCGCGGGGCGCGCGGGCGCGGAGTAGGCCCCGCCGCCGCTGCGCCGGCGCGCGGCCACGTGCGCCGACACGCGGCGCTGCACGAACGACTCGTCCATGATGCCCAGCCAGTGGTCGAGGTTGACCCCGTAGAGCTTGCGCACCCCGTCGTTGCGGATGCTGGCCACGATCTCGGCGGCGGCGTCGAGCCCGGCCATGCGGCCTTCGGCGGTGTCGAGGTCGTACTGCTCGATGACGGTGCGGATCATGAACTCGTACAGCGGCTTGCGGTCGGCGACGAGATCGCGCACCGCGGCGTCGCCGCGGCTCTGGCGCAGGTCGCAGGGGTCGAGGCCGTCGGGCTGGACGGCCACGAAGGTCTCGGATGCGAACCCGTGCTCCTCGGCGAAGGCCCGCACCGCCGCCCGGCGGCCGGCGGCGTCGCCGTCGAAGGTGAACACGACTTCGCCGCCCTGGTTGGAGCGGCCCAGCAGCATGCGGCGCAGCACCTTGAGGTGGTCCTCGCCGAAGGAGGTCCCGCAGGTGGCCACGGCGGTGGGCACGCCGGCCAGGTGGCAGGCCATGACGTCGGTGTAGCCTTCGACGATCACGGCGCGGTGCTCGCGGGCGATCTCGCGCTTGGCGAGGTCGAGCCCGTAGAGCAGGTGGCCCTTCTTGAAGATCGGGGTTTCGGGGGTGTTGAGGTACTTGGGCCCGTCGTCGTCGGGGTCGAGTTTGCGGGCGCCGAAGCCCACGATCTCGCCGTTGACTTCGCGCACCGGCCACACGAGCCGGTTGCGGAACTTGTCGTAGGCGCCGCGGCGGCCCTGTCCGGCCAGCCCTGCGGTGACGATCTCCTGGTCGCTGAAGCCCGCGTCGCGAAGGCGGCCGGTCAGCGCCTCCCAGCCGCCGGGGGCGTAGCCCACGCCGAAGTGCTCGGCGTCGGCGCGGCCGAACCCGCGCTCGGTCAGGAAGCGCCGGCCCTCCTTGGCGGCGGGCGCGAGCAGCTGCTCGGCGTAGAAGCGCTGGGCCTCGCGGTGGGCCTCGATGAGCCGCTGGCGCTGCCCCTGGTCTTGGCGGGAGGTGTGGCCGCCGCCCTGTTCGTAGCGCAGCCGGATGCCGGACTGGTGGGCCAGTGACTCGACGGCCTCGACGAAACTGAGGGTTTCGATCTGCTGGATGAACCGGATGACGTCGCCGCCCTCGCCGCAGCCGAAGCAGTAGTAGAGGCCGCGGGCGGGGGTGACGTTGAAGGACGGGGACTTCTCGTCGTGGAAGGGGCACAGCCCTTTCAGCGAGCCGCCGCCGGCGTTGCGCAGCTGCAGGTATTCGCCCACCACGTCGGCGATGGGCGTTCGTTCGCGCACGAGTGCGACGTCTTCGTCTCTGATCCTGCCGGCCACGGTTCACCAGCCTAGTTCTTGGCGGCGGCGCACCCGACCGCGGATGCCGTGCTGTGGACGCCGTCCCCGCCCGCCCGGCCCCGGAGGCGACGGGCGGGCGGGGACCGGGCGGGCGCGCGGCGGCGCCGCACGCCCGCGGCGTCAGCGCGGCGGCGCGGGCGCGGCCGCCGCGGTGCCGTCCTCCTTCTCCCGGTCCTGCTGAGCGCCGTCGGGCGGCGACGGATCACCCGGTCCCGTCGGGGCGGCGGTGCCGCCCCCCGGACGGGCCGACCCGACGCGCTTCTTGTTGTAGATGTCGAAGGCCACCGCGGCCAGCAGCACCAGGCCCTTGATGGCCTGCTGCCAGTCCACGCCCAGGCCGATGATCGACATGCCGTTGTTCATCACGCCCATGACCAGCGCGCCCACCACGGCCCCGATCACGGTGCCCACACCGCCGGAGGCCGAGGCCCCGCCGATGAAGGCGGCCGCGATCGCGTCGAGCTCGAACATCTCGCCGGCGCCCGGGGTGGCGGCGTTGAGCCGCGCGGCGAAGACCAGTCCGGCCAGCGCCGAGAGGACGCCCATGTTGACGAACACCCAGAACGTGGTGCGCTGGGTCTTCACCCCCGACAGGCGGGCGGCCTTCTCGCTGCCGCCGACGGCGTAGATGCGCCGGCCCGCGGTGGTCGACTTCATCAGGAACGCATAGCCCACGATCAGAGCGAGCAGCAGCAGTCCCACGATGGGGATCCCGTTGTGGTCGGCCAGCGCATAGGCGAACAGCATCACCACGGCCACGGTCGCCACCGCCTTGACGGCGGTCATCCGCGCGGAAAGGGCCGGCAGGCCGTGGTGCAGGTCGCGGGCACGCACCCGCCACTGGATCCACACCAGGGCGACCGACCCGGCCGCGCCCAGCAGGAGCGTGAGCAGGTGCGGCCCGTCGGTGAAGCCCGGAATGAACCCGCTGGCCCACGTGCGCACCGACTGCGGCAGCGGGCCGATGGAGCGCCCGCCCAGCACGATGAGGGTGGCGCCGCGGAAGATCAGCATCCCGGCGAGGGTGACGATGAACGCCGGGATGCGCACGTAGGCGATCCAGAACCCCTGCCAGGCGCCGATCAGGCCGCCCATGGCCAGCGCCAGCGGCACCACCACGACCGGCGGCAGCCCCCAGCTCGTCATCAGCACGGTCGAGGCCGCGCCGGTGAACGCCACCACCGATCCCACCGACAAGTCGATGTGCCCGGTGATGATGACCAGCATCATGCCCACGGCCAGGATCAGCACGTAGGAGTTCTGCATGATCACGTTGGTGATGTTCAGCGGCCGCAGAAGCAGGCCGCCGGTGAGGATCTGGAAGAGCACGACGATGACCGCCAGCGCGATCACCATGCCGTACTGCCGCGCGTTGTTGCGCACCAGATCGCGCAGTATGCGCACGAATGGTGTTGATTGCATGGCCCGTCACGCCTTCGTCGTGGTCATCAGCTTCATCAGGGTCTCCTGGTCGGCCTCGTCGCGCGGCGCCTCCCCGGTGATGCGCCCTTCGCACATCGCATAGACCCGGTCGCACATGCCCAGCAGCTCGGGCAGCTCCGAGGAGATGAGCAGCACGCAGGCGCCCTCGCCGGCCAGGCGGTGCACGATCTGGTAGATCTCGTACTTGGCGCCGACGTCGATGCCGCGCGTGGGCTCGTCCAGGATCAGCAGGTCCGGCTGGGCGAACATCCACTTGCCCAGCACGACCTTCTGCTGGTTGCCGCCGCTGAGTTCACCGGTGATCTGGTGGACACCGTTGCTTTTCACCCGCATACGGGTGCGCATCTCGTCGGCGGCCACGGCCTCGCGGGCCGGGTCGATCAGCGTGCGGCGGCTGACCCGGTCCAGCCCCGCCAGGGTCAGGTTGCGGCGGATGTCGTCGTCCAGGATCAGCCCGAGCTCCTTGCGGTCCTCGGGCACGTAGGCGATCCCGCCGGCGATCGCGTCGTCGACGCCGCGCACGTGCAGCGGCTCGCCGTCCTTGTAGACGGCGCCGTCCACGTAGCGCCCGTAGGACCGGCCGAACACGCTCATCGCCAGCTCGGTGCGGCCGGCGCCCATCAGCCCGGCCAGGCCCACGATCTCACCGCGGCGGATGTTCAACCCGGCGCCGTCGACGACCCGCCTGCCCGCCTGGGTGGGGTGGTCGACGGTCCAGTCGCGCACCTCGAAGCGCACGCCGCCGATGTCGGGGGTGCGTTCGGGGTAGCGCTCGTCCAGGCCGCGGCCGACCATCCCGCGGATGATGCGGTCCTCGTCGACGCTTCCCGAGTCCGTAGCGAGCGTCTCGATCGTCCGCCCGTCGCGCAGCACCGTCACCGAGTCGGCGACCCGGGTGACCTCGCCGAGCTTGTGGGAGATGAGGATCGAGGTGATGCCCTGCTCCTTGAGTTCGAGGAGCAGCCGCAGCAGGTTGTCGCTTTCGGCTTCGTTCAGCGCCGAGGTCGGCTCGTCCAGGATGAGCAGCCGCACCCGCTTCGACAGCGCCTTGGCGATCTCCACGAGCTGCTGCCGGCCCACGCTCAGTTGCGAAACGGGCGCGGTGGGGTCCTCGTCCAGTCCCACGCGCCCCAGCACGTCGCGCGCCATCGAGGCCGTGCGGCCCCAGTCGATGAGACCGGGGCCGCGCGTGCGCTCGTTGCCGAGGTAGATGTTCTCGGCCACCGACAGCTGCGGGATGAGCGCCAGTTCCTGGTGGATGATGGCGATCCCGGCCCGTTCGCTGTCGCTGATGCCGTGGAACGCGCACTCCTCGCCGTCCAGCAGGATCGCGCCGGAGTAGTCGCCGTGTGCGTAGACGCCGCTGAGTACCTTCATCAGCGTCGACTTTCCGGCGCCGTTCTCGCCCATCAGGGCGTGGATCTCGCCGCGTTCGACCGCCAGGTCCACGTCGTCCAGCGCGACGACACCGGGGAACCCCTTGGTGATGCCGCGCATCCGCAGCAGGACGTCACTCATGTCCGGCACCGCCTCACGACAGCTCCGATTCGTCGTAGTAGCCGCTGTCGATGAGGACCTCCTCGTAGTTGTCCTCGTCGACCGAGACCGGCTCCAGCAGGTAGGCGGGCACGACCTTCTCGCCGTTGTCGTAGCTCTCGGTGTCGTTGACCTCGGGCTCCTCGCCCGCCAGCACCGATTCGGTCATGCCCACGGCCACCTCGGCGAGCTCGCGGGTGTCCTTGAAGACCGTCTGGGTCTGCTCGCCGGCGACGATCGACTTGACCGAGGCCAGCTCGGCGTCCTGACCGGTGATCACCGGCAGCGGCCGGTCCTCGCTGCCGTATCCCACGGCCTTGAGGGAGGAGATGACGCCGATGCTGATGCCGTCGTAGGGCGAGAGGACGGCGTCGATCTGCTCGCCGGAGTAGTGGGAGCTGAGCAGGTTGTCCATGCGCGACTGGGCCTCGGCGCCGCTCCAGCGCATGGTGGCGATCTGTTCCATGTCGGTCTGGCCGCTGCGCACGTCGAGCGTGCCCTCGTCGATGTAGGGCTGCAGCACCGACATGGCGCCGTCGTAGAAGAAGTAGGCGTTGTTGTCGTCGGGCGATCCCCCGAACAGCTCGATGTCGAAGGGGCCTTCCTCGTTCTCCAGGTCGAGGGCCTCCTCGATGTAGGTGGCCTGGAGCTCGCCCACCTTGAAGTTGTCGAAGGTGGCGTAGTAGTCGACGTGCTCGCTGCCCTTGATCAGGCGGTCGTAGGAGATGACGGGGATGTCGCTGTCGGCGGCCATCTGCAGCACGTCGGTGAGCGCTTCGCCGTCGATGGCGGCGACGACCAGGGCGTCGACGTCGCGGGTGATCATGTTCTCGATCTGGGAGACCTGGTCTTCGACGACGTCCTCGGCGTATTGCAGGTCGGTGGCGTAGCCGGCGTCTTCGAACAGGTCGACCATGTTGTCGCCGTCGGCGACCCAGCGGTCGGACGACTTGGTCGGCATCGCGATACCGACGGTGCCGTTGTCGCCTCCCTGCTGGGCGGCGTCGCCGACGCCGCCGCAGCCGGTCAGCGCGAGCGCCGTGGCCGCGGCCAGGCCTGCGGAGAGGATGGCGGAGGGGGTCCGCTTCATCATGTGCTCCTTGCTGTGGGTGTTCATCGGGGGGTTTCGGGCCGGTGCCGCTCAGGCGAGCGGGAGGTCGAGCTTGAGCACCGTCCACGAGACCGGCGGGAGCACGGCCGTGAGGCGGCCGTCCTCAAGCCGGACGTCTGTGTTGTCGCGCGGGACGACGCGGTCGGGCCGCTCGCGGGAGTTGGCGGCGTAGACGTCGTCGTCGTGCAGGGTCAGGCAGGAGGCGACGCGGTCGGGCCGCAGGCCGCGCAGGTCGATGTCGACGGTGACCGGCTCGTCGGTAGCACGGTTGACCAGGAAGAGCGCGGCCTCCCCGTTCTCGGTGTCGTGGGTGGCGACCGCGTCGACGAGCGGAACCTCCCCGTATCGTGCGGTTTCGCGCACCGGGCTGTTCGGCTCCACCCGCAGCACCGTGCCCTTGGCATTGGCGGAGGTCAGCGCGAAGGGGTGGAAGGTGGTCTGGCGCCAGGCCGGGCCGCCGGGCTCGGTCATGATCGGGGCGATGACGTTGACGAGCTGGGCGAGGCTGGCGGAAGTGACGCGGTCGCTGTGGCGCAGCAGCGAGATGAGCAGGCTGCCGAACACCACGGCGTCGGCGACGTGGTACCGGTCCTCGATGACGCGCGGCGCCACCGGCCACTCGGTCTTGGGCTCCTCCGCCTCGAAGCGCATCCGGTACCAGACGTTCCACTCGTCGAACGAGAGCTGGATGCGCTTGGTGGCGCCGAGCTTGGCGCGCACGGCGTCGGCGGTGGCGACCACGGACTCGATGAAGGCGTCCATCTCGGCACCCGAGGCCAGGAAGCTGGCGAGGTCGCCGTCGTGCTCCTCGTAGTAGGAGTGCAGGGAGATGTAGTCGACGTGGTCGTAGGTCTGCTCCAGGACCTCGGCTTCCCAGGCGCCGAAGGTGGGCATCTCCGGCCCGGAGGAGCCGCAGGCCACCAGTTCCAGGCCGGGGTCGCTCATCCGCATGGCCCGGGCGACTTCGGCGGCCAGCCGGCCGTACTCGTGGGCGGTCTTGTGGCCGATCTGCCAGGGCCCGTCCATCTCGTTGCCCAGGCACCACATGCCGATGCCGTGCGGCTGGGGGCTGCCGTTGGCGATGCGCCGGTCCGACAGCTGCGTGCCGCCGGGGTGGTTGGCGTATTCGAGCAGGTCGATCGCCTCTTGCAGGCCGCGGGTGCCCAGGTTGAGCGCCATCATCGGTTCGAGTCCGAGCTTGCGGGACCAGGCCGCGAACTCGTCGAGGCCGAACTGGTTGGTCTCGGTGGAGTGCCACGCCAGTTCGCGCCGCACCGGGCGCCGATCCTTGGGCCCGACGCCGTCCTCCCAGCGGTAGCCGGAGACGAAGTTGCCGCCGGGATAGCGCACGGTGGTGACGCCCAGCTCGCGGACGAGGTCGGCGACGTCGGTGCGGAACCCGTCGGCGTCGGCGGCGGGGTGATCGGGTTCGTAGATCCCGGTGTAGACGCAGCGCCCCATGTGTTCGACGAACGTGCCGAACGTCCGGCGGTTCACGGGCGCGACGCGGAAGGCGGGGTCGACGGTCATCGACGCGTGGAGCATGGGCGGCTTCCCCCAGGAGCTGATCGTTCAGGAGCGGGTCGGGACCGCGGAGCCGGCGGCGGGCGCCGGCCCCGCGGACAGGGCGGTTCTCGGGCGGGTCAGGGCGTCAGGCGGGGCCGGCCGTCGGGCGTCCAGTCACCCGGTCGATTCCGAACACGAACCGTCCGGGCCGGTACCGGTCGTCGCCGGGGCGTGGACGGAGACTGCGGCGGGCGATGCCGGATCGACGGTGTCGGCGGCTGCAGGGGCGGCGGACAGCGCGCCCCGGTGCAGGATCCGGGCGATCGTCGGCATGGGGGTTCCTCTCGCTCGCAGACGGGGGGACCGAGCAAGGTCGGGTCGGGGCGGCCGCCGGTGTCATTTCAGTCCGGCGTCGGTGACGCCGCGCACGACCTGGCGCTGGAAGAGCATGAAGACGACGATCAGCGGAACGGCGCCCAGAACCGAGGCGGCCATCTGCTGGGCGTAGAGGATCCCGTAAGCGCTCTGCACAGTGCCCAGGCCCACCGGCACCGTCATCAGCGCCGGATCGGTGGTCGCCACGAACGGCCACAGGAAGTTGTTCCAGGCCTGGACGAAGGTGAAGATGCCCACGGCGGCGAGGATCGGTACGGACATGGGCAGCACCACGTTCCATAGCACCCGCAGGTGCCCGGCGCCGTCGATCCTCGCGGCCTCCTCGTAGTCGCGCGGGATCGCGTCGAAGAACCGTTTGAGGATGAAGATCATCACCGGGGCGACGACCTGGGGCAGTGCGACGCCCCAGTAGGTGTCGACCAGGCCGAGGAACGTCATCTCGTCGAACAGCGGCACGATCAGCACCTGAGGCGGCACCAGGATGCCGGCGATGAACAGCGCGAACAGCCACTGGCGCCCCCAGAACTCGGTCTTGGAGAAGGCGTAGGCGGCCATGACGCACGTGACCAGGGTCAGACCGGTGACCATGACGGAGACGATCACGCTGTTCATCAGCCACTGCATCAGCTCGCCGCGCGCGATGACCGTGCGGTAGGCCTCGAAGGTGGGCTCCAGCGGCAGCCAGCGCACCGGCACGGCCGTCGTCTCGGGCTCGGGCTTGAGGGAGGTCAGGATCGCCCAGACCAGCGGCAAGAGCCAGACCACGGCGAGGAACAGCGCCAGGACGGCGATCGCGGCGCCGCCGGGGGTGACCTTGAGGCGGCGGCGGGGCTGCGGCGAGGCGAGACCGGCAGGGGGACCGGGCCGCTCAGCGGCGGTTCGGGGTGCGGAGGTCATGCCGCATCCTCCTTCCGGGAGAACAGGCGGAGCTGCAGGACGGATACGACGATGATCACGGCGAAGAACAGATACGAGATCGCCGATGCGTAGCCGATGCGCAATCCGGTGAACCCGCTCTCGAAGATGTAGCCGATGATGGGTCGGGCCGCGTAGTTGGGGCCGCCCGATCCGTTGGTCATGAGGTAGGCCTGGTCGAACAGCTTGAGCGAGGCGACCATCTGCAGCAGCACGATCAGCGTGGTGGTGCGCCGCACCATCGGCACGGTGATCGAGGTGAACCGCCGCCAGGCACCCGCACCGTCGAGCGCCGCGGCCTCGTAGAGGTAGACGGGGATGCCCTGCAGTGCCGCCAGGTAGAGCAGGTAGTTGAACCCGACGGTCCACCACACGGTTGTGAGGGCGATCGCCGGAAGCACGGTGTCCTCGCCGGTGAGCCAGGAGGCCCCGGGGATTCCCACGGTGGCCAGCACGTCGTTGATCATGCCGAATTCGGGCTGGTACATCCACTCCCAGATCAGGGTCACCACGGCCACCGGCATCAGGAACGGCGCGAAGTAGGAGAACCGCAGGAACCAGCCGATACGGGCGGTCGCGCGGTGGGTCAGCAGCGCCATCGCCAGCGCGATCGCCACCAGCGGCGGCACGGTTATCAGGGTGAACAGCAGTGTTACCCACAGCGACTGCCACACCGCGGGGTCGCCGAACATCTCGATCCAGTTGGCCAACCCGACGAAGGAGGAGTCCTCCTTGGCGAGGCTGCGGTCGGTGAAGCTGGCCCACAGTCCGGCGATCAGCGGCCAGATCAGGAAGACGGCGAACAGGACGGTGAAGGGGAGGACGAACCAGATGCCGGCCGCGGACCGCCGTGCTGTTCCGCGCGCGGCACGGGGGGATGAGGACCGGGGCGCCGACGCGGCGTCCGGCGTCTCCGTGGTACTGGCCTGCACGGTCATTTCACGCTCCGGAGAAAGTGTGGGGGGCGGGCACCGCTTACACCGGCGAAGGCGTGTCGATGAGGTTCTGAGCGGCGCGCTTGAACCGGTTGAGGGCGGCCTTCGGCGTCACCGCGCCGGTATGCACGCCGGTGAAGATCGCGCCGGCGTCCGCTTGCAGCTGGGCCGCTGATCCGCTGAACCAGGCCGAGGGGTCGAACTGCACGGCCTCGGCGGCGCGCCGGTAGTTCGCCTGCGGCTGCAGATCGGCGTATTCCTGGCTTTCGGTGACCGGCGTGTACGCGGGAACGTGGCCTCCGCCGGCCCAGGTGATGCTGTGCTTGAGCATCCAGGCGGCGTACTCGACGGCGGCGGCGACGGCGTCCTCGTCGGGTTCTCGGCGCACCGGCAGGACGAAGCAGTGGGAGTCGCCCTGCCCCAGTTCCTCGCCGTAGATGCCGGGGAAGGGGCGCATGCCGAAGTCCATTCCGGCGTCCTTGAGCGTGGGCAGCTCCCAGTTTCCGGAGAGCATCAGTCCGGCGATTCCGTTCTGGAAATTGGCGGGGGTGGCCGCCCCGTCGGACGACTGGGGCGCCAGGCCGTCCTGGGAGATGCGGCGCAGAAAGTCCAGGGCCCGCAGCGCCTTGTCGTCGTCGATGGCCAGTTCACCGTCCAGCGTGAGCTCACCGCCGAGCTGGCGGTAGAGAGACCAGAACGGGCGCCAGGCGTGCGTCGTGTCCATCACGACCCCGTACTGGCCGGTGACTTCCTTGACGGCCGCGCACACCTCGAAGAACTCGTCCTCGTCGCTGACGGCGACGAGGTCGCCGTCGGCGTCCAGGACGCCGGCCTTCTCGCAGACGGGCCGGTTGAAGTAGTTCACCACCAGGTGGGTGTCCAGCGGGATGGCGTAGAGCTCGCCGTCGATCGTGCACGTGTCCCAGATGTTGGGCGTGACGGTGTCGCGGGTGATGCCGTGCTGGGCGAGCAGGTCGGTGGGCACCGGGGAGATGAGGGTCCCGGCGCCCAGGCCGCGGAGGCGGGAGACGTGCAGGGTGGCGACGTCGAAGGCACGCCCGCCGGCGGCGCCCATCGCGAACTTGGTGTAGTAGGGGTTGCCCCACTGGAACGTGGAGGTCTGGAAGTCGATGCCGGGGTGCTGCTTGCGGTAGGCATCGTGCATCTCGACCATGCGGGCGCCGTCGCCGCCGGTGAAGAGGTTCCACTGGCGCAGCCGCCGCTTGCCGCTGAGCACGGTGTCGGGCGGGCCGCAGCCGGCCATTGCGGTCCCGGCGGCGGCCAGCCCGCCGGCCAGGAAGGTGCGTCGTCCTAGGGCGGGGGCCGGCCCGGGGCCGGTTGTGGATCGTCGGCGCATTGCGACTCCTCTGCTTTCGCTGCGCTGAGTGCGGCCACCCCCCGAAAGGCCGCTGGACGAGGGCGCGTCGGCGGCGCCCTTGCGGGCCGGGCCGGAGGCGAATGGGGCCGCCTCGGCCGGCCTTCGCGCGGGGAGATCCGCGCGCTGAGTGCGTATTCGGCGTACGACTGTTCCGATGTGTCGCGGTATGTGTGCGTTTCGTCTGCGGATGCGGGTGCACGTGCCCGCACCGTCGGCCGCCGGCGGGTGGGCCGGGGCGGCCGGCGCGGGCCGGGGGTGCGGCCGCAGGGATCGCACCCGCGGCCGCATTCGCGTGTCAGACCTGGACGAACTCGACGTCGGCCATGTCGCAGAAGACCTTCCAGTCGGCCGCGGTGCGGCCCAGGTTCATCACCATGTGGTGGGTGCCGCCGGCGCGCAGCCAAGCGTCCATGCAGGCGCGCACGCCCGACGCCGGGCGGAACTGGCCGTAGGGCATCTCCAAAGCGGGCAGCTTCTGGGAGTCCAGGACCTCGCCTTCTGCCACCACGAGCCGGAAGCGCTCGCCGCCCAGGGCGACGAGGGACGCCAGCGTCGCCGGTCCGGGCTGGATGCGGAACAGCAGCGTGGGCGGGTCGTCCAGGCCGCCGATGCCCAGCGGGCGCTTGATCAGCCGCACCGGCTCGTCGTCGCGGGCGACCTTCCAGTTGCCCTCCCCCATGTGGCTCATCAGGATCGAGTCGGTGGGGAAATCCATCGCGTACATCTCGGTGAAGTGCCCGTCGCCGGCGAGCTCGTGGCCGGCGTAGACGATGGACGCGGCCAGCGCGTCGCCCTCGCCGGCGAACCCGTAGCCCTTGGCCATCAGGTTGGAGGCCGAGGCCATGGGCAGCCGCGCGAACCGTCCGTCCTCGGCGATGGCGTCGAAGTGCGTGGAGTAGGCACCGCAGCCGCGGTCGGCCAGCAGCCGCTCCAGGCCCAGCTGCATGCGGGCGTGGTCCTCGCGCTCGTGGTCGGGCAGGCGCTCGTCGATTTCGAAGCGCTCGTTCTCCTCGGCCATCAGCGCCTCGACCTCCGAGGAGGGCAGCTCGGCCATGGTGCGGTGCAGCTCGCCGGGGGCGATGTAGGCGATCTCGGGGCCGAGCTTGCGCATCCAGGCGGTCTCGTCGACGCGGGCGTCGCCCATGCCGTTCATGGGGTAGCCGACGACGCCGACCTTGAGCCGCTTCCAGGCGGTGACGGCGCGGGCGGCGCGCGCCCAGCGGCCGACGCGCTCGCGGAAGGCGTCGCCGGGCCACTCCTCGGTGACGACGTCGAAGGAGCGGCCGGCGCGCACCATGGCGTTGGCGGTGTCCTGCGCACCGTGGATGCCCTGGTTGTAGGTCATGTCGTCCATGTCCCACTCCGGTGTCACCACCGGATCGGGCTGGATGTTGGCCAGGCACAGGGGCAGCCGCGCCTCGTGCAGCGCCCGGGTGACGCGCAGCGAGGGGCCGTAGGTGAGCATGACGACCAGGACTCCGTCGAGGCCGTCGTTCTCGAATCCCCGCATCGCCCGCTCGGCGTCGTCGCGGCCGCGTACCGGGTCGGCGACGACGCAGTCGGCCACGTCGGCCAGGCTGTCGGCGATACTGCGCGCATAGTCGGCTTGCCGGTCGGTGATGCCCGGGATCATGTCGTCGTAGAGGGGCTGCATGATGCCGAGGATCCCGATGGTGGGAAGGCGTTCGCTCACGAGTCGGTCCCTTTTCTCTGGCCGTAGACGTTCTGGTAGCGGTCGTAGAGGGCGTCGATGTGCTCTTGGGCGAGCCGGTCCACGGGCCCGTGCTGGCGGGCCAGGTGCACGGTGCGGGCGACGTCCTCGCACATCACGGCGGCTTTGACGGCGGACTTGGCGTCCTTGCCGACGGTGAAGACCCCGTGCTGGGCCATCAGCACCGCCGGCGACCGGTGGCCGCTGAGGGTGGCGACGATGCCGCGGCCGATGTCGTCGCCGCCGATGAGGGCGAACGGCCCCACCGGGATGTCGTCGCCGAACTCGTCGGCCATCGCGGTGATGGCGCAGGGGATGGATTCGCCGCGGGCCGCCCAGGCGGTGGCGTAGGTGCTGTGGGTGTGCACCACCCCGCCGACCTCGGGCATGTGGCGGTAGACGTAGGCGTGGGCGTCGGTGTCGCTGGAGGGCGAGCACCCGTCCTCGACGGGGGTGCCGTCCAGGTCGCAGACGACCATCGAGTCCGGGGTCAGGTCCTCGTAGGTGACGCCGCTGGGCTTGATGACGATCAGGTCGGTGCCGGGCACCCGCTCGGAGATGTTGCCGCTGGTCCAGGTGACCAGGCTCCAGCGGGTCAGCTCGGCGTGCAGGGCGCACACCTTCTCGCGGGCGGCGCGCACCGCTCGGGCGGTGTCCGGGGGGAGTGTGGACAGTGCAGTCATGGCGTCCTTCACCGGTCAGGCAGTACGGCTCTCGTTGCGGACGGCGCGCAGCCGGTGCAGCGCGTCGCTGCCGCCGCGGCCGAAGTGGTCGTGCAGTTCGGTGTAGACGGCGTAGAGCCGGTCGTAGGCGGCGGCGCGCTCGGGGTCGGGCAGGACGGCGTCGCGGGTGGCGCCGCCCATGGCCGCCGACGCGGCCGCGATTCCGGGGTAGGCGCCGGCCGCCACGGCGGCGTGGACCGCCGAGCCCAGTGCCGGCCCCTGTTCGGAGTCGGCGACGTGCAGGGGGCGGTTGAGTACGTCGGCGTAGATCTGCATGACGTAGGCGTTGCGCTTGAGGCCGCCGGCGACGGTGACCTCCTCGACGGGGACGCCGGAGTCGACGAACGCGTCGAAGATGGTGCGGGTGCCGAAGGCGGTGGATTCCACCAGCGCGCGGTAGACCTCCTCGGGCCGGGTGGCCAGGGTCAGCCCGCAGATCATGCCGGAGAGTCCGTGGTCGACCAGCACGGAACGGTTGCCGCTGTGCCAGTCCAGGGCGACCAGCCCGTGGGCGCCCACGGGCTGGTCGGCGGACTTGCGCGAGAGCAGGTCGTGGGCGGAGATCCCGAGTTCGTCGGCTTCGCGCCGGTACTCGGCCGGCAGGTAGCTTTCGGCGAACCAGGCGAAGATGTCGCCGACGCCGCTCTGCCCGGCCTCGTAGCCCCAGTATCCGGGGGCGATGCCGTCGCGCACCGCGCCGCACATGCCCGGCACCTCGGCGAAGGACGCGCCGTTCATGACGTGGCAGGTGCTGGTGCCCATGACGGCCAGCATCCGGCCGGGTTCGACGGTCTGGGCCGCGGCGGCGGTGACGTGGGCGTCGACGTTGCCCACGGCCACCGCGACGCCTTCGGGAAGGCCGGTGAGGGCGGCGGCGGAGGCGGACAGGCCCCCGGCGCGCTCGCCCAACTGCATCAGCGGGTGGGCGAGCTTCTCCTCGGCGAAGCCGGCGAAGTCGGGGTGCAGTGCGGCCAGGTAGTCCCGGTCGGGCCAGGCGCCGTCCTGGTGGATGCCCTTGTAGCCGGCGGTGCAGACGTTGCGGGTCTCGGATCCGCACAGCACCCATACGATCCAGTCGGCGGCCTCGATCCAGCGGTCGGTGCGCCGGTAGACCCCGGGGTCCTCGCGCAGGACCTGCAGGCCCTTGGCGAACTGCCACTCGGAGCTGATCTTGCCGCCGTAGCGCCCCAGCCACTCCTCGCCGCGCTCGGCGGCCAGGGCGGTGATGTCGTCGGCTTCGCGCTGGGCGGCGTGGTGCTTCCAGAGCTTGGCGTAGGCGTGCGGCCGGTCGGCGAACTCGGGCAGTTCGCACAGCGGGGTGCCGTCGGCGGTGGTCGGCAGCACGGTGCAGGCGGTGAAGTCGGTGCCGATGCCGACCACGCGCTCGGCCGGCACGCCGGCGGCGGCCAGCGCCTCGGGCACGGTCGTGCGCAGCACGGCGCGGTAGTCCTCGGGGACCTGCAGCGCGGTGTCGGGGGCGAGCGGGATACCGGATCCGGGCAGAGCCTGCGAGACGACGCCGTGCTCGAACTCGTGGACGGCGCCGGCCAGTTCGGCGCCGTCGGCGACCCGGACGACGACCGCGCGCCCCGACAGGGTTCCGAAGTCGACGCCGATCACGACATCGTCGTTGTGAGCGCTCACATTCGTGTCTTTCTCGTCCATGGGATTCCTCCGGGCCGGGGGCGGCCGGCTTAGGCGCGGTCGGGGTCGGGGGCGGGGGCGGTGCTGACTCGGGCGACCAGGCGGGCAGGCACGACGCTGCGTGCCGTGTGGGGGGACGTGGCTCCGGCGGGGGCCTCCAGCATGTCGATGAGCAGTTCGATGCCGCGGCGGCCCACGTCGCTGAAGTCCTGGGCCACCGTGGTCAGCGGCGGGGTGAAGAACTCGGATTCGGGGATGTCGTCGAAACCGACGACGCTGACGTCGTCGGGCACCCGCACACCGGCTTCGCCCAGCGCGCGCAGCGCACCCAGCGCCATCTGGTCGTTGGCCACGAACAGGGCCGAGACGTCGGGGTCGCCGGCCAGCTGCGCGCCGATGCGGTAGCCGGAGCGGGGCCGCCAGTCGCCGTAGAGCGCGTCCGGCTCCTCGACTCCGGCCTCGGCCAGCGCCCGGCGCCAGCCGGCGATGCGCCCCTCGGACTCCAGCCAGTCGTCGGGCCCGGCGATGTGGTGGACCGTGCGGTGGCCGAGGTCGAGCAGGTGGCGCGTGGCCAGGTAGCCGCCGCCTTCCTGATCGACGCAGACCACGGGCAGGTCCGGGGCCTCGCCGCCCTCGACCGCCACGACCGGGCGGTCGGCGGGCTGGCCGGCCAGCCCTTCGACGACCGCGCGCTTGGGCGCGATGACGATGTAGCCCTCGACCGACTGCTGGGCGAGGTAGTCCATCGCCTCGCTGACGGCTTCGCGGGTGACCGTCTGCAGGGTCACCACGCTGAGGAAGTAGCCGTCGGCGCGGGCGGCGTGCTCGATGCCCGACAGGGTCTGGGCGGGGCCGTAGTGGGTGGTGTCGAAGGCGACCACCCCGATGACGCCCGTGCGCCGGGTGACCAGCGCCCGCGCCGAGGAGTTGCGGCGGTAGCCCAGTTCCTCGATCGCGGACTGGACCCGGGTCTGGGTCTCGGAGCGGACGTTGGGGTGGCCGTTGAGCACGCGCGAGACGGTCTGATGGGACACTCCGGCCAGCCGCGCGACATCGGCCATGACCGGACTGCGCCCAACGGGTACCGACATGCGTACTCCTGCTGCATCGACGTTGCGGAGCGCGCGGTGTGCGCTCTGGTGACGTGAGCAACATTGTTAGCGCTAACATTCACCCCCGTCAAGAGGGCGGACCCGACCCGGCGCACAACAGGTCGGCAACACCGCCGAACGGCACCCGGAGTGACGGCGCGGATGCGCGCAGCGTCCGCCGCGGGCGTCCCGGAGGCCGGCGGGACCGGTCGGCGGCGGCCCCACCGCCCCAGCCCACCGCTCCGGCGGCGGTTCTCAGCCGCCGGACGCGGTCGCGACCACCACCGTGGCGCCCGTGTCGTCGTCGGCGGCCACCTGCGCGTCGAACCCGTCGGCGGCGGCGACGGCCGCGGCTGCCGACGCCTGGCGCTCACTCACCTCGAAGTACAGCCGTCCGCCCGGAGCGAGCCAGTCCGGCGCCGCGGCACTCACCCGGCGCAGCGCCGCCAGGCCGTCGCCGCCCCCGTCCAGCGCCGCCCGCGCCTCGTGTTCGCGCGCCTCGCCGGGCAGCAGTGCGATTTCGGCCGTGGGCACGTAGGGCACGTTGGCCATCAGCACGTCGACACGTCCGCGCAGCCCGCTCGGCAGCGGATCGTAGAGATCGCCGGCGTAGACCCGTCCGCCGGCGTCGGCGAGGTTGCGCCGGGCGCACCGCACGGCCGCCGGGTCGACGTCGGCGGCGTACAGCTCGGTTCCGGGGCGGGCGTCGGCCAAGGCCGCCCCGAGGGCGCCCGACCCGCAGCACAGGTCCACCGCCACCGGCCGTTCCGGCGCCAGCTCCACCGCCCGGCCCACAAGGAACTCGGTGCGGCGGCGCGGCACGAACACCCCGGGTTCGAGGGCCATGCGCCGTCCGCAGAAGTCGGCCCACCCCACGACGTACTCCAGCGGCTCGCCGGCGACGCGCCGCCCGATCTTCGACTCCAGGTCGGCGGTGGTCGGTGCGGCGGGGATCAGGATCGCGGCCTCGTCCTCGGCGAAGACGCAGCCGGCCCGGCGCAGCCGGGCGACGACGGAGGAGAAGGCGGGATGTGACGAAGGAATCGACATGACGGCCTTCGGGGATCGTCGACGGGAGCGCACACCGCACCCTACAGCCGGAGCCGCGCCCCTGGGGGCGGGGCTCCAGCTGCAAAGCGCGGCGTGCGCTCGGCGGCACGCCGGCTCGCTCGCGGGGCGAGCTGCGCCCCATTGCCGCAGCTCTCGTGGTGCCGGTGTCCACGGGATTCCCGAGGGGTGCCTGCACCTTCGTCCCCGGGCTTCAGCCCGTGAGCCGGTCGTGCCAGGCGCGGGCGGAGGTGTCGGTGAGCGAGGCGATCTGGTCGACGACCACCCGCAGGGCGGCGGCGTCGTCGGCCGCGCGTTCGTAGGAGGCGCGGAACGGGCCGTCGAGGGTCGCGGGGGCGCCGCGGCGGACGGTGTCGACGAGTCCGGTGACGATCTCGCGCTCGCGGGCCTGGTAGGCCGCCGCCTCCGAGCGGCCCATGACGTAGTGGGCGGTCAGCGCCTTGAGCAGCGCGCATTCGAGGAGATTGCGGCGTGGAACCGCGAGGTCGGCGGTGTAGCGGGTGACGGGTCCGGGACCGCAGGCGGCGCGGGTGGCCTCCGCGGCCGACCGGCACAAGCGGCCGATCAGCTCGCTGGTGAGGTTCTTCAGCGCCGCCAGCGACCCCAGGTCGCCGGAGAACTCCTTGGGCCAGAACGGTTCGGCCATCAGCTCGGCGAAGACGTCCTCCAGCTCGCCCGGGCCGGCGTCGGTGTAGAGCGGGGCGGCGACCGCGCACACCTCGGCGCGCTCGGCCCGGCTGTGCAGCGCGGGAAGCCGGATCATACCGGCGTAGAGCGCGTCCTCCAGGTCGTGCACGGAGTAGGCGACGTCGTCGGCCCAGTCCATCACCTGGGCTTCGAAGCACAGCCGCGGCGGACCGCCGCCGGAGTCGGGGGCGTCCGCGCGGATCCACTCGAAGACGGCCAGGTCGTCGGGGTAGCAGTTGAACTTGGACCCGTCGGCGCCGCGCGGCCAGGGGTACTTCAGGGTGGCGTCCAGCGTCGCGCGGGTGAGATTCAGCCCGGCGCTCTCCGGCGGCTCCCGGGGCGGAACGCCGCCGCCGGCACCGCCGTCGAGGAGGCCGCCGGTTCCTCCGTCGAGCGC
This sequence comes from Streptomonospora salina, assembly GCF_014204715.1. Classification (NCBI taxonomy): domain Bacteria; kingdom Bacillati; phylum Actinomycetota; class Actinomycetes; order Streptosporangiales; family Nocardiopsidaceae; genus Streptomonospora; species Streptomonospora salina. The sequence goes on from NZ_JACHLY010000001.1 coordinate 948,772, forward strand.
CCCGTCGACGACGACCTTGCCCTCAAGGCGGGTGAGCAGCCGCAGACTCTGCGCGTTGCCTTCGAATCCGCCGCAGGGCGCCGCAGCGGCGTCCAGGGCTTTCTCGCCGTTGTGGCCGAAGGGCGGGTGCCCGAGATCGTGGGCCAGGCACGCGGCCTCGACCAGGTCGGGGTCGCATCCCAGCGCCCCGCCCAATTCGCGGCCGATCTGGGCGCATTCCAGGGAGTGCGTCAGCCGGGTGCGCGGGAAGTCGCTGGCGCCGGGCTGGACCACCTGGGTCTTGGCCGCCAGCCGGCGCAGGGCGAAGCTGTGCAGCACCCGGGCCCGGTCGCGCTCGAACGGGCTGCGGGAGCGGCTTTTCGCGGATTCGGGGGCCCAGCGCCGCCGGTCGCGGGCGCTGTATCCGGGCAGTGGTGTCTCGTCGCTGGCAGCCATGGTCACCGCCGACTCTACGCAATGCAGCCGGCCGAAGCCCCGGTGGTATCCCCTGTACGCTGCGGCGGCCGCCCGTGCCGACCGCCGCGGGCGATGCCGGGTCCGGGGCCTCAGGCGGCGTCGACCTCGATGTCGCTGCTGTCGCCGAAGAGCCAATAGTGCCACAGCGACGCCGTCTCCCGGGTGATGTACCACACCTGGGTCTCCCGCTCGATCACGGCCGGGCCCGAGCGCGTCGGCGAGGTGGCCGCCTCCATACCGTGGTCCTCGGCCATCTCGCGTGAGCGCAGACTGTGCCAGGGGTCGGTGACGAGGACCACGCTGGACCAGTCCCGTCGGCCGAAGACATCGGCGACGGCCGCGACGCTCTGCAGCGTGTCGCCGCCCTCTTCGACGGCGACGACGTCGGCGGCGGGCACGCCCTGCTCCACCAGCCAGTCGCGCCCGGCGCCGCCTTCGGTGAAGTTGTCGCCGGGCTGGTTCCCGCCGACGGTGATCACGGCCGGGGCCACGCCTTCGCGGTAGAGCTCCTCGGCGTGTGCGAGCCGCTCCTCGAAGATCGGCGACGGGCGCCCGTTGTACTGGCTGGCGCCCAGCACCAGGATCGCGTCGGAGGCGGGGCGCTCGTCGGCGCGCGCGGTGTACCACACCCACACCCACGTGGCGGGCGGAGCCGCGAGCACGAGCAGCAGCACGAGCGCCACGATCCGGCGCGGCCGGAAGCGGCGCGGGCGGCGGGCGCCGCCGGATCCGGGAGGCCCGGGCGGTCCGCTGCCCCGCCCGGGTCCGGCCGCCGTCCCGGGCGGCGGCGCGGGGCGCCGCAGGACCCGTGTGCGCTCCTCGCCACCGGGCGCGCCGCCCTCGACGCCTCCCGGCTCCCCCGGTCCGCCGGCCGCCGGGCAGTCCTCCCGGGAGAGCGGCTGTGTGCGGTCCTGCGGGGAGTCCCCGGAGCCGGAGCCGGTCCGGAAGGACACCCGGGTGGTCCCGGACCCGTATCCGGCCGCCGGCGCGTTCGGCACGCCGTCGTCGTCATCCCCAGTCGGCACCTGTCACCCCCGGTTTCGCTGCTCGTCGGATACGCCAGACGATAGCGGACACCGCGAGCGTCGCGGCGCCGGGCGGCACCCGTTTCGCGCAGCCCCCGGCGCCGGTGTGCGGGTTCAGTCGCGCGCGGCGGCGCGGCCGGCTTCCAGCCGGGCCACCGGTACGCGGAACGGCGAGCAGGAGACGTAGTCCAACCCGGCGCGGTGGAAGAAGTGCACCGAGTCGGGGTCGCCGCCGTGCTCGCCGCACACCCCGAGCTTGATGTCGGGGCGAGTGGCGCGCCCTTCCTCGACGGCGGTGTCGATCAGCCGCCCGACGCCCTCGGTGTCCAGCGACTCGAACGGGGACACCCCGAAGACGCCCTTCTCCAGGTAGGCGGAGAAGAACGAGGCCTCGACGTCGTCGCGGGAGAAGCCCCAGACGGTCTGGGTGAGGTCGTTGGTACCGAACGAGAAGAACTCGGCGCTCTCGGCGATCTGCCCGGCCGTCAGCGCCGCTCGCGGCAGCTCGATCATGGTGCCGACGGGGAAGTCCAGTTCGACGCCGTACTCCGCGCCGACCTCGCGCAGCACCCGAGTGGACTCCTCGCGGACGATCTCCAGCTCCTGGACGGTGCCCACCAGCGGGATCATGATCTCGGGCCGGGGGTTGCGGCCCTCGCCGAGCAGCTGCGCGGCCGCCTCGGCGATCGCGCGCACCTGCAGGGTGAACAGCCCGGGTACGACCAGGCCCAGGCGTACACCGCGCAGGCCCAGCATCGGGTTCTGCTCGTGGAGCTTGTTCACGGCCTTCAGCAGCCGCCGGTCCTCCTCCGGGGTTTCACCGCGCTCCTCGGCGAGGGCCACGCGCACCGACAGCTCGGTGATGTCGGGCAGGAACTCGTGCAGCGGCGGGTCGAGCAGCCGCACGGTCATCGGCAGCCCGTCCATGGCCGCCAGCGCCTCGTGGAAGTCGGCGCGCTGCGGCGGCAGCAGCCGGTCCAGGGCCTCCTGCTGCTCGGTGTCGGTTTCGGCCAGCACCAGGCGTTCCACGAGCCGGCGGCGGTCGCCGAGGAACATGTGCTCGGTGCGGCACAGCCCGACGCCTTCGGCGCCCATCCGGCGGGCGCGGCCGGCGTCGTCGGCGTTGTCGGCGTTGGCGCGCACCCGCAGGCGCCGCGCGGAGTCGGCGTGGCGCATGATGCGGTCGACCGCGCGGACGAGGTCGTCGGTGTCGTCGGCGGCGGGGTCGATCTCGCCTTCGAAGTAGCGCACCACCGGGGAGGCGACCACGGGCACCTCGCCGAGGTAGACGCGGCCGCTGGTGCCGTCGATGGAGACGACGTCGCCCTCCTCGACGACCTCGCCGCCCGGTGCGGCGAGCCGGCGGTTCTTGGTGTCGATCTCCAGCTCCTCGGCGCCGCACACGCAGGTCTTGCCCATCCCGCGGGCGACGACGGCGGCGTGGGAGGTCTTACCGCCGCGGTTGGTGAGGATCCCGGCGGCCGAGAGCATGCCTTCGAGGTCGTCGGGGTCGGTCTCGCGCCGGCACAGGATGACGTCCTCGCCGCTGCGGGCCCGCGCGACGGCGGTTTCGGAGTCGAAGACGGCCGTGCCGACGGCGGCACCGGGCGAGGCGTTCATTCCCGCGCCCAGGAGGTGGCCCTGGGCGTCCTCGGCGAAGCGCGGGAACATCAGCTGGGCGAGCTGGTCGCCGGTGACGCGGGAGACCGCCTCGTCGAGGGTGATCATGCCCTGGTCGACGAGCTGGTCGGCGATGCGGAAGGCCGCGGCGGCGGTGCGCTTGCCCACCCGGGTCTGCAGCATCCACAGTTTGCCGCGCTCGACGGTGAACTCGATGTCGCACAGGTCGCGGTAGTGGTTCTCCAGCGTCTCCATGATCGTCAGGAGCTCGTCGTATCCGGCGGGGTCGAGGCGCTGCATCTCGGCCAGCGGCACCGTGTTGCGGATGCCGGCGACCACGTCCTCGCCCTGGGCGTTCTGCAGGTAGTCGCCGTAGACGCCCTGGCGGCCCGATGCGGGGTCGCGGGTGAAGGCCACGCCGGTTCCGGAGTCCATGCCCATGTTCCCGAACACCATGGCGCACACGTTCACGGCCGTGCCGAGGTCCACCGGGATGCGTTCGCGGCGGCGGTAGAGCACGGCGCGGGGTGCGGTCCACGACCCGAACACGGCGCGCACGGCCAGGTCCATCTGCTCGCGCGGGTCGGAGGGGAACTCGCGCCCGGTGTGCTCGGCGACGATCCGCTTGAACAGCTCGACGAGCTTGCGGTGGTCCGAGGCGTCCAGATCGAGGTCGTCGGTGACGCCCTTCTGCCGCTTGACCTCGTCGAAGGCGTCGTCGAACAGGTCACCGCCGATGCCCTGCACGGTTTTGCCGAACATCTGGATCAGGCGCCGGTAGGAGTCCCAGGCGAAGCGCTCGTCGCCGGATTGGGCTGCGAGGCCGTGCACCGACGTGTCGTTGAGGCCGATGTTGAGGACCGTCTCCATCATGCCGGGCATGGAGAACTTGGCTCCGGATCGGACGCTGACCAGAAGCGGGTCGTCGGGCTGGCCGAGCCGCTTGCCCATCGCGCGCTCCAGGGCGCCGAGCTTGGCGTCGACTTCGGCGTCGATGCCGTCGGGCATGGCGTCGTTGGCCAGGAAGTACCGGCAGGCCTCGGTGGTGATGGTGAACCCCGGGGGCACGGGCAGGCCCAGATTCGTCATCTCGGCCAGGTTGGCGCCCTTGCCGCCGAGCAGATCCTTCTGATCCTTGCTGCCCTCGGCGAACTCGTAAACGTACTTGGGCACGGTGGCTCCCTGCTGTCGGAAGGACCGGAAACGGCCGCTCGTCCTGGAATGCGTGCGACTGTATCCAGCTGACGCGTTTCCACCTCTCACCCCACCCTAATACCGATGTTTTCGCAGGCAGAAGCGTTTCTACAGGTCTATACCAATGGTCTCGCAACGGGATACCGGTCCCCCGGCCTCGGCGGCCCTCCGAAGTGAGCCGGAGCACACTGATGTGCAGGTGGGGCGGGTGATTCCCGTGGCGCCTCGGGGACGACGACCGCCTCCGACGACCCGCTCTTCTACTGGTCCACTGCGCATGCGCAGCGACCGGCGACCGGCGGTCGAGCGGCCCGACCGCGCGGGCCGGGCGGCCGGCGGACACGCAGCGCCTCCCCCGCTGCGCGCGCCCGGCGCGCGAAAGCCCGCACACGCCCGGCCGCGAGCGGCTGCACGACGCCGCGGGACCCTGCGAAGATGCCGACATGTCCGAATCGATCACGCCCTCCGCGGCCGCGTCCGGCGCCGAGCGCCAGGAGCGGATCGTCGCCACCCTCGTCGACGCCTTCTCCGACCTCATGACGGCCGATCCCGATGCGTTCCGCACCAAGTTCCGCAAAATGGCCGCCGACCCCTTCGCCTTCTACCGGGGCAGCGCCTGCCTGTTCTACGCCGACGCCGCCGGCGCCGAGGACCCCTGGGCCGACGAGCGCACGTCGCGCGTGTGGATCCAGGGCGACCTGCACGCCGAGAACTTCGGCACCTACATGGACTCCCAGGGCGCGCTCATCTTCGACGTGAACGACTTCGACGAGGCCTACCTGGGCCACTTCACCTGGGACGTCCAGCGGTTCGTGGCCAGCCTCGCCCTGGTGTGCTGGCGCAAGGCGTTCTCCGACGCCGACATCGACGCGCTCGTGGCCACCTATGTGCGCTCCTATATCGAGCAGGTGCGCTGGTTCGCCGAGCACAGCGGCGACGAGACGTTCTCGCTGCGGTTGGACACCACCGACGGCCGCATCCGCGAGGTGCTGCAGCGCAGCCGGATGAACAGCCGCGTCTCCCTGCTGGACTCCATGACGCGGATCCAGGACTACGACCGCCGCTTCCGCGAGGGCCAGGGCGTACGGCGGCTGTCGGACGACGAGCGCGACGCGGTCTGCGCGGCGTTCGAGGACTACCGGGCCACGATCCCCGGCGACAAGCGCTACGCGTCGATCGCTTACCGGGTGAAGGACGTCGTGGGCAAGTCGGGCTTCGGCATCGGCAGCGCCGGGCTCCCGGCCTTCAACATCCTCATCGAGGGCTTCAGCGAGGCGCTGGACAACGACATCGTACTGTCGATGAAGCAGGGCAACGTGGCGGCGCCCTCCCGCGTGGTCACCGACGACCGCATCCGCGACTACTTCCCCCACCACGGCCACCGCACCGCCGTCTCCCAGCGCGCGCTCCAGGCCCACGCGGACCCGCTCCTGGGCCACACCACCTACGGCGGCACCGGCTTCGTCGTCTCCGAACTCTCGCCTTACACCGACGACCTGGACTGGAGCGACCTGACCGAACCCGACGAGATCGCAGCGGTGGCGGCCTATCTCGGCCGGGCCACGGCCAAGGCCCACTGCGTCTCCGACCGCGACTCCGACCAGTCGCTGGTGCCTTTCACGACCGAGAACGCGATCATCGAGGCGCTCGACGGGCACGAGGAGGAGTTCATCGCCTGGAACACCCGCTTCGCCCGCCGCTACGCCGAGCAGGCGCGCAGCGACCGCGCCCTGTTCGTCGACGCGTTCCGCAACAACGCCGTTCCGGGGGTCCGCTCCACCGGCACCACGTATGCCCGCGGCTGACCCGGACGCTCCTCTGTGCCGAGCGACACAGAATTACTCGCCAGTAACCTACGCATCCGTAGGTTATAATCTGCTGTGGTAACGCCTCCGCTGCGGCGCGGGCGCGGGGGGCGCAGAGTCCCCCGCGCCCGCGCCGCAGCGGGCCCGCGGGAGGACGGAGGAACAGGTGTGCGCCCACAACGAGCCGAGGACGCGGTGACACACCCGTCACAGCCCCGCAACCGGCAGCACGACGGCGCCCGGGGCATCGCCGCCGACCTCGTCGACGCGGTCAAACCGCGCCTGCGCGGCTGGCTGCACCTGGGCACCGCTCCACTGGCGCTGGCCGCCGGGATCGTCCTGATCAGCCTGGCCCCCACCCCGGCGGCCCGCGCCGCCGCGGCCGTCTACGCCGCATCGGCGGTACTGCTGTTCACGACCTCGGCCGTCTACCACGTCGGCCGCTGGTCCCGCCGTCCGCGGGCCGTACTGCGCCGGATGGACCACGCGAACATCTACCTGATCATCGCCGGGACCTACACGCCGTTCGTCGTGCTGGTGCTCGACGGCGGACTGCGCACGGCGATGCTCACGCTGATCTGGACGGGCGCCGTCGCCGGAGTGCTGTTCAAGATCTTCTGGGTGAACGCGCCCCGCTGGCTGTCGACCGCCCTGTACCTCGCGATCGGATGGGTGGCCGTACTGTTCATCCCCCAGCTGATCGGCGGAACCCACCCGGCGGCCTGGATCCTGGTGCTGATCGGCGGGCTGCTCTACAGCGCCGGCGCCGTCGTCTACGCCCTGAAGCGCCCCGACCCGGCCCCCCGCTGGTTCGGCTTCCACGAGATCTTCCACTCGCTGACCGTGGCCGCCTACGCGTGCCACTACATCGCGGTCTCGTTCGTCGTCTACACGGCAGGCTGACCCTCCCGGGCCGGCTGCGGCGCCCGGCGCCCCGAACCGCCGGCGACGCGGCGCCACCTGGGACGACACCACAGGGAACATGTTCCACCGGTGCCCCGCGGCTGTCGGCGCCCCGGCGGCGCCGCCGACGATCACCAGTCACGATTCGCTTACACCTGCGGACGAGCCGCCCGCACCTCGGGACGTCCACGGATCGCGCAGATACCGTGAGAACCGGTTCCGCCGGATGTGTGCGTCCGGCATACCGAACGAGGCGACCGGAAACCAATCCCCCCGGGTCCGGTCGCCTCTTTCGTGTTTCGTGTCCGGTGCAAGCGGGGCGCGCCGCTCCAGCCGGGACCGCCTCAGCAGCCCGGCAGTCGCTCCACCAGGTACATCTCCACCTGGTCCAGCGAGACGCGCTCCTGCGACATCGTGTCGCGCTCCCGAACGGTGACCGCACCGTCCTCCAGGGTGTCGAAGTCCACGGTCACGCAGAACGGCGTGCCGATCTCGTCCTGGCGGCGGTAGCGGCGGCCGATCGCACCGGCGTCGTCGAACTCCACGTTCCAGCGCTTGCGCAGGGCCGCGGCGAGGTCGCGGGCCTTGGGCGAAAGGTCGGAGTTGCGCGACAGCGGCAGCACCGCGACCTTGACCGGCGACAGGCGCGGATCCAGCCGCATGACCGCGCGCCGCTCCATCTTGCCCTTGGCGTTGGGCGCCTCGTCGACGTTGTAGGCGTCGAGCATGAACGTCAGCACCGCCCGGTCCACGCCGGCCGCCGGCTCGACCACGTAGGGCACGTAGCGCTCGTCGGTCTCCTGGTCGAAGTAGGACAGGTCCACGCCCGAGGCCTGCGCGTGGGTGGAGAGGTCGAAGTCGGTGCGGTTGGCGATGCCCTCCAGTTCGCCCCACTCGGTCCCGGCGAAGTTGAACCGGTACTCGATGTCGACCGTGCGCTTGGAGTAGTGCGAGAGCTTCTCCTGCGGGTGCTCGTGCAGCCGCAGGTTCTCCTTGGAGATACCCAGATCGGCGTACCACTGCATGCGGCTGTCGATCCAGTACTGGTGCCATTCCTCGTCGTCGCCGGGGCGCACGAAGAACTCCATCTCCATCTGCTCGAACTCGCGGGTGCGGAAGATGAAGTTGCCCGGCGTGATCTCGTTGCGGAACGACTTGCCGATCTGACCGATGCCGAAGGGGATCTTCTTGCGCGCGCTCTGCTGCACGTTCAGGTAGTTGATGAAGATGCCCTGGGCGGTCTCGGGCCGCAGGAACGCCAGGCCCGACTCGTCGTCCTGGACCGCACCGAGGTAGGTGCGCAGCATCGCGTTGAACATCCGCGGCTCGGTGAAGGACTTCTTCGCACCGCAGTTGGGGCAGGCGAGGTCGTCCACGCCGTTCTCGGGCGGATGGCCGTGCTTCTCTTCGTAGGCCTCGATCAGGTGGTCGGGGCGGAAGCGCTTGTGGCAGGACTGGCACTCGGTCAGCGGGTCGACGAACGCGTTGACGTGGCCCGACGCCTCCCACACGTCGCGAGCCAGGATCACGCTGGAGTCCAGGCCGACGATGTCCTCGCGCTCCTGGACCAGGGCGCGCCACCACTGGCGCTTCACGTTGCCCTTCAGCTCCACGCCCAGCGGGCCGTAGTCCCACGAGGCGCGCAGACCCCCGTAGATCTCGCTGGAGGGGTAGACCAGCCCCCGGCGCTTGGCGAGGTTGACGAGGGCGTCCATTGCCTCAGACTTGGCGGCCATTGGTTTCTCGATTCTCCATCCGGCTGGCGGTCGGCGGATCGCGCAACGCGATGTACTTACGGTAAGTGCCCAGCTTAAGGGACTACTCGGAGCGGACGTGCATCCACGACGATACGCACCGGAACCGGCGCGCTTGACGGGTTCGCCGCCCTGTGCCCGGTTTGCGGGAGTCGGCTTCAGGCGCCGGGCTGCTCGCCGGCCCCGGGCGCGGCGCCGCCGTCCTCGGGTGAGCGGCGCGCGAGCACTTCGAAGGCGCTGGGCTCGTTGTAGGCCGTCGACAGCAGCGGAACCGCCGCCATGCGCACGTCGAAGTCCGACAGCGCCCGCCGGTAGGCGCCCGGGCCGTCCCATTCGGTGACCACGGTCCACAGCTGCGGATCGTCGGCGGCCCGCCCGATGCGCGATCCGCGGAATCCGGGGCGCCGGGACATCGCCTCGACGGCGGCCTCGGCGTCGGCGAGGAACGCGTCCTCCCCGCCGGAGGCGACGGTGTAGCGGGTGATCACGATCACGGGCCCATCCTCTCACCCGCCGGGCGCGCGGGACCGATCGCGCGGGCCGCGCCGTGCGGGCCCGCACGGCGCGCGGCGCGGCGCTCAGTCCGCACCGAAGACCCGGTCCGCGATCCGCGCGGCGGCGCTGCCGTCGTCCAGCGGGCAGAACTTCCCGGTGAAGGCCGAATACGCGTCACGGTAGGACGCACCGACCTCGTCGACGTTCACCAATGCGTCGATGACGTCGTCGGAGTGCGACAGCAGCGGCCCGGGCGCCGTCTCCTCGAAGTCGAAGTAGAAGCCGCGCAGGTTGTCGCGGTAGCTCTCGATGTCGTAGGTGAAGAACAGCATCGGGCGGCCGGTGTTGGCGAAGTCGAACATCATCGACGAGTAGTCGGTGATCAGCACGTCGGTGATCAGGAACAGCTCCATGATCTCCGGGTACAGCGACACGTCGTAGACGAAGTCGCGCCCCACGATCGGCACGCTGTCGACGACCCGCGGGTGGCGGCGCACCAGCAGCACGTGGTCGTCGCCGAGCTTCTCGTACATCCGCTGCAGGTCCAGGTGCAGATCCAGCTTGTGCTTGCCGCGGGTGTAGTACTTGTCGTCGCGCCACGTGGGTGCGTACAGCACCACCTTCTTGCCCTCGGGCAGGCCCAGGCGGCGGCGGGTGCGCTCGGCGATCTCGTCGCGCCGCGGCGAGAAGAAGATGTCGTTGCGCGGGTAGCCCGTCTCCAGGATCTCGCCCTCGAAGCGGAACGCGCGCCGCAGGATCGGGGTGGCCCACGGACTCGGCGAGACCAGGTAGTCCCACTGCCGGGTCTCCCAGGCCAGCTTCTCGTGGTAGTCGCGGGACTTGCCGCGGATGTTCTCGATGTCGAAGCCGATGCGCTTGAGCATCGATCCGTGCCAGGTCTGCACGACGACCTGGCCGGGGCGGCGGGTGAACCACGACGGCTGGCGGGAATTGGTCACCAGGTAGGAGCTGCGGGCCAGCGCCTCGTAGTAGTCGCGGCCGCTGTAGCGCACCGGGGCCAGGTCGTCGGGCAACGTCACCTGGCCGTCCTTGACCAGCCACGACATCGGGGAGTCGGCCCAGCCTCCGCGCGAGCGCAGTTCGGCGTAGATGCTGTGCGGGCTGTCGGAGAACTGGCGGCCGGTGTAGCTGTCGAAGAGGACTCCGGGCTCCAGCGGCTCCTCGCGCAGCACCGGGTAGACCGTGTCGCGCAGGCGCTGCTGGGCGTAGGTTCCCTTCTCCTCGGCACGCAGATCGCTGCCCACGCGGAGTACGGGGGTCTCGCTGCCGGTGTCCTCGAACGCATAGGTCCGCTCGGGGGTCTCCATGCGCAGCGGCAGGCGGCGCAGCAGATCAGCGTCGACCTCGGCGCCGATGTCGGTGGCCGGGCAGTCGCCGCGGCGCACCCGCGCCCACAGCTGGTAACTGCCCGCCGACAGCGGCAGCGTGCCCGAGAGCGTGGGGATGTCGGCGGGGGCGAACACGGCGCGGAAGGAGTCGCCGTCGCGCGTCAGCGACACGGAGTGCTCCTCGTCGCGCCCCAGCGCCTTGAACACCAGCTCGGCACCGGCGTGAGCGGAATAGGAGCCCTCCAGCACCAGATTGCGCCCCGACCACGACACGTCGCGCACCACGGGGTGGGCCCATCCGCCGCGCAGACGCAGGTAGCCGGTACTGGTGCGCTGCACGGCGACCTCGTGGTAGCCGTCCACGGCCGCGTAGGCGGCCGACTCGACGTCGTCGGGCACCACCACCGATGCGGTTCGGCCGTCGGGGGCCGCCAGCTCGGTCTCCCACGTCTCCTGGCGCAGCATGCGGGTGCCCTCGTCGACCGCGTTGTCGATCAGGTCGCCGACGGGCACCCGCGCGAAGAAGCGCGCCCCGTCGACGTCGAGGGGGTACTCCAGCCGCGCGGTCCCCGGAGAACGGGTCAGCCGCAAGTAGCGGGTCTCGGCCGCGGGCGGGGCGACGAACTCGCCGCCCAGCACCAGCTCCGGGCCGGGCCCGGAGCGGCTGAGGCGGTGCTCGGACAGCCGGGCCTGCACCGGCGCGACCGCGATGGACAGGCGGTCGCCGCTGTCCCAGGACGGGCGCACCCACACGTCGTCGGCGATCTCTCGGTAGGGCGGGCGCTCCGGCGGTCCGCTGACGGGGTTGCCCACGATGCGGCGGCGCAGCAGCCCGCGGTTGATCACCACCAGCTCCAGCTGCCAGCGGGACTCCCGCTGCCCGCGGCCGCGCAGCCGGGCCGGGTCGACGGTGATCTCGAAGCCGCCGTAGTCGTGCCGGGCGGCGGTGGGCACGTCGGGCAGCAGGTACTCGCCTGCGCGGCGCACCTTGACGGGCACGGCGATGCGCCGCCCCGTTCCGGTGTCGACCGCGAAAGCGAACACCTGCTGCTGCCAGCGGCGGGCGGCGCGCAGGTGCACGATCCCCACCCGGCCGGAGACCACCAGCCGCCCGTCGCGCCACTCGACGGACTCGGTCTTCTGCCGGACCTTGAGCTCGCTGTCGGCGCGGTATACGTCGCGGGGAACACCCGCGCCGGCGTCCTCGAAGAAGGGGTAGCGGATGTAGTAATGCAAGCCGCGGCGGACGACCGGCGTCTTCTTGAGCTCGACGCTCTTCTGGAACACGACGGTCTCCAGCAGGCGCTCCTCCTGGCGCTTGCGCACCAGGAAGTAGTTCAGCCGGTGCAGCGGCGCGAGGCCGTCCAGGACCTCGCGCGAGACCGTGTCCAGGTAGGCGTTGGCCAGATCGAGGAAGCGCCCGCGGGCGTCGTCGTCGGCGTCGTCCAGGCGCAGCAGGATCGACCGCAGGTCGCTGCGCAGCGCGCGGCTGTCCCACAGGTCGCGGTCGGAGCCGGTGAGCGCATCGGAGAGCGCGGCGAGCGCGGCGATCCGCCGGGCCAGAGCGGGGGCTGCGCTGAAGTCGTCGCCGCCGGCGCGGTCGCGTGCCAGGTGGACGGGGGCCTCCAGGACGTCCGTTCCGCGGGCGGCGAAGTACGCCCGCACCACGTCCAGGTCGGTGTCGCGGTCGGCCCCCGCGGGGGCGAAGCCGCCGGCGGGCAGGCGGTCCCAGAACGTCCGCCGCCACAGCTTGTTGCCGTGGAACCGGTCGACGAGCAGAGCCGGCAGCGCGTGCGGGTCCGTCGCGGTGCGCGTATCGCCGAAGACGCTGCGGTGGGCGGAGGAGGGGCGCGATCCCAGCTCGTTGAACCGGTAGATGTCGCCGGTGGCGAGGTCGGAGCCGGACTCGTCGAGGCTGCCGCCCAGGTAGGACAGGGCGTAGCTGCTCAGCATGTCGCCGCCGCGCAGGAACAGCAGGTAGTCCCCCGAGGACGCGGCGGCGCCCAGCGACCGGGCCGCGCGGTGGGAATCGGCGGTCTCCGCCGACAGCGACACCGCCGACCCGGCGGGCGGGTCGGCGGCGAACTCGCGGGCGGCGGCCAGCCCTTCGGAGCGGACGGTGTCGACCGCCTCGTCGCTGTCCTCCTCGGGCGACTCCTGCGACTCTTCGGCGTCGGCCCGGGTTTGGCCGTCGGCCCCGTCGGGATCGTCGGGATCGATGTCGACGCCCGCCGAAGCGGGATCAGCGCCGCCGGTCTCCGCGTCGCCGTCGGCGGGGCCGGTGCGAGGCGCCACGGGTACAAGGACGACTTCGACGTCGTCGTGGCGCTGATCCTGGCGCGCCAGAGAATCGAAACTGTCGTGCAGATGCGGCTCGGTGACGTCGAAAGTCACGATCACACTGAACTTCGGCACGGAAAAGATATCTCCCGACGTGTCTGCTACGGAGCACGAAGATCGGACGGCGGGGGATCGCGGTGGCGTCGGAACGACAACCTAGGTCACCGCGAGTAAGCGACCGGTAAACCTCCGACACTGCCACAGGAACCCGCACGAGTCGGCCGCCGCCCCTCGACCGGGAACGGAGCCGCTGCGGCCGCCCACCGCCTTCTCCGCAGGCCTCCAGGGTCTCCCCCGCCCTGGCTGTGCACCACCGTGTCTATCGTCGGCAGCTTGGATTTCGCTGTGAACGCACAGAGCAGCACGTGACACGGGCGCGCGGCGCGGAGCGAGGAGCCTTCCCGCTCGACGGCGGCTCCGCCCCGGCGAACAGAATAGCGCCATCGGGCGGGCCGCCGCACGACCGGGCACACGGCACCGCTCGTGGTCGTCCGCCGAGCGCGGGGAGTCCGTGCGGCGGCAGGCTGTGCGCGACGCGTCTCCGGCGGGCGGGTGCTCGCTCGCAGCGCGAACTGCGCGCCGTTACCGCAGTCTTCGGAGGCAACGGATCGTGAGCGGTGCCCCGGAGGTGCCGTCCCCACCGTTGAGGGCGGCGAGTCCCCGGGCCTAAGCTTCCGGAGCAGGAGCCTCCGCGGCGGGGCGCGGAGGCGGAACGGGCGGAGGAGACGGTGTCGGCCGAAAGCGATAGGCGGCGAACGGGCCGGTCCGCCGGCCACGACGGCGCGGCGGGGGCCTCGCGGCCGCTGCCGCAGGGAGACACGTTCTACACACCGGGTGCCGGGCGGGTGCGCCGGGAGATCGAGCGGCGCAGCGCGGTCGCGCTGGTGTGGCTGCACAATGCGCCGGGCCTGCTGCTGCCGGCGACGGTCGGCGCGGTCCTCATCGCGGGCCTGGTGGTGTCGGGCGTGATCGGCGCCGCACTGCTGGTCCTGCTCGCCGCCTTCTTCGGGTGGCTGGCGTTTCTGGCCTGGCCGCGCCTGCGCAGCGGCGAACGGGCGATGCGCGTCGTGGCGGTCGGGGTGCTGCTCGGGCTGGGGCTGCTGCAGAGCGGCGTGTTCTGACGCGGGGCGCCGGCGGCCTCCCGCCCCGCCGGTACCGCTTTCACCCAATTTTGACAATCGTTTTCGTTTTCGCGATACTCGGAACGTGTCCACCGCTACCACCGGCACGGCGCCGGCCCCCGCCGTCCGCGTGGCCGACGCCGCCGTCGCCTACGACAACGCGGCCGTCCTCAGCGGGGTGAGCCTCGACGTCCCCGCCGGCGAGACCGTGGCCGTCCTCGGCTCCAACGGCTCGGGCAAATCCACGCTGATGCGCGCCATGCTGGGCCTGGTGCCGCTGTCCGCCGGAAGCGTCGAACTGCACGGCACGCCGCTGCACCGCTTCCGCGAGTGGGGCCGGATCGGCTACGTGCCCCAGCGCCTGTCGGCCGGAGGCGGCGTTCCCGCCACCGTGCGCGAAGTCGTGGCCTCCGGTCAGGTCGTCCGGCGCCGGCGGCTGCACCGCGCCACCGCCGGCGAGCGCGCCGCCGTGGACGAAGCGCTCGCAGCCGTCGACCTCGCCGACCGCGCGCGCGACTCCGTGCACGAGCTCTCCGGGGGCCAGCAGCAGCGGGTGCTCATCGCCCGCGCGCTGGCGGCGCGCCCCGACACCTTCTTCATGGACGAGCCCATGGCCGGCGTCGACGCCGCCAGCCAGCGCGCGCTCGCCCGCACCGTCACCCGACTGAGCGGCCAGGGCGCCACCGTCGTACTCGTGCTGCACGAGCTCGGCCCGCTGGAGCCGCTGATCGGCCGCAGCGTCGTGCTCTCCGGCGGGGGGATCGTGCACGACGGGCCCCCGCCCCGCCCCGAAGGCGAGTGCGCGCGCCCCGGGCACGAGCACGTCCACCCGCACGCCGATCCCGACCCCGCCTCGGGCGCCCTTCCCGACATCGAGGTGCCCCGCCGTGACTGAGATGCTCCAACTGGACTTCATGCGCCGGGCCCTGCTGGCCGCCGTTCTGGTGGGCATGGTCGCACCGGTCATCGGCACGTTCCTGGTGCAGCGCCGGTTGGCGCTGCTGGGCGACGGCATCGGCCACGTGGCGCTCACGGGCGTCGCTCTGGGGTTCCTCACCAGCACCTCCCCGGTCGTCACCGCGGCGATCGTCTCCGCGATCGGCGCCGGACTGATCGAGCTCGTCCGGGTGCGCGCGCGCACCAGCGGCGACGTCGCCCTGGCCCTGCTGTTCTACGGCGGCATCGCCGGTGGCGTGCTGCTGATCGGGCTGGCCCCGGGCACCACGACCGCCACCCTGACCGCCTACCTGTTCGGCTCCGTCAGCACCGTCAGCAGCGGCGACATCGCGATGGTGGCGGTGCTGGCGGTGCTGGTGCTGGGCACCGTGGGCTACTTCGGCCGCGAGCTGTTCGTGCTGTGCCAGGACGAGGAGACGGCCCGCGCCCACGGCCTCCCGGTGCGCATGCTGAGCCTGGTCATCGCGGTCACGGCGGCCCTGACGGTCGTCCTGGCGATGCGGGTGGTGGGCGTGCTGCTGGTCAGCGCACTGATGGTGGTGCCGGTGGCCGCGGCGCAACAGCTCAGCCGCAGTTTCCGCGTGACCCTCGCACTGGCGGTGGCGATCGGGGTCGCCGCGGCGCTGGGCGGCCTGTCCACCGCCTTCTACGCCGACGTCGCACCCGGAGCGGCCATCGTGCTGCTGGCCCTGGGCGTGTTCGCGGCGGCCGTAGCGGCGGGCTATCTGCTGCGCAGCGCGCGGGGCGCTGCGCGCGGGCCCCGCGGCACCGCAGGAACACCCGCTGCGGGTACGATTCCCCAGACCGAGCAGGGGGGCATTACGTCATGAGTACACGACGCGAGACAGTTCGCCAGGCCCTCAACGAGAGCACCGGGTTCCGCAGCGCCCAGGACCTGTACGCGGACCTGCGCTCGGAGGGCTCCAAGATCGGCCTGACCACGGTATACCGGGCGTTGCAGACCCTCAGCGACTCCGGCGAGATCGACGTGCTGCGCACCGACGACGGCGAAGCCGTCTACCGCGCCTGCATCACCGACACCCATCACCACCATCTGGTCTGCCGCGGTTGCGGCAAGGCCGTCGAGGTCGAAGGGCCGCAGGTGGAACGCTGGGCCGAGACCGTGGGCACGCAGCACGGATTCACCGGCATCACGCACACCGTCGAGGTGTTCGGTACCTGCGCGGCGTGCGCCACCGCCTGAAAAGCCGCCGGGGATCCGGCCGCGCACGGCGGGGCGGCTCAGTTCCCGGGGCCGGCCGGCTGCAGCGGTTCCAGCTCGGGGCGCTTGGGTTCGATCCCGTCTCCCGAGGAACGCCCGGTCAGCCGCCGCCCGATCCACGGCACCAGGTGCTCCCGGGCCCACACCAGGTCCTCCCGGCGGGCGGACCGCCACGGCCGCGGGGTTGCGGCGGGCCAGGGTTCGCGCCAGTCGGCGGGCGTGTCCGCACCGAGGACCTCGCAGACCCGCAGCGCGATTCGGCGGTGCCCCTCGGCCGAGAGGTGCAGCCGGTCGCGGCTCCAGGCCTGGCGGTCGCGCAGCACGTGCATGCCCCACAGGTCCACCACGTCGCAGCCGTAGTCGTCGGCGACCGCCCGCACGTGCATGTTGTAGGTGGCCACTTTGCCGCGCAGGTGGCGCATGACCGGCTGGAAGCCGGTGTCCATGCCGGTGAAGACCACGATGCGCGCGCCGGTGGCGGCCAGTTTGCGGATCGCGGTTTCGAAGATCCGCGCCGTGGCGTCGGGGTCCGCACCGGGGCGGATGATGTCGTTTCCGCCGGCGCAGAAGGTGACCAGGTCCGGTTGCAGCTCGACGGCCCGCGGCACTTGGTGCCCGGTGACCTGCCGGATGAGTTTCCCGCGCACGGCCAGGTTGGCGTAGCGCACCTCGTCGCGATCCGCGGCGAGATGCTCGGCCAGCCGGTCGGCCCAGCCCCGGTACCGCACGGGCCCGGTGCCGTCGGTCTCACAACAGGGGTCGTCCAGACCTTCGGTGAAGCTGTCGCCCACGGCGACGTAGGAGATGATGTCGCTCCCGCTGGCAAACCCGCTCATGCTTCCCGATGATGCACCCGCCACCTCGGGTTACGCGACAGTAGGTTCGGGGTTGAGCGGCCTCTGTTGCGACTGTCACGGTCGACCGCCCGCCCCCGGTGCGGGCCCCGGACCGGTTCCGGCCGGCGCGCTACCGCGGCGGCTCGGCGGAGCGGTGCGGCGTCAGGTACTGCAGGTCCGGGCGTTTGGCGGAGACGTGGTCACCGGAGGACCGCCCGGTCAGGCGCCTGCCGATCCAGGGAACCAGGTGCTCGCGGGCCCACTGCGCGTCGGCGCGGCGCGCGGTGCGGCGGTCGGCCGGCGGCACGGGCGGCCACGGGGCGTCACCGTCGTCCTCGACCGGGAGCCCCAGGATCGCGCAGACCTTCAGCGCGAGCCTGCGGTGGCCCTCGGGGGACATGTGCAACCGGTCGGCGTCCCAGGCGCGCGTGTCGGTCAGCGTGTCCATCGACCACTGGTCGACCAAGTAGCAGCCGTAGTGGTCGGCGATGGCGCGCACGTTGAGGTAGTACCGCGCGAACGTGCCGATACGCAGGCGCATGAAGCCGCCGCTGACGTTGACGCCGGTGAACAGCACGACATCGGACCCCGTGTCCCGGAGCCGGCGCACCGCCTGCTCCAGTACCCGGGCGAGCCGGTCGGGGTCGCCGCCGGGCCGAAGCAGGTCGTTGCCGCCCGCGGAGAGCGTCACGAGATCCGGGGCCATCTCGACGGCCCGGGGCAGCTGGTCGCCGACGATCTGGTTCATCAGTTTGCCGCGCACGGCCAGGTTGGCGTAGCGCAGCCCGGGGACCCGGCCGGCCAGGCGCTCGGCGACGCGGTCGGCCCATCCGCGGTAGCGGGGCGCACCGCCGGTCCGCTCGGTCGGGTAGGGATCGCCCACGCCTTCGGTGAAGCTGTCGCCCAGCGCGACGAAGTCGAGTGCGGGACGCCCGGTGTCCAGCAGGCTCACCGCGCCTCCTCGGTGTCCGGTCCGGCGTCCCGCTCGCCGGTCGCCGGACCGGGTTCGACCGGGTTGGGCACGGCCCCGCCGTAGCGGCGGTCGCGGCTGGCGTAGATCTCGCAGGCGTGCCAGAAGTGCCGCCGGTCGAAGTCGGGCCAGAGGGTGTCCAGGAAGACCATCTCGGCATAGGCCGACTGCCACAGCAGGAAGTTGGACGTGCGCTGCTCGCCGGAGGAACGCAGGAACAGATCGACGTCGGGCAGCTCGGGCTCGTCGAGGTGTTCGGCCAGCGTCGCCTCGGTGATGCGCTCCGGGTTGATCCTGCCCTCGGCGGCCTTGCGGGCGATGGCGGCGGCGGCGTCGGCGATCTCGGCCCGGCCGCCGTAGTTGACGCAGAACTGCAGGGTCAGCGCGGTGTTGTCCTTGGTCATCTCCTCGGCGTCCTCCAGCTCGGAGATGACGCTCTTCCACAGCCGCCCGCGCTTGCCGGCCCAGCGGACCCGCACCCCCATGGCGTGCAGCTCGTCGCGGCGGCGGCGGATCACCTCGCGGTTGAAGCCCATGAGGAAGCGGACCTCGTCGGGCGAGCGCTTCCAGTTCTCGGTGGAGAAGGCGTAGGACGACAGGCAGTCCACCCCCAGCTCCACGGCGCCCTCGACGACGTCGAACAGGGAGGTCTCACCGGCCCGGTGGCCCTCGGTGCGGGCCAGGCCGCGGTCCTTGGCCCAGCGGCCGTTGCCGTCCATGACGATGGCCACGTGGCGCGGGATCAGCTCCCGGGGCAGCTCCGGAGGCCGGGCCCCGCTGGCGTGGGGGTCGGGCGGGCGGTAGGCCCGGCTGGAGGAGGACAGGTTGAACAGGCTCAAGAGCGCTCCACAAGACGCAGCGATCGGATTGCGTTCTCCAGGTGCCACTGGAGGTAGGCGGCCACCAGCCCGCTGCACTCGTTGCGGTGGCGGTCCTCACTGGCGTCGGCCGTGGGCCAGTCGCCGCCGAGCAGGGCCAGCATCAGCTGCAGGGTCGCTGCAGCGGGGTGGGAGGCGCCGTGGGGGCGGCACACCGAGCACACCGACCCCCCGGCGTGCACGGCGAAGGCGCGGTGGCCCCCGGGCGTGCCGCAGCGGGCGCACTCCTGCAGGGCGGGCGCGTATCCGGCCACGGCCAGCGACCGCAGCAGGTAGGCGTCCAGCACCAGGCGGGAGTCGTGGGTGCCCTCGCCCAGGGTACGCAGCCCGCCGATGAGCAGCAGGAACTGGCGCAGCTGGGGGTCGTTCTCGACGGAGACGACCTTCTCGGCGGTTTCCAGCATGGCGGTGGCCGCGGTGTAGCGCGAGTAGTCGTCGACGATGGACCCGCCGTAGGCGCGCAGGGTCTCGGCCTGGGTGATGACGTCGAGCGTGCGGCCGGTGTAGAGCTGCAGGTCGACGTGGCTGAAGGGTTCCAGCCGGGCGCCGAATCGGGACTTGGTGCGCCGCACTCCCTTGCCCACCGCGCGCACCAGGCCGGTGCGCCGGGTCAGCAGGGTGACGATGCGGTCGGCCTCGCCCAGCTTCTGGGTGCGCAGGACGACTCCCTCGTCACGGTAAAGGCTCACTCCCCCATTGTCGCGGATCGGCGCCGCCGACGCGCACGCCGACCCCGGCGGCCCGCCGCATCACTCCTGCGGGCGGTGATGCCGCGGGCGTCGGGTCCTCCGTCGAATGGACAACGAGGGCGAATCACAACCCACACTCCCCTTCTGTCTCGATTTGCCCTATGATCACGCGCGAGTAACGAAAGATCCCGACCCGAACGGGGGCTCGACGCCATGGCACGCGGACGACGAGGACATCGCAGAAGAAGCGGGCGCCGGGAACGCGAACGGTCCTCACTAGCGAAGCCGGCAGCGCGTCGCGGCGGCCGGCCCCCACGCACGCTCGTCGGAGCGCTGGCGGCGGTCCCGGCGGGCCTGGGACTGGCCGCGGTGCTGCTCGCGGCCGCGGGCCCGCCCTCGGCCAACCCCCTCACCCCGGGCTCGCAGTCCGATTCCGGCTCTTCCCCCGGAGCCGACGACGCCCTGCCGCCGGCCGCCGACGACTTCTTCGACACCCCGCAGAGCGGGCCGCCCGCCGACGGCGGCCAGGGCGCCGGCGACGGCGGCGGCGGAGCGCAGCCCGGCGATCCGCCCGAGGCGCCCGAGGCGCCCGACCCGGTGGTCGAGGACGACACCACGGTCGGTCCCTCCCCCGCGTCGGAGGAGGACGCCCCGGACGAGGAGGGCGCCGAGGCCGGCGACGGCGGGCAGAATGACGGGTCCGGCGGGGCGTCCGCCGGCTCCTCCGGCGACGGCGCCCAGGTCTCCGCGCTCGCCCGGGAGGTCGTGGAACTGGCCGACGAAGAGCGTGCCGCGGTCGGCTGCGATCCGCTGCGCACGGACCCCGAGCTGACCGAGGCCTCCAAGGCTCATACCCGGGACATGGCCGAACGCGATTACATGGCCCACGAAAGCCCCGAAGGCAAAGGGCCGGCCGAGCGCGCGCAGGAGGCCGGCTACGACTCCTGGTCCGGTGAGAACGTCGCCGCGGGCCACACCTCGGCCGCGTCGGTGATGGAGGGCTGGATGGACAGCCCCGGACACCGCAAGAACATCCTCGACTGCGACAACACCGAGGTGGGGGTCGCCGAGACCGACACCAAGTGGGCGCAGAACTTCGGTACCGGATGAGGTGTCCGGGCCGGCCCCGCCCACGCAGGGGGCCGGCCCGGACACCGGCCGGCGCTGCCTGCGCCCGGATACGGGAGTATCGGAGGAGTATGGGCCGCACCGCGGACGGCGACGGTCCGCGCCTGCCGGGCGCCGCCGGCGGCGCCGGCGCCGCCGCGTTGGCACTGGCCTCGCCGGCCCTGGCCGCATGGGCGTGGAACGCCGACGTCGCCGATCCGGTGCTGCACCGGATGTACCTGGTGGCGTGGGCCGCGGGCGGGCCGCTGTCCGCCGTTTCCTGCTCGGTCCGCGCGCTGGGCCGGAGACCGCGACTGTCGGCCGATCTGGACCTGTTCTACGCCGCCTGCCTCGCCGGCAGCGCGGTAGGCACCACCGCCTGGAGCCGGCTGGGAGCGGACTGGTGGATCGAGCACTGGTGGGCGTCGCCGATCAGTGCGGTCCTGGCGGTGGCGGCGTTCAGCCGCAATCGCCGGGCCCGCTACGGCGCGGGCGTACCCGGCGGCACCGGTCCCCCGCACCGCTGAGGCCGCCCGCGGGCGGGCCCGCCGGTTCCCACCGGGCCCGCCCGCTGCGGATCACTCGCCGGCGTCCTCGGCGGCCGCGTCGGCCTGGGCGACGCCGATGGCGCTGCACACCGCCTTCAGCGAAGCGGTGGTGATGTTGTGGTGGATGCCCACGCCCCACACGGTGCGCCCGTCGATCTCGGCCTCGACGTAGGCGGCGGCGCGCGCGTCGCTGCCCACGTCCAGCGAGTGCTCGACGTAGTCCAGTACCCGGACCTTGGTGTCGACGTCGGTCAGCGCGTCGCAGAACGCCGAGATCGGGCCCTGGCCGGCGCCGGCGATCTCGCGGATCTCGCCCTGCACCCGGACGTCGGCGCTGATGCGGTAGCCGCCGTCCTCGACGCTCTCGGAGCGGTGCGCCAGCACGCCCACCGGGCCGTCCTCGTTCAGGTACGTGCGGGTGAAGATCTCCCAGATCCGTTCGCCGTCGACCTCGCCGCCGTCGGTATCGGTGAACTCCTGGATCTTGTGGGAGAACTCGATCTGCAGGCGGCGCGGCGGATCCAGAGCGTGGTCGCGGTGCAGGATGTAGGAGATCCCGCCCTTGCCGGACTGGCTGTTGACCCGGATGACGGCCTCGTAGTTGCGGCCCACGTCCTTGGGGTCGATGGGCAGGTACGGCACGTGCCAGCGGTAGTCCGACACCGGCGTTCCCGACTGGGCGGCGTCCTCCTCCAGGGCGTTGAGGCCCTTCTTGATGGCGTCCTGGTGGGACCCGGAGAAGGCGGTGTAGACCAGGTCGCCGCCGTAGGGGTGGCGCGGGGCCACGGGCATCTGGGTGCAGTATTCGACGATGCGCCGGACGGTGTCGATGTCGGAGAAGTCGATCATGGGGTCGACGCCCTGGCTGAACAGGTTCATGCCCAGGGTGACCAGGTCCACGTTGCCGGTGCGCTCGCCGTGGCCGAACAGGCAGCCCTCGACGCGGTCGGCGCCGGCCATCACGCCCAGCTCGGCCGCGGCCATGCCGGTACCGCGGTCGTTGTGGGGGTGCACCGACAGGCACACGTGCTCGCGCCGGGTCAGGTTCCGGCTCATCCATTCGATCTGGTCGGCGTAGACGTTGGGGGTGGCGCGCTCGACCGTGGCCGGCAGGTTGAGGATGATCTCGCGGCCGGGACCGGGCTGCCAGACGTCCATGACGCCTTCGCAGACCTCCAGTGCGAAGTCCAGTTCGGTGTCGATGAAGATCTCGGGCGAGTACTGGTAGCCGACGTATGCGGAGTCGCCCAGGTAGTGGTCGATGTTGTCCATGACCGCGCGGGTGCCGTCGACGGCGATGGCCTTGCAGGCGTCGCGGTCCACGCCGAAGACGACGCGGCGGAACTCCGGAGCCGTGGCGTTGTACAGGTGCACGCTGCAGCGCTGGGCGCCGACCAGGCTCTGCACCGTGCGCTCGATCAGGTCCGGCCGACCCTGGGTCAGCACGGAGATCTGCACGTCGTCGGGGATCAGGTCGCCCTCGATGAGGCTGCGGACGAAGTCGAAGTCGGTCTGGCTGGCGGCGGGGAAGCCGACCTCGATCTCCTTGTAGCCCATGCGGACCAGCAGGGCGAAGATCTCGTGCTTGCGCTCGGGATCCATCGGCTCGATCAGCGCCTGGTTTCCGTCGCGCAGGTCCGTCGACAGCCAGCGCGGGGCGGCGGTGACGGTCGCGGACGGCCAGGTGCGGTCGGGCAGATCGACCGCGGGGAAGGGGCGGTAGCGGTGGAACGGCATACCACTGGGTTGCTGCTGCGGCACCATGGAAAAGCTCCTCGGAACGAATGCGCCGAGCGTCTCGCCGATGAAGAGAGTAGTGGGAGACGGGCGGCTGCTCGCGGTCAGCGGCCGACTGTGAACACGTCGAAGACCCGCGGCGAGGGAGTCGACCGGTTCAGCGACCCCCGCCGCGGCCGCTAAGGAGGAGCAGCTCGCGCAGCATAGTGTTCGCCACCGTAGCAGAGGCCCGGACGCAGACGCGGCACCGCGGGGCCGAATCGGCACCGGTACTGCCGCCCCGTAGACCGCCCCCAATCCTCTGAACAGGAACGATTCCCGGATCTTCGGATGCGGATCCGACGAGTGGATTCCGCTGTCCGCGCCGGCCCCAGCCTGCGCGATCCGCCCCTGCGCAGGGGCGGATCGGGTAGGCGCGTGGACGGGACGCCGCCCGCCGGCGGTGGCCTCCTGGTCGAGCGGTGCGTGTGCGGTGCGGTGCCGTCGGCCCGTCCCGGCCCCGCACCGCCGGTTCAGGCGGTGGCTCCGGGCAGCGGCTCGAATTCCGCGACGGCGTCGAGGGCCGGCCCGTGGGGCGTGTTGGCCTCGCGTTCGATCATGACCTCGACGAGCACCGGGCGCGAGGTCCGCCGGGCCTCGTTGCGCGCCCAGTCGATGGCGCCGCGGACGTCGCCGGGCCGGGTGACGCGGTGCCCGGCGCAGCCGTAGGCCTCCATGATCTTGACGTTGTCGGTGCCGTACTCGTCGTAGTGGATGTCGACCTGGTAGTTCATGCCGTAGGGGATCTCGGCCTGGCGGATCAGTCCGAGGTATTCGTTGTTGAGCATGATCAGCACGAACGGCACCTCGTACTGTGCGGCGACGGCCAGCTCCTCGACGGTGTACTGGAAGCTGTAGTCGCCGACGACACCGACCACCTCGGCGCCGGGGTCGGTGCGCTTGAGCGCCGTGCGGACGCCGACGGCCGCGGGGATCTCCCAGCCCAGCGGGCCCGCCTGGCCGCAGACCTGGTAATGGCGGGGCCGGCGGGCCTTCTGGTGCTGGCCTCCCCAGATCTGGTAGAGCCCGATCGCGGTGACGAAGTAGGCCTCGGGGCCGAACGCCTCGTTGATCTCCTTGTAGACGCGCGGCGCCTTGATCGGGACGGAGTCGAAGTCCTCCCGCCGGCCCAGTTCGGCCTTGAGCCTGCCGACCCGGCGCGTCCACGCGTGGAGGTCGCGGGCGGGGCCGCGGCGGGCGGCGCACTCGGCCAGCGCCGTGAGGAACTCCCCGGCGCCGGAGACCACGCCCAGGTCGGGTTCGAAGACCTTGCCGATCTGGGTGGGCTCGATGTCGACGTGGATGAACCGCCGGTCGCCTCGGTAGACGTCGAGCCGACCGGTGTGGCGGTCGCCGAAGCGCGCGCCTACCGCCAGCACCAGGTCCGATTCGAGGAACGACGCGTTTCCGTAGCGCTGCGACGTCTGCACTCCGGCCATCCCGGCGTACAGCGGACTGTCCTCGTCGAAGGCGCCCTTGCCCATCAGCGTGGTCTGCACGGGCACGTTCAGGGCCTCGGCGGCCTCGCGCAGGGCGCCGGCGGCCTCGGCGATGACGACGCCGCCGCCGGCCAGGATCAGCGGCCGCTCGGCCTCCAGCAGCATGTCCAGGGCCCGCTCGACCCGCGGCGGGTGCGGCAGGACGGGATGGACCGGCAGCGGCGCGTCGATGGCGGGGTCGTATTCGATCCGCTCCTGGGCGATGTCCAGGGGAAGGTCCACGAGGACCGGGCCCGGACGCCCTTCGCGGGCCGCACGGAAGGCTTCGCGGAAGATCCACGGAGCCTGGCCGGCCTCCTTGAGTTGGACTGACCATTTGGTCACGGGTGCGGCGACCTCGACGATGTCGACCGCTTGGAAGGCTTCCTGATGCAGCTTGGTCGAGACGTTCTGGCCGGTGATGCACACCATCGGGACGGAATCGGCCATGGCGGTGTACAGACCGGTGATCATGTTGGTTCCGGCGGGACCCGAGGTGCCGATCGCCACCCCGACGCCGCCGTTGGTGCGCGCCCAGCCGTCGGCCATGTGCGTGGCGCCCTCTTCGTGGCGGACGGTCAGGTGCTCGATCCCGCCCACCTCCTCCAGCGCCTTGTAGAGCGGCAGGATCGCCGCCCCCGGGCAGCCGAACGCCGTGTCGACCCCCTCGGACTTGAGGACCTCGACCACGGCGTTCATCGCGGGCATCTGTACCATCTTCGCCGAACCCTTCGTTGCCAGTCGGGTTTGCGCGGCCGCCGGCGGAGGATGCGGGCGGGTCGACGCCGCGTCGCGGTCGCATCGCGACGGGCGCCGGCCGTCCGTCGGCGGCCGCCGTTTCACTTCTGCTCGGTGGCGATCCGGTCGAGGAGCGCGAGCAGCGCGGAGTGGTCGAGGCCGCCGTGGCCTTGAGCCTTCAGCGCGCCGATGAACTGCGCCACCAGCGCCCCCGTCGGGACGGGCACGCCCGCCTCGCGAGCGGCGGCGGTGACGATGCCCATGTCCTTGTCGTGCAGCCCGATGCGGAATCCCGGTTCGAATCGGCGGTGGCGCATCGCCTCGCCCTTGCGGGTGAGCACGGTGCTTCCGGCAAGACCGCCGTTGAGGACGCGCAGGCCCGCCTCGGTGTCGACCCCGTGGGCCTCCAGGAACACCAGCGCTTCGGCGACGAGCTGGATGTTGCCGGCGACGATGAGCTGGTTGGCGGCCTTGACGGTCTGCCCCGCCCCCGCGGGGCCGACCGGCACGGCGGTGCCCAGCGGGGCGAACACGTCGGCGGCGGCGTGGAAGTCGGCGGAGTCCCCGCCGACCATGATGGACAGCACGCCCTCGACCGCACCGGTCTCACCGCCGCTGACGGGCGCGTCGAGCACCCGCAGGCCGCGGATGCGCCCCTCCTCGGCGACGGTGCGCGCGGTGTCGGGGCGGATCGTGCTCATGTCGATCACCAGGGTTCCGGAGGCAGCGCTGTCGAATACGCCGCCGGTGGCGAACATGGCCTCGTCGACGTCGGGCGAGTCGGGGACCATGGTGATGACGACGCCGGCGCCGTCGACGGCCTCGGCGAGCGAGGACGCGGCGGTGCCGCCCTTTCCGGCGAAGCGGTCGGTCTGCTGAGGGGCGCGGTCGTAGCCGCGCACGGTGAATCCGGCGGAGACCAGGTTGGCGGCCATGGGCAGACCCATGATGCCGAGCCCGATGAAAGCGACCGTCGGTGACTGGGGCATGGCGTTTCCCTCCTCAAGGGCGGTGGTTCGCGGGGGTGCGGGGTTCGCCGGGGGTGTGCGCCCGCGGTCGGGCGGCGGCCCGGCCCGTTCGGAGCGGGGCGGGGCCGGACGGGCCACGGGGCACCGGATGCGGGCGCACGGCGAGGCGGGCGGAAGCGGCGGACGGCGCGGGGCGACCCGGCCGGACTCAGCCGGGAGGACGGGAGGACGGGGCTGCGGTGCAGCCGGTATGCGGCGCGGACGGAGGAGACGGAGCGGAGGGGTGCAGCCGGAGGTCAGCCGCGCAGCCAGGCGAAACTGTCGGCGGTGGCACCGGTGGGCTTGTACTCCAGCCCCACATGGCCGGCGTAGCCGCCCTCCTGCGCGGCGGCGAGCAGATCCGTCAGGGGCAGCTGCCCGCTGCCCGGCTCGCCGCGTCCGGGGGCGTCGGCGATCTGGACGTGGCCGAACTCGGCGGCGTGGTCGCGCACGACGGCCGCCACGTCGTCTCCGTTGACCGCCAGGTGGTAGAAGTCGGCCAGCAGTGCGACGCGGGCGGCGCCGGCCTTCGCTGCGGCGGCGACGAACGCGCGGCCGTCGGCGGCGGTGATCAGGGGGTAGTCAGCGGATCCGCTGATCGGCTCGATGAGCACGGTGCCGCCGACCGGCTCCAGCGCCTCGGCGGCGGCCAGGGTGTTCTCCATGGCGGTCTCGTCGTGCTCGGCGGGGTCGACGCCCTCCTGGCGCAGGCCGTAGAGCGCGTTGAACGCCGTGGTGCCGGTGCGCGCGGCGATCCCGGCGACGACGTCGAGGTTGTCGCGGACCTCCCGGACCCGGTCGGGGTGGGAGAGGACGCCGCGGTCGGGGCCGGGCAGCCGGCCGGCGAACAGGTTCAGGCCGGTGAGGCGGACGCCGGCGTCCTCGACGGCGGCGACGAACGCGTCGACCTCGGCGTCGCCGGGTGCGGCACTCTCGAACGGCCACCAGAACTCGACGGCGTCGAATCCGGCTCCGCGTGCGGCGGCGGGGCGCCGGTGCAGCGGAAGCTCGGTGAACATCAGCGAGCAGTTGACGGTGTAGGGCAGCGAGTGGCTCATGGCTCGCCTCCTGGAGAGGACGGACGGAACGGGCGGTTCGGTGCGGAGGTGCACCGGTCCGGACGCGACCGGACCGGTCCGACGGGACGACCGGTGTCAGGGGCGGCGGGATCGGGGCGCGGCCGGCGCGGCTGCCGACCGGCCCGAGCGGCTGGCTGAAACTGCGGGGCGGAGTCCGTGCACACACCCGCCCCTGAATTCCGTTATTCGGAATCCTTCTTTCACTTGAAGGAATAACGTGAGTTTGCGCCACGCCGCGAGGGTTGTCAACCACCCCTGTGCGGTTGTGTGCAGCGATCCGCGTATCCGCTCAGCACCGGAGATCCCGCACCGCAGCCGCCCGCAGCCGCCGGAAACCGAGCCTCTTCCCCGACGAGAACGAATCCGGGATACAGAAAAAAGATTCCGCGATGGGGAATGACCTTCGGTCCTCTGGCGGCCCGCGATGCACACCGGGTCTTCGCCCGCACACCTCCGGGCACCGCGGTGGCGAATCCGGCGGGCCCGACCCGGGAACGTGTCCCGCATGGCACGGGCCCGACCCCGGCGGCCCGCAGGCCGGCGCAGGAGGCGCGATGTGCGGCAGCGCCGCCGCATACGGCTACGCGAGACGCTGACCGACGCTCCGAAGACCCGGCGGCCGGTAGCACGGTGCCCGCGTGCCGGCCCTCTTCCTGCCATGGCGTCCGGATGCCGCCCCGGGGCCGCAGCGCACCGGGGGGCCGCAGCGGCGGCGCGGCCGTCCCCGCCGGCGCCGGAGGGGGTGCGTACCGCCCGTTCATCGCGCATCCGCCTTCTGTATAGCGGACGTCGACTTCTACAATTCGAAAACGACACCAGTCGGCGGACGCCGGCGCACCGGGCGCCGCGGTCGCCGGGTACGAGGATGGGAGCAGCTGACGTGGCTACCTCGCAGGCGGCGGCCGACGCCGACCCCGGCCCCCGGACGCGCGCGGGCGGCGTGCAATCCCTGGATCGCGCGTTCTCCCTGCTGGAGATCATGGTCGAGGCCGGCGGGGAGGTCTCGCTGAGCGAACTCGCCGACTCCTCGGGGCTCCCCTTGCCCACGATCCACCGGATCATTCGCACTCTGCTGGCCAACGGCTACGTTCGCCAGCTCCCGTCGCGGCGCTACGCGCTGGGGCCGCGGCTGATCGGTCTCGGCGACAGCGCTTCGCGGATGCTGGGCACCTGGGCGCGGCCGCACCTGAGCCACCTCGTCGACGAGCTGGGCGAGACCGCCAATCTCGCGATGCTCGACGGGGACAAGGTCGTCTATGTCGCTCAGGCCCCTTCCCAGCACGCGATGCGGATGTTCACCGAGGTCGGCCGGCGCGTGCCGGCGCACTCGGCGGGGGTGGGCAAGGCGCTCCTGGCCCAGCTGCCGGAGAAGGCGGCCATGGCGGCCCTGAGCAGGACCGGTATGCCCGCCGCAACCGACCGCACCATCACCGGGACCGAGACGTTCCAGGCCGAGATGAGCCGCATCCGCGAGCAGGGCTATGCCATAGACGACGGCGAGCAGGAGGTCGGCGTGCGCTGCCTGGCGGTGCCCGTGCTGGGCGGCCCGGCGATGATGGCGGTGTCGATCTCGGGACCGGAGGCCCGGATGAGCTGGGACCTCGTCGCCCGCGCCGCTCCGATCGTGCGCCGCACCGCCGTCCAACTGGCCGGCGATCTCGAACACCGGGATTAGGCACCGCCGTGCTGCGGCGCGCGGTGCGCCGCAGAGCGCCCGGCGGGAGGCCCCTCCGAAACGCGCAGGGAACGGGCCGCGACCTGTGCGGCGGCCCCGACCACGTGGCTCCCGGAGGGTGCCGCGGTGCGGGGCGCCGGCCTCACGTCTGCTGGTCGAACCCGAGCCGGCGCAGCTGCTTGGGATCGCGCTGCCAGTCCTTGGCCACCCGCACCCGCAGATCGAGGTAGACCTTGGTACCCAGCAGCGCCTCGATATGGCGGCGGGCGACCGATCCCACCTCGCGCAGCCGCGCCCCCTTGGCCCCGATCACGATCGCTTTCTGGCTGGGCCGCTCGACGTACAGCGAGGCGTAGACGTCGATCATCTCGCGGCCGTCGCGGGTCTCCTCGCGCGGCACCATCTCCTCGACCACGACCGCGATCGAGTGCGGCAGCTCGTCGCGGACCCCCTCCAGGGAGGCTTCGCGGACGAGCTCGGCCACCAGCATCTCTTCGGGCTCGTCGGTGAGGTCTTCGTACGGGTAGAGCGGCGGCCCCTCCGGCAGGTGCCCGCACAGCACGCCGACGGCGGTGTCGACCTGGAACCCGGTCTCGGCCGAGACGGGCACGACGTCGGCCCAGTCGCCCAGTTGCTCCACCGCCACGAGCTGCTCGGCCACGCCGGCCCGGTCGGTGCGGTCGGTCTTGGTGACCAGCGCGACCACCGGGGTGTCGCGCTGCGCCGCCAACTCCCGGGCGATGTAGGTGTCGCCGCGCCCGATCGGTTCGTCGGCGGGCACGCAGAAGCCGATCACGTCGACCTCGACCAGGGTTGAGCGCACCAGACTGTCCAGCCGCTCCCCCAGCAGCGTGCGCGGCTTGTGCAGCCCGGGGGTGTCCACGATGATCAGCTGCGATTCGTCGCGCTGCACGATCCCGCGGACGGTGCGCCGGGTGGTCTGGGGCTGGGTACTGGTGATGGCCACCTTCTGGCCCACCAGCGCGTTCATCAGGGTCGACTTGCCCACGTTGGGGCGGCCGACGAAGCAGGCGAAGCCGCTGCGGAAGCCCTCCGGGTAGGAGGGCATCGCCAGCGGGGTCCGCAGCTTCTCCAGGTCGAGGTCGTCCATCTCTCCAGTCTCGTCTGCTCCCGCGGCGTTCGCTACCGCCGCGGCATCGGGTGCTCGCGCTCAGGCGCGCAGGGCTGCGGCGGGCGTGCCGTCGGGGCCGGCCAGCACCACCAGCGGTGTCTTCATGTCGGCCGCGACCGCCCGGTCGGTGTCGGCGGCGCCGGACGCCGCGGTGACCACGGCCGCCGCCTCCAGGGTCACGGCTTCGCTGGAGACCGCAGCGGCGACGGCGGCCTGCAGCGCCGTCAGCTTCAGCGACGCCAGCTCCACCGTCGCCGCGGTGTAGGTGCGCCCGGTCTCGTCGCGCACGGCCGCGCCCTCGGCGGCCCCGGTGCGGGCGCGGGTGGCGCGCGCCAGCGTGACCAGCTTCTCGTCCTCGGGGTCGAGCTGCTCGGGTGCCGAACTCTCGGTCACGGTCGCCTTCCTTCCAGCGGGTTCGTCTTCCGGCCCGGTCGCGGCAGCGCGCGGGCGCTCGGGGCGGATCCGGCGCCGCAGCGGGCTCGGCGCGGGTTACGCTCCGCCCGCATCAGCGGGCTCCAGCGCCTCGACCAGGACCGTGGCGGTCTGATTGCGGCGTCCCACCGTGTCCTCGGCGGTCAGCCGCAACCCAGCGTATTCGGCTCGGGAGCCGGTGATGGGCACGCGCCCCAGCGCGTAGGCGAGCAGCCCGCCGACCGTCTCCACGTCGGCGACGTCCAGCTCGGTGCCGAACAGCTCCGCCAGCTCGCCCAGCGGCAGGCGGGCGGTGACGCGGGCGCGGCGCTCGTCCAGGCGCTCGATCGGCGGAACCTCGTCGTCGTATTCGTCGGTGATCTCGCCGACGATCTCCTCGACGATGTCCTCGATGGTGACCAGCCCCGCCGTCCCGCCGTACTCGTCGATCACCACGGCCACGTGGATGCGACGCTGCTGCATGTCGCGCAGCAGCTCGTCGATGGGCTTGGAGTCGGGCACATAGGACGCCGTGCGCATCACGTCGCCCACGGTCTCGGCCTTGGCCTCGCCGTCGGGCTCACCGCCGTTGGTCCAGTCCCGGCGCGCCCGGGACACGACGTCCTTGAGGTAGACGATGCCGATGACGTCGTCCTCGTCCTCGCCCAGGACCGGGATGCGGGAGAACCCGCTGCGCAGTGCCAGGGAGAGGCCGTCGTCCAGCGGCGCGTCGCGCTCGACGAACACGATGTCGGTGCGCGGCACCATGACCTCGCGCACCGACGTGTCGTCGAGCTTGAACACCGAGTGGATCATCTCCCGCTCCTCGGCGTCGATCACGTGGCCGCGCTCGGCCAGGTCGACCAGGCGGCGCAGCTCACTCTCGCTGGTGAACGGGCCGCTGCGGTCGCCGATGTGGCGCGGGGTCAGCGATCGGCCCATCCGGACCAGCACCCGCGACACCGGGGCCAGCAGCCAGGCGAGCGGCACGACGGCGTTGACGCCGGCCGCGGCCACCGACGGAGCGAACTGGCGACCCAGGATGCGGGGCGTGACCCCGACGAACACGTAGTCGACGACGATCATCACCGCGACGGTGCAGACGGCGGCGGCCCACCCGGCCCCCAGCCAGCCGATGAAACCCGCCGCCAGGGACACCGTCGCCACCACTTCGCAGGCCACACGCAGCAGCAGCACCGTGTTGAGGTGCTCGGCCGGCTCGGCTTGGACCCGGCGCAGGCGCCGGGCGGAGGGGCTGTCGTCGCCCGGCTCGGGCTGGATGCCCCCGCTGCGGGTGACCGCGACCTCGGCGCTCACGAAGAACGCCGCGGCCAGCACGAACAACGCAGCGGACGGGAACGCGTAGGCAGGGGCGAACGGGGCGGCGGCCGCCGCCAGGTGCCCCCCGTCCGCGACCGCCGCCGGCACCGGGCCCGCCGAACCGGCGCTCATCGGGCGGTGTCTTCTCTCTCGTGCGGGCGGCCGCCGGCCGCCCCTTCAGCGGAACGCCACCCCGAGAGCAGCTCGCCCTGCAGGCCGAACATCTCCTTGTGCTCGTCGGGTTCGGCGTGGTCGTAGCCCAGCAGATGCAGGATGCCGTGCGTGCACAGCAGGTCGATCTCCTCCTGGGTGCTGTGGCCGGCCTTCTCCGCCTGGCGCGCCGCCACTTGCGGGCAGATGATCACGTCGCCCAGCACGCCGGGTTCGGAAGGGCGGTCGTCCTGCCCGCCGGGGCGCAGTTCGTCCATCGGGAACGACAGCACGTCGGTGGGGCCGGGCTCGTCCATCCACCGCACGTGCAGCTCGGTCATCGGCTCCTCGTCGACGAGGACGATGGACAGTTCGGCCAACGGGTGGACCCGCATCCCGTCCAGGACGTAGCGGGCCAGTCGGGACAGCCGCTCCTCGTCAGCGGGAAGGCCCGACTCGTTGGCGACGTCAATACTCATTGCTCAGCGCGCCTTCGTCTCGTGCTCGGTGTCGGGGGCGCGGCGCGGGGACGCCGGCCGCCCCCGGCGCGCGGCGCGCCGGGGGCGGCCGGTCCGCGGCCGTGCCATCGGCTACGTGCCGGTGCCGCGGCCGGAGCGGGAACCCCCCGACCTGCCGCGCCCGCCCTGGGAGCCGTTCTGCTGCTGCTTGTCGTATCGGCCATAGGCTTCGACGATGGCGCTGACCAGCTTGTTGCGAACTACATCGGTGCTGGTCAGACGGCAGAAGCCGATATCGTCGATGCCCTGCAGGATGTTCTCGATGGTGCGCAGCCCGCTCGTGGTGCCGTCGGGCAGGTCGACCTGGGTGACATCACCGGTGACCACCATCTTGGAGCCGAAGCCCAAGCGGGTCAGGAACATCTTCATCTGCTCGGGCGAGGTGTTCTGCGCCTCGTCGAGGATGATGAACGAGTCGTTGAGGGACCGCCCGCGCATATAGGCCAGCGGCGCGACCTCGATCGTGCCCGCCGACATCAGCTTGGGGATGGACTCCGGCGCCAGCATGTCGTGCAGCGCATCGTAGAGCGGGCGCAGGTAGGGGTCGATCTTCTCGTAGAGCGATCCCGGCAGATACCCCAGCCGCTCGCCCGCCTCGACCGCGGGCCGGGTCAGGATGATCCGGTTGACCTGCTTGTTCTGCAGGGCTTTGACCGCCTTGGCCATGGCCAGATAGGTCTTTCCGGTACCGGCCGGACCGATGCCGAACACCACGGTGTGGCGGTCGATGGCGTCGACGTAGCGCTTCTGGTTGAGGGTCTTGGGCCGGATGGTGCGCCCGCGCGAGGAGAGGATGTCGTGGGTGAGTACCTCGGCGGGCCGTTCCTCGCCGCCCTCGGAAGAACGCAGCATGCCCAGGGTGCGGTCGATGGCGTCGGGCGTGACCACGGTGCCGTTCTTGACGAGTTCGAGCAGCTCCTCGATCAGCCGCACCACCACCGAGGTCTCCTCGGGGCTGCCGCTGATGGTGATCTCGTTGCCGCGAACGTGGATGTCGCTGTCGAACGAGCGCTCGACGGTATGGAGCAGCTCGTCTCCGGAGCCCAGCAGATGGACCATCATGTGCTCCTCGGGCACGACGATCTTCACCTGGTGGGTGCTCTGTTGTGTTGAGTCGACCATGATGTGGCCTTGCGGCCGTCTCGCCCCTGCCTCTCGCGGTCCGAAGTTCGCGTTCGCCCGTCGCACGGCCCCGCCGGGGACGTGATCACCGTGGCCGCAGTGATCGAAGCGAACTCTGTCGTGCGTTTCCAGTCTATCAACGGCGCCGGTGCCGGTCCCCGGGATTATCCGGGCGGCCACTCCATTCCGCGCCCGCCCAGCAGGTGGCAGTGCAGGTGGAAAACCGTCTGGCCGGCGCCCGCACCGGTGTTGAACACGAGCCGGTAGCCGGTTCGGTCGATGCCCTCGTCCGCGGCGATGGCGTGGGCTTCGCTCACCACCGCGTCGACCAGGCCGCTGCCGGCCGCGGCCGCCGCGGCGGCGTCGGGGTGGTGCTCGCGCGGGATGACCAGTACGTGCGTAGGAGCCTGCGGGTTGATGTCGCGGAAGGCCAGCACACGCTCGCCGTCGCGGACGATCTCGGCGGGCACCCGGCCCGCCGCGATCTTGCAGAACAGGCAGTCGGGGTCGGTCGTGGTCACCGTGGGGCCCTCCGTCTCCGTCGTCCGATGCTGCCGCCCCCGGCCGGAGCTCCTCACGCGGGCGGCCCTTCCATGATGCCCGAGCACGACACCCGAGCGGGGCGGGCGGCCGCGCCCCGCCGGGCGCCTGCGGACGGCGGCCTGTCAGACGGTCCGGCTGCCGCACGCGCGCCCGATCTTCTACGGTTACGTCATACCGTGCACGTACGGTGTGCGTCGTCACGCCCCCGCTCAAGGAACCGTCCCCTCAGCAAGTGGTGCTCCTGTGAGGTCTCCCCATCCGTCCGTTCAGCCGGGCGTTTCCGGCCCGCCGCGCCCCGCCCCGTGCACCGCGGGCCGCTCGTGCACTGCGCGCGACGCGGGCCGCGCCGTCCGGTACTGTCGGCGCACCGCCGCAATGGCAGTGCCTGCGGGCACCGTCGACGCCCCCGGCCCGCGAGGCGGTCCGGCGCCCGGCGCCCGGCGCCCGATCCCGACGACGACGCGCCACGATCGGAACGAGAAGTACAGGCATGCCCTTTCGTAAACCCGGGGACAAGGGCGCGCGTCAAACGGATGTGACTGAAACGATGGTCGCAGGAGCCGCGGCGGCACCGTCCGCTGTCGACTGGGACGCGGACCAAGCCGTCACCCAGCTCTACACCACGCAGTACCGCCCGCTGGTGCGGCTGGCCACCCTGCTCGTTCGCGACCCCGCCACCGCCGAAGAGGTCGTCCAGGACGCCTTCGTCGCGATGCACGGCGCCTGGCGCCGGCTGCGCGACCCCAACAAGGCGCTGTCCTACCTCCGCCAGTCCGTGGTCAACCGGGCCCGGTCCGTTCTGCGGCACCGCGCCGTGGTAGAAAAGCACGCGCCCAAGGCGCTGCCCGACGCACCCAGCGCCGAACAGGGCGCGATGGGCGAACTCGAGCGAGCGGCGGTCATCGAAGCCCTGCGCACCCTCCCCGTCCGGCAGCGGGAGGCGGTGGTCCTGCGCTACTACGGCGACTTCTCCGAAGCGCAGATCGCCGACACGATGGGCATCAGCCGCGGCGCCGTCAAGAGTCACACCGCACGGGGGATAGCCGCGCTCCGCTCGGCTCTGGAGCAGACGACATGACCGAACCACCCCAGGACCCCTTCGAGGAGCGGCTCCGCGCCGTCTTGCGCTCCGAAGCCGCCTCGGTCGATCCCTCGCCCGAGGCGCTCGACACCATCCGGGCCCGAACGCAGCGCACGAGCTGGGTGACCGCTCTGCTCAACGCCTCATGGCTGCGGCCCTCGCTGGCGGTGGGAGCCGCGGTACTGATCGCGGCTTCGGTGCTGTTCGGGGCTCCGCAGGTGCGCGACCGGGTCCTGCCGCAATCCCTGACCACACCGGCCTCCGAGTCCCAGGCACCGGCCGAGGACGCCCCGTCCGAGGACGGGGTGCCCAGTCAGGCCCCGTCCCGGCCCGGGCCCGCCGAGCTTCCGAACGAAGGCGCGGCCCCCCCGCCGGGGACACACCCCAGCCCCGATCCGACCGAGGGCGAGACCACGCCGCCCGGCACCGCCGGCACCTGCCCCACCGGCCCTTCGGGCGCGCCGACACCCACCCCCGATCCGTCGGCCGGCGAGGACTCCACCGGCGACGATTCCGACACCGGCTGCGCGTCCACCGGCACGCCGTCCGGCCCTGCCGAGGAACCGCCGGAGGACGACACCGGCGACGGCTCCGGTGACGACTCCACCGCACCGCCCGAGGACGGCACGGACGACGGCGACGCCGGGGAGGACGAGGACACGTCCACCACCGACCCGGACGACACGTCCTCGGGCAGCGGCAGCGGCAGCGGCGACACCACGGCGGCCGAGGCCGCCTGACCGGCCCCGCACCGCCCGCGTCGCCGGCACCGTTCCCGGATACAACGTCCGGCAGTGCCGGCCGCGGGCCGCCGGCGGCGGGGCCCCGCTCCCGGGGTCACCACCGTCCGCAGCGGGCCTGCAGCACGGCCAGGGCGGCCACCCCGGCCGTGGACGTGCGCAGCACCGTCGGCCCCAGCAGAGCGCGCACCGCGCCGGCGGACTCCAGCGCGCCCAGCTCGGCGTCGGAGAACCCGCCCTCGGGCCCGACCACGACGACGATCCCGGCGCGGCCGCCGCCGCTGTCGGCGGTCGTGCCGGTTCCGGGGCCCTCCCCCGGCAGCGGCAGCGACGACAGCCGCGAGTCGGCGTCCTCGTGCAGCAGGATCGCCGCGTCGGCGGCCGCCACCCGCGCGCACACGTCGCCGGTGCCGGCGAGCTCGGCCACTTCGGGGATCCGGCTGCGCCGCGACTGCTTCGCCGCCTCGCGGGCGGTGGAGCGCCACTTGGCCAGCGACTTGGCCGCCCGCTCGGGGCGCCAGCGCGTGACGCAGCGCTCGGCCGCCCACGGCACGATGCGGTCGACCCCCGCCTCGGTCATGACCTCGACGGCGAGCTCGCCGCGGTCGCCCTTGGGCAGCGCCTGGACCACGGTCAGCTGCGGGTGCGGCGCCGCATCGGCGCCGCGCTCCTCGACCGCGCAGACGACGCGGTCCTTGCCGACCTCGGCAACCCGGCAGCGCGCCCGCATACCGGCGCCGTCGACCAGCTGAACGGTCTCGCCGACGGCGATCCGCCGCACCGCGGCGGCGTGCCGGCCCTCGTTCCCGGACAGCACGACGGTGCCGCCGTCCAATTCACCCGGCTCGCAGAGGAAGACCGGAGCCGTCACATCCGCCTCCATTCCGCGGTCGGGCCGGTGCGCCCGGCCCGGCGCCGCACCGCAGACGCGGGCCGGCACCGCGCCCTGCGCGGTGCCGGCCCGCGGTGCCGGGTTCCCGGCCTACGTCGCCCATAGCGGACCCGGACGCGTCAGCGCGAGCCGAAGGCGTCGCGCAGCCGCGAGAACAGTCCGCCGTGGCCCGGGCTGAACTTGCCCGGAGGCTGGTCTTCGCCGCGCAGTTCGGCGAACTTGCGCAGCAGCGACTCCTGCTCTTCGTCGAGCTTGGCGGGGGTCTCGACGTCGACCTGGATCATCAGGTCGCCGCGCCCGGCGCCGTCGAGATGGCGGGAGCCGCGCCCGGACAGGGTGATGACGTGCCCGGAGCCGGTACCCGGCCGCAGGTCGATCTCCTCGGTGCCGTCGAGCGTGTCGAAGGTGAACGAAGCTCCCAGCGCGGCGGCGGTCATCGGCACCGTTATGGTGCAGTGCAGATCGTCGCCCCGCCGTTCGAAGGTCGAGTGGGGGCGCTGCACGATCTCCAGGAAGATGTCGCCGCGCGGCCCGCCGTTGGGCCCGACTTCGCCCTCGCCGGCGAGCTGGATCTGGGTGCCGTCCTCGACGCCCGCGGGGATCTGCACCTTGCGGGTGACCTTCTCGTGCACCCGTCCCTCCCCGCTGCAGTCCGCGCAGGGGTCGGTGATGATCGTGCCCTGCCCCGAGCACTGCGGGCACGGCCGCGTGGTCATGACCTGTCCCAGGAAGGAGCGCGCGACCTGCGAGACCTCACCGCGGCCCTGGCACGTGTCGCAGGTGTGGCGGTGGGAGCCCTTGGCCGTGCCCTCGCCCTGGCAGGTGTTGCACAGCACCGCCGTGGGGAAAGTGACGTCCTTGGTGACGCCGAAGGCGGTTTCGGACAGGTCGAGGTCGATGCGGACCTTGATGCTGCGTCCGCGGCGCGCCCGGTCGCGCGCACCGCGTCCGCCGCCGGCCTGGCCGCCGCCGAAGAACGCGTTCATGATGTCGTCGAAGGGGAAACCGCCCCCGCCGAAGCCGCCGGCTCCCGCTCCGCCGCCTCCGCCGGAGGACGCGAACGGGTCGCCGCCCATGTCGTGCATCCGGCGCTTGCTCTCGTCGGAGAGCACCTCGTAGGCCTGGGTCACTTCCTTGAAGCGATCCTGCGTGGCCGGGTCCGGGTTGACGTCCGGGTGGAGTTCGCGGGCGAGCCGCCGATACGCCTTCTTGATCTCGTCCTGGGATGCTTCACGCCGCACCCCGAGGATCTCGTAATAGTCTCTCGCCACTTACTGCCCCGCAAGTATCTGTCCGAGGTACCGAGCCACTGCGCGTACCGCTCCCATCGTTCCTGGATAGTCCATTCTGGTCGGACCGACTACGCCGATCTTGGCCAGCGGCTGGTCGCCGATGCCGTAACCGGCGGAGACGATCGACGTGGATCTCAGACCCTCGTGAGAGTTCTCGGCGCCGATGCGTACCGTCAGCATGGAAGGGTCGCTCATCTCCCCCAGCAAACGGAGGAGGACGACGTTTTCTTCCAAGGCCTCCAGTACCTCCCGCAGGCTAGCCGAGAAATCCATCGCGGCGAGATTCGCCGTACCACCGAGGACGATCTTCTCGTCGTGGCGCTCGACGAGGCTCTCCAGCAGCACCGACAGCACGACCGCCGCCATGGCGCGCTCGTCCGGCGGAAGCTGGCTGGGCAGATCCTCCACGGCGTTGGGGACCTCGGTGAGCCACGTGCCCACCAAGGCCCGGTTGAGCATCTGGCGGAGGCTGTCGACAGCGTCCTCGCTGACCGCCCCCAGGTTGTCGATCACCCGCTGCTCGACGCGGCCGGTGTCGGTGATGAGCACCATCATGACGCGCTGCTGGCCCAGCGGGACCAGCTCCACGTGCTGTACCGATGACCGGGTGAGCGAGGGATATTGCACCACTGCGACCTGCCGGGTGAGCTGAGCCAGCAGGCGCACCGTCCGCCCCACGATCTCATCGAGGTCGACGGCGCCGCCGAGGAAACTCTCGATGGCGCGGCGCTCTGCGGCGGAGAGGGGCTTCACCGTCGACAGCCGGTCCACGAACAGCCGGTACCCCTTGTCGGTGGGAACGCGGCCGGCGCTGGTATGCGGCTGGGTGATATACCCCTCTTCCTCCAGCGACACCATGTCGTTGCGGACGGTGGCCGGAGACACCCCGAGGGTGTGGCGGTCGGCGAGCGCCTTGGACCCCACGGGCTCGTTCGTGGACACGTAATCCTCGACGATCGCCCGCAGAACCGCAAGCTTCCGGTCGTCGAGCACGTGCTCACCTCCTCCTGGCACTCCATGGCCTTAAGTGCTAATTCTAAGCCGTTCCGCAAGAACGGTTCGATCACGGGCCGCCGAGCGCACCGTCGGGTCTCCGTGTCCGGGCCCGGGCCGGCCGGTAGAATCCGCCCGTGTCCACGAGTCCGGGTCCGAACAGCAGAAGGTACGACGGGGACGTGTTGTCCGGGGACCGGCGCCGCCCGCGCAAAGGCGCCGTCGCCGAGGTCCCCCTGGAGCGCGGCCTCGTGCTGGAGTCGGCCGACGAGGGGTTCTGCGGTGCCGTCGTCTCCTGGGACAAGCAGGCGGTGACCCTTGAGGACCGCGGCGGCCGCCGCCGGGTCTTCGACCTGGAGCCCGCGGCGTTCCTCGTCGACGGCCGTCCCGCCACCGCGGTACGGCCGAGCGCGGCGCCGTCGGGGCCCGCCCGCAGCGCCTCCGGGTCGATCGCGGTACAGGGGGCGCGTTCGCGGGTCGCCCGGGAGAGCCGGATCTACGTCGAGGGCGTGCACGACGCCGAACTCGTCGAGAAAGTCTGGGGCCACGACCTGCGCGTCGAGGGCGTGGTCGTGGAGTACCTGGAGGGCGTCGACCACCTGCCGGAGATCGTGGCCGAATTCGGCCCCGGGGCCCGGCGTCGTCTGGGCGTTCTGGTCGACCACCTGGTGCCGGGGTCCAAGGAGAGCCGGATCGCCGAGCAGGTCTCCTCGCCCGGCGTCCTGGTGGCGGGCCACCCCTTCGTCGACGTCTGGCAGGCGGTCAAGCCGTCGGTGCTGGGATTCTCCGCGTGGCCGGAGGTCCCCCGCGGCATACCGTGGAAGGAAGGCGTCCTGCGGGCGCTGGGCAGCGATGAGGAGCCCGGCGAAGCGTGGCGGCGGATCCTGGGGTCGGTGCGCACCTACGCCGACCTCGAACCGGAGCTGCTGGGGCGCGTCGAAGAGCTTATCGACTTCGTCACCGCGGCAGAAGGGCTGCAAGACTAGGCGGGTCCGTCAGCACCGCGCAGCGGCAGACGCGCGGTGGCCTGCCGGGGCGCCGGATGGCACTATCGGCCCAACGCAATCGGCACAGCCAAGGGACAAGATGAGCGAGACCCCGCCCAACCGACCACAGCCCCAGGAGGGGCCCTACGGTGACCAGCCGGCACCCGGCCCCGTTCCCTCTGGCGGGCAGCCCGGCCAGGGACAGGCGGGCACCGGGGACCAGCAGCCCGACTACCAGCAGCAGGAGTACGGCTACCCGAGCGGGGGCCAACCGGCCTACGGCGAGCAGCCCCACCCCGGCTACGGACAGCCCGGCGCCGGGCAGCCCTACCCGCAGCAGCCGCCGCCCGGCTACGCACCCGACCAGGGCGGCTACCCCCAGCCGGGGTACGGCGGGCCCACCGGCGGACAGCCCGCCTACGGCCAGCCCGGATACCCCCAGCAGGGCGGCGCCCAGCCCGGATACGGCTACCCCGGCGGGGGCCAGCCGGGCTACGGCGAGCAGCCGTACCAAGGCGGCTACCCCCAACCGGGCCAGGCGCCCTACCAGCAGCCGACGCCCGGCTACCAGCAGCAGCCCCAGCCGGGATACGGCCCGCCGCCTCCGCACGGCTACGAGCAGCAGCCCGGAGGCTTCCCCGGCGCCCCGCAGACACCCGGCCAGCCGGGATACCCCCAGCAGCCCGGATACCCGCAGGGCTTCGGCGCGCCGCAACCGGGGGCCTCCGACGACGCGACCTGGGCGATGATCGCCCACCTGTCCGGTGTCATCCTCGCCTGCTTCGGCTGGCTCCCGGCCCTCGTCATCTTCATGGTCAAGCGCAACGACGCGCCCTTCGTGCGCCACCAGGCCGGCGAAGCGCTGAACTTCCAGCTGACGCTGCTGATCCCCTACTTCATCGCCTGGGCGGTCTACATCGGACTCGGCGTCTTCGCGCCGCCGATCTCCTGGATCGGCTCGGTTCTGGTCGCGGTGATCTGGGTGGTGTCGATCGCGCTCGGCGCGACTGGCGCGCTCAGCGCCAACCGCGGCAACCAGTACCGCTACCCTGTTTCGATCCGCATGGTGAAGTAACCCGACGGGCCCGGGACGGCAGCGCAGCGCGATTCGCCGCCGCCCCGGCGGGAACCCCGCGCTCCGCTGCGGCGTCCCACCTGTCGTGGCGTGCCGCGGCCGGGCGGTCGGCAGGTCCATCGGGCCCCGCCCGGCACTCCGCCCGCGCACCGCTGCACGCGGTGCCCGGGCACCGCCTCCGGAGGCAGTCGGGGGCGATCCGACCGAGGAGACTCAGGAGACCACCACATGAGCTACCCGCCCCAACCCGACGAGCCCTACGGCGGCCAACCCGACCATCCCGGCGGCTACGGCCCGCCGCCCGGCGTCGACCCCCAATACGGCCCGCAGTCGGGCCCCCAGCCCGGTTACGGCCAGGGCTACCCCGGCCAGCCGCACTACCCGGCGCAGATGCCCGGATACCAGCAGCCCGGCGGCCACTACCCGCCCTCCTCCGACGACCGCACCCTGGCGCTGGTCGCCCACCTCGGCGGCATCTTCACCTCGTGGATCCTTCCGCTGATCCTCTACCTGGTGAAGAAGGACGAGTCGCCCTACGTCCGCCACCAGGCGGCCCAGGCGTTCAACTTCCAGATGACCATGTTCATCGCGCAGCTCGTCTCCTACATCCTGATGATCCTCATCGTCGGCTTCCTCACCATCGTCGCCGTGTTCGCCTGCGCGATCGCCTTCGGCGTCATCGCCGCCGTGGCCTCCAACAAGGGCGAGTGGTACACGTACCCGAAGATGCTGGCGATCCCGATGCTGAGCTGAGGGACCGGCCCCGCCGCCGACCGGGCACCGGGCCCGCACGGGCCGCTCCGCCGACCGGCAGGGGGCGGTGACCGCACCGCCCGAGAGCGGGGCCGCCCGGTCAGGTGAGGTCGCGCACCACGGCGTCGGCCAGCAGGCGGCCGCGCCGCGTAAGGACCGCGCGGCCGCCGGCGAAGGCCGCGGCCTCCAGCAGGCCGTCGTCGACCAGGCGCCCCGCAGCGGCGCGCCCCGGCTCCTCCAGCAGATCCAGCGGGCAGCCTTCGGCCAGCCGCAGTTCCAGCATGATGCGCTCGAACCGGCGGTCCGCGTCGTCGAGCACCTCGCGGGCGTGGCCGGGCGAGCGGCCTTCGCCCAGGCGCGCCGCGTAGGCCGCCGGGTGCTTGACGTTCCACCAGCGCGTGCCGCCGACATGGCTGTGCGCGCCGGGCCCCACGCCCCACCAGTCGCCGCCGGTCCAGTAGAGGCGGTTGTGGCGGCTGCGCGCCGCTTCGCCGCGGGCCCAGTTGGATACCTCGTAGGCGTGCAGCCCGGCGGCGCCGAGGGCGTCGTCGGCCATGGTGTAGCGGTCGGCCAGCACGTCCTCGTCGGGTTCGCTCAGCTCGCCGCGGCGCACGCGCGCCGCCAGCCGGGTCCCGTCCTCGACGATCAGCGAGTAGGCCGAGACGTGGTCGACGCCCGCAGCGACCGCCGCCTGCAGCGACTCCGCCCAGTCGGCGTCGGTTTCGCCGGGTGTGCCGTAGATCAGGTCCAGGCTGACGTGGTCGAACCCGGCCTCGCGGGCCCACTGGGCGCACTGCTGGGGGCGGCCCGGCGTGTGGGCGCGCTCCAGCACCTCCAGCACGTGCGGGGCCGCGCTCTGCATGCCGAAGGACAGGCGGGTGAAACCCTGG
This sequence comes from Streptomonospora salina, assembly GCF_014204715.1. Taxonomy (NCBI): domain Bacteria; kingdom Bacillati; phylum Actinomycetota; class Actinomycetes; order Streptosporangiales; family Nocardiopsidaceae; genus Streptomonospora; species Streptomonospora salina. Next base: position 991,692 of record NZ_JACHLY010000001.1, read on the forward strand.
TCGCGCAGCCGCGCCAGCACCCCGGGGTCGACGGTCTCGGGGTTGGCTTCGGTGGTGACCTCGGCGCCGGGTTCCAGGCCGAACTCGCCGTCGACGGCGGCGAGGATGCGCCCCAGGTCCTCGGGCGGCAGCAGCGTCGGTGTGCCGCCGCCGAAGAAGACGGTGCTGACGGGGATCTCCGCGGCGCCCAGGACGCGGCGGGCCAGGCGGATCTCGGCGACGGCCCGGTCGGCGTAGCCTTCGCGCGTGGCGGTGTGTTCGCCGTCGCGCGAGCGCAGCTCCGCGGCGGTGTAGGTGTTGAAGTCGCAGTAGCCGCAGCGGGTGGCGCAGAAGGGCACGTGGACGTAGACGCCGAAGGGGCGCGTGCCCGCTCCCGCGACGGCGCCGGTGGGCAGGGCGCCGTCGGCGGGTACGGGATCGCCGTCGAGAGGCACGGAAGGCATGCCTCCAGTGTCGGCGATGGCGGCGACCGCACGATCCGCCGCCGGGGCCGGGTCAGTCCCCGCCGACGTGCACACCGGCGTCGGCGGCCGCCTCCTCCCACACCGCCGAACGCCCCGGCAGGTCCAGGACGCGGCGCAGCAGCGCGCCGTCGCGCTCGTAGCGGGCGCGGAAGGCGTCGGTGACGGCGATTCCGTGGTCGGGGCGGTGCTCCACCGCGATCTCGTCGCCGGCGCTGATGCTGCCCTCGGCCAGGACGCGCAGGTAGACGCCGGTGCGCCCTTCCTGCGTGAAGCGCTTGACCCAGCCGGTCTCCTCCATCCACGACCGGAACACCCCGCAGGGGGTGCGGGGAAGGGCGGCTTCCAGCCGCACCGGACCCACGCGCCAGCGCTCGCCGATGAGGACGGCGGTGAGGTCGATCCCGCGTGTGGTGAGGTTCTCACCGAATACGCCGTCGGCCAGCGGCCGGCCCAGCCGCTCCTGCCACAGGTCCAGGTCCTCGCGGGCGTAGGCGTAGACGGCCTTGTCGGCGCCGCCGTGGTTGGCGCGGTCGGCCTGTTCGTCGCCGTCGAGGCCGAGCCGCCGCACGGTCACGGGTCCGGCGGCGGGGCGCTTGTCGATGGCGGTGCGCTTGAGGCGGCCGGCCCACGCGGCGGGCACGGCCGGTCCGGTGCTGATCGAGGAGACGTGGGGCATGGCCGCAAGGATAGGCCGTGGGCCGCGCCGCACCGGCGGCGGCATGGCCTCCGATCCGCCCGGTACCTTCCCGGTACCGCCTGCCCGCGCGGTTTCACAGCACCCGGACGGGCCGTCCCCGGGCGGCAGCGGACTCCGGAGCGGCGGCGGTCGAGCCGCGCACCACGAGCTCGGGATCGAAGAGGTACTCGGTGCGGGAGACGCTGTGGCCGGCGGCCTCGTCGCACAACGTGCGCACGGTGGCCATCGCCATGGCCTGTATCGGCTGGCGCACCGTGGTCAGAGGCGGGTCGGTGAAGGCGATGAGCTGGGAGTCGTCGTAGCCGACGACGGAGAAGTCGCCGGGAACCGAGAGTCCGTGCTGGCGGGCGGCGCGGATCGCGCCCAGCGCCATGAGGTCGGAACCGCAGACCATGGCGGTGACGCCGCGCTGCAGCAGCCGCGCGGCGGCCGCGTGGCCGCCTTCGACCCCGAACAGCGACAGCTCGACCAGGCCTTCGGAGTCGAGGCCGTGGGCGGCCATGGCAGCGCGGTAGCCGAGGAGCTTGCGCCGCACCGGCATGTAGCGATCGGGGCCGCTGGTGAAGCCGATTCGGGTGTGGCCGAGTTCGGCCAGGTGGTTGACCGCCAGTTGCCCGGCCTCGCGGTCGTCGCAGGAGACGAAGGCGGCGGGCACCTCGTCGGCGTAGCCGTTGACCAGCACGATCGGCAGGTTCTGGGCGATCAGGCGGTGGTAGCGGCCGTGGTCGGCGGTGGCGTCGGCGTGCAGGCCGGAGACGAAGATGATGCCGGAGACGTTGCGCTCCAGGAGCAGCTCGACGTACTCGTCCTCGACGATGCCGCCGGGCGGGCGGGTGCACAGCACCGGGGTGTAGCCCTGCCGGGCCAGGGCGCCCTCGGCCGCCTGGGCGAACATGGGGAAGACGGGGTTCTCCAGTTCGGGGACGACCATGCCGACGAGCCCGGCGGAGCGCCTCCGCAAGCGCTCGGGGCGTTCGTATCCCAGGACGTCCAGAGCGGTGAGGACCGCCGCTCTGGTGTCGGAGCCGACACCGGGCTTGTTGTTCAGTACTCGGGAGACCGTCGCCTCACTGACGTCGGCGTGGCGCGCTATGTCGGCCAAACGTGGACCCATGCCCGCACTCTAATGCAGTTTGGCCTCCGCCTCTTGCAGTCTACGGGTAATCTTGCGCAATATCTTGCAGTGGAACCCCGCTCGCCCCAGCCGCACGGAGGGAACGACCCCAATGCCCAATCCGCCGGAGAACGGCACCGCACCGCCCCCCGCAGCCCGGGAGTGGTGGCGCGACGCCGTGATCTATCAGATCTACGTCCGCAGCTTCGCCGACTCCGACGGCGACGGCGAGGGCGACCTGCAAGGCGTGCGCGGCCGACTGCCCGAGCTCGCCTCGCTGGGCGTCGACGCGGTCTGGCTGACCCCCTTCTACGTCTCCCCGCTGGCCGACGGCGGCTACGACGTGGCCGACTACCGCGACGTCGACCCCCGCTTCGGCACGCTCGCCGACTTCGACGCCCTGCTCGCCCGGGCCCATGAACTCGGCCTGCGCATCATCATCGACATCGTGCCCAACCACACCTCCTCGGCCCACGCCTGGTTCCGCGAGGCCGTGGCCGCCGAGCCCGGCGACCCGGCGCGCAAGCGCTACATCTTCCGGCCCGGACGCGGACCCGACGGCGACACGCCGCCCAACAACTGGAAGTCGATCTTCGGGGGCCCCGCCTGGACCCGGCTGAAGCGGCCCGACGGGACGCCTGAAGAGTGGTATCTGCACCTGTTCGACCCCGAGCAGCCCGACCTGGACTGGACCGCCCCCGAGGTGCACGCCGAGTTCGAGGACGTGCTGCGCTTCTGGCTGGACCGCGGGGTCGACGGCTTCCGCATCGACGTGGCCCACGGCATGGTCAAGGACCCCGCGCTGCCCGACCTGCCCGAGGGCCAGAAGGCCGACCTGCTCGACGGCTCCACCGAACTGCCCTACTTCGACCAGGAGGGGGTGCACGACATCTACCGGCGCTGGCGCGGCGTCGCCGCCTCCTACCCCGGCGAGCGCGCCCTGGTGGCCGAGGCCTGGGTGGAGGACGCCGACCGGGTTGCGCGCTATCTGCGGCCCGACGAGCTGCACCAGGCGTTCAACTTCGAGTTCCTCACCGCCGGGTGGGACGCTGCCGCGCTGCGGCGGGTGGTCGACGAGTCGCTGCGGGCCAACGGCGCCGTGGGGGCGCCCACGACCTGGGTGCTGTCCAACCACGACGTGGCCCGCCACCCCACCCGTTTCGGCGGCGGCGAGCGCGGAATGCGGCGGGCGCGCGCGGCCGCGCTGCTCACACTGGCGCTTCCGGGATCGGCCTACCTCTACCAGGGCGAGGAGCTGGGCCTGCCCGAGGTCACCGACCTTCCCGAGGATGCGCTGCAGGACCCCACGTGGGAGCGCTCCGGGCACACCGATCGCGGACGCGACGGGTGCCGCGTTCCGCTGCCCTGGGAAGGCGAACAGGCGCCCTTCGGGTTCGGGCCGCAGGACAGCCGGCCGTGGCTGCCGGTTCCCGCGACGTGGGCCGACTACCGCCGCGAGGTGCAGCGGCGGGATCCCGACTCGGTGCTGGCGCTGTATGCGGCGGCGCTGGAGCTGCGGCGCACGGCGATCGATCGGGACGCCGGCCTGGACTGGGTGGAAGCCGGCGCCGACGCGCTGGTGTTCCGCCGGGGCGGCGGCTTCGCCTGCGCCGTCAATCTCGGCGCCGCGGCCGTGGAGATCCCCGCCGGCATCCTCGCCCCCGGGGCCCGGGAGCTGCTGTCCAGCGGCCCCGTCCGATGGGAGCGGGGCGCGCCGGTACTGCCGGCCGACACCGCGGTGTGGCTGGCGCCCCGGCAGGGCTGAGCAGACCGCGCAGCGGGCGGCCGGGCCCGCGGGCCCGGCCGCCCGCTGCGTGTGACCGAACCGCCCGCGCGGCGCCCCGGACGCCGGGGCGCGTCCGAGGAGTGTTCCCGCGGTTTCCACGGTGTTTCCACATCGTGACCGGATTTGCCTGCAAGACCTTTCAGTTCTTGCAATGAGTTGCTAACGTCACCTCACCCCTCATAACCGACGAGCCGGGACAGATCGGGGGACCGTCCGCGGCGACACGCCCTCATTAGGGAGTCACATGAGAATCCGCAGCGCCGGCCTCGCCGCCGGAACCGCCGCCCTCGCGCTCACGGCAGCGTGCGGAGGCGGCGGCGAAGGAGCCGAACAGCCTCAGGGCAGCATGGTCATCTGGGCCGACCCCGAACGCACCGACGCCCTCCAGACCTTCGCCGACGAGTTCGGCGAAGCCAACGGACTCGACGTGGAGGTCCGCGAGGTCGCCACCGACACCATCCAGTCCGACTTCGTCACCGCCCACGAGGGCGGCTCGGGCCCCGACGTCGTCGTCGGCGCCCACGACTGGATCGGCAACCTGGTGCAGAACGGCGCCGTCGACCCCGTCCAGCTGCCTCAGGACAAGGTCGACGCCCTCAACGAGGTCGCCGTCGACGCCGTCACCTACGACGGCCAGCTCTACGGCGTCCCCTACGCCATGGAGAACCTGGCGCTGATCCGCAACACCGAGCTCGCCCCCGAGGCTCCCGAATCCGTGGAGGAGCTCGCCGAGACGGGGGCGCAGCTCAAGGAGGACGGCGAGGTCGAGGAGACCCTCGGCCTGCAGGTCAGCCAAACGGGCGACCCTTACCACATGCAGCCGTTCTACAGCTCGGCCGGCGGCTACCTCTTCGGCACCGACGACCAGGGCAACGCCGACCCCTCCGACCTGGGCGTGGGCACGCCCGAGTCCGTCGACGCCTTCGAGAAGATCGCCGAGTTCGGCGAGGAGGGCGAGAACGCGTTCAAGCGCTCCATCGACGGCGACAACGTCGGCAACCTGTTCACCCAGGGCAAGACCCCCTACTTCGTCACCGGCCCCTGGTCGCTGGCCTCGGTGCAGGAAGCCGGCGTCGACTACGACATCTCCCCCGTCCCCGGCTTCGAGGACGGCGGGGACGCGGTGCCCTTCGTCGGCGTGCAGGCGTTCTTCGTCGCCTCCGGGAGCGAGAACAAGGTGCTGGCCGAAGAGTTCGTCACCAACTACGTCGCCGACCCCGAACTGTCCACCGCGCTCTACGAAGCCGACCCGCGCCCGCCCGCGCTGACGGCGGTCTCCGACGAACTCAGCCAGGACGACCCCGACATCGGCACGTTCATCGACGCCGGCTCCGGCGGCCGCCCCATGCCGGCCATCCCCGAGATGGACGCCATCTGGGACCCCTTCGGCAAGGCCCAGGCCGCGGTGATCGGCGGCGCCGATCCCCAGCAGGCCGTGGACTCGGCCGCCGAGACGATCAGCGAAGAGATCGGCTGACCGTGGCATCCGACCGTCCCGACACTGCGGGCGCCCCCGGAGGGGCGCCCGCACGCCCGCGCCTCCCCGGCGGCTCACTGGCCCCGCGCGGATCCGCGACCGGGCAACTCGCCAAAATCGCCGTACTCGGACTGACCGCGGCCATCGCCCTGTGGGCGGTGTTCCCCCTCTACGCCGCACGGCAGTGGACCGGCGTCGCGGCCGTCGCGGCCGTCACGGCGCTGATCTTCTACGTGTACCTGTCCAAGCGCGCCGTACCGGCCAAGTACCTGGTCCCGGGAACGCTGTTCCTGATCGCCTTCCAGATCATCCCGGTGCTCTACACGATCAGCACCTCGATGACCAACTACAGCGACGGCCACCGGGGAACCAAGGAACAGGCGATCGACCAGATCGAGGCCTCCTCGGTCGAGCGGACCCCCGACTCCACCCCCTACACCCTGACGGTGGCCGCGCGCGGCTCCTCGTCCGAGGGCGAGCTCGTGTTCCTGCTCACCGACCCCGGCGGCGACGCCTACGCCGGCGACGCCGACGGGCTGCAGCCGCTTTCCGGCGCCACCGCGGACCCCTCCGGCAAGATCACCGACGCCCCCGGCTACACCGTCCTGCCACCAGGCGAAGCCAACGCCCGCAGCGCGGAGATCACCGGCTTCGCCGTACCCACCGGGTCGGGGACCGGAATCCGCTCCAGCGGACTGTCCAGCGCCTTCGAAGGCCGCTCCCGGCTCGCCTACGACGCCGACTGCGACTGCATCACCGATACCGGCGACGGGCGCGTCTACACCGCCGACGACGACCGCGGAGCGTTCGTCACCGACGGAGGCGAGCGGCTCCCGCAGGGCTGGCAGGTCAACGTGGGCCTGGCCAACTTCGCGCGCTTCGTGTCCGACTCCGACACCCGCTCGTCCTTCCTGAGCATCCTCACCTGGAACGTCGCCTTCGCCGCCGGAACGACGGCGATGGTGTTCGTGCTCGGACTGGGCGTGGCGCTGACGCTGCACACCCGCGAGCCGCTCGCCGGGCGCACCGCCTACCGGTTGCTGGTGGTGCTGCCCTACGCCATGCCCTCCTTCGCGATGTTCCTGCTGTGGAAGTCGATGTTCAACGCCGACTTCGGCCTGGTGAACCGGCTCTTGGGACTGGACGTGGACTGGTTCGGCCACCCCTGGTCCGCCCGCGCCGCGGTGCTGATCGTCAACATCTGGCTGGGTTTCCCCTACATGTTCCTGGTCGCCACCGGCGCCCTGCAGTCGATCCCGCGCGAACTGGTGCAGGCGGCCCGCATCGACGGCGCCGGCGCCTGGCAGGCGCTGCGCCGGGTCACCCTCCCCCTGCTGATGGTGTCCATGGCGCCGATCCTCGTAGCCACGTTCGCGTTCAACTTCAACAACTTCAACGCGGTGTGGCTGACCACCGAGGGCGGGCCGTTCCCGACCGACAGCCCACTGGCGGGCGCGACCGACCTGCTGATCACCTACACCTACCGGCTGGCGTTCGGCGTCAGCGGCGCACAGTACGGCTACGCGGCCGCGCTGTCGGTGTTCATCTTCCTGATCGTCACCGTGATGTCGGTGGTCAGCCTACGCAGAAGCGCGTCCCTGGAGGAGGTTCACCGGTGATGACCGCAACCGCCGCGCCCGAGCGGGCGCCGACGCGACGGCGCACACCGTCGCGCCGCGCCGTGCTGTGGCTGCAGCGCACCGGGTGGCGCCACCTGGTGATGCTCGCTTTCCTGGTCTTCGCGCTGTTCCCGATCCTGTTCGTCGTCTCGGCGGCGCTGAACCCCCTGGGCACGCTCAGCAGCTCCACACTCGTCCCGCGGGCGGCCGGGCTGCAGAACTTCACCGAACTGCTCGGCGAGACCCGCTTCGGGCGCTGGTACGGCAACTCGCTGCTACTGGCGCTGACCAACGCCGCGGCCACGGTGCTGCTGTCGGCGATGGCGGCCTACGTCTTCAGCCGGTTCCGCTTCCGCGGGCGCCGGCTGGGGCTCTACGGGCTGCTGGTGATCCAGATGTTCCCGCAGTTCCTCGCCATCGTCGCGATCTACCTGATGTTCAGCACGGTCAGCGACTACTGGCCCACCTTCGGGTTCAACACCCCGTGGGGGCTGATGCTGGTCTATCTGGGCGGAGCGCTGAGCATCAACACGTGGCTGATGAAGGGATTCTTCGACACCATCCCGCCGGCGCTGGACGAATCGGCCAAGGTCGACGGCGCCACCCACGCCCAGGCGTTCTTCCGGATCATGCTGCCGCTGGTGACACCGGTCCTCGCGGTGGTGGGGCTGCTGGTGTTCATCGCCACCGTCAACGAGTTCCTGCTTGCGAGCGTGTTCCTGCGCGACCCCGAGGTCAAGACCGTCGCGGTGGGGTTGTACGGCATGGTCGCCGACCAGCGCGACGCCAACTTCGGCCTGTTCTCCGCGGGCACGCTGCTGCTGGCGGTACCGGTGCTGGCGGTGTTCTGGTTCCTGCAGCGCTACATCGCCGAGGGCCTGACCAGCGGGGCGGTCAAGGGCTGAACCGCCGCGCGGTGCGGGAGCGCCGGTGGGGGCGGTGGTCGCAACGGCCGCCGCGGCCCCGGCGCTCCCGGGCCTCAGCGCTTTTTGGCGTCCTTCTCCGTAGCGGCGGCGTCGTCGGTGGACAGCGCGGAGATGAACGCCTCCTGGGGAACCTCCACCCGGCCGACCGTCTTCATCTTGCGTTTGCCCTCCTTCTGCTTCTCCAGCAGCTTGCGCTTGCGGCTGATGTCGCCGCCGTAGCACTTGGAGAGCACGTCCTTGCGGATCGCGCGGATGTTCTCGCGCGCGATCACCCGCGAACCGATCGCGGCCTGCACCGGAACCTCGAACTGCTGGCGCGGGATGAGCTCGCGCAGCTTCTTGGTCATCTCCACGCCGTACGCGTAGGCCTTTTCGCGGTGCACGATCGCCGAGAAGGCGTCGACCATCTCACCCTGCAGCAGGATGTCGACCTTGACGAGGTCGGCGGCCTGCTCGCCGGAGGGCTCGTAATCCAGCGACGCGAAGCCCTTCGTACGCGACTTGAGCTGGTCGAAGAAGTCGAAAACGATCTCGGCCAGCGGCAGGACGTAGCGCATCTCCACGCGGTCCTCGGACAGGTAGTCCATCCCCTGCAGGGCGCCCCGGCGGGCCTGGCACAGCTCCATGATCGGGCCCACGAACTCCGCCGGGGCCAGCAGCGTGCCCTTGACGATGGGCTCGTGCACCTCGGCGACCTTGCCTTCGGGGAATTCGCTGGGGTTGGTCACCTCGTACTCGGTGGCGTCCTCCAGGAACACCCGGTAGATCACGTTGGGCGCGGTGGAGATCAGGTCCAGGCCGTACTCGCGCTCCAGGCGGGCGCGGGTGATCTCCAGGTGCAGCAGCCCCAGGAACCCGCAGCGGAACCCGAAGCCCAGCGCACCGGAGTTCTCGGGTTCGAAGGCCAGTGCGGCGTCGTTGAGCTGAAGCTTCTCCAGCGCGTCACGCAGCACCGGGTAGTCGCTGCCGTCGATGGGGAACAGCCCCGAGAACACCATGGGCTTGGGGTCCTGATACCCCGGAAGCATCTGTGAGGCGCCGGTGTGCGCCGACGTCACGGTGTCGCCGACGCGCGACTGGCGCACGTCCTTCACACCGGTGATCAGGTAGCCGACCTCGCCCACACTCAGGCCGTCGACCTTGGTGGGCTCGGGGGAGATGACGCCCACCTCCAGCATCTCGTGGTTGGCGCCGGAGGACATCATCTGGATGCGCTGGCGCGTGCCCAGGTGGCCGTCGACCACGCGGACGTAGGTGATCACCCCGCGGTAGGTGTCGTAGACCGAATCGAAGATCATCGCGCGGGCCGGAGCGTCGGCGTCGCCGACCGGCGGCGGGACCTGCGTCACGATCTCGTTGAGCAGATCCTCCACCCCCATGCCCGACTTGGCGCTGACCCGCAGCACCTCGGACGGGTCGCAGCCGATGATCCCGGCCAGCTCGGCGGCGTACTTGTCGGGCATCGCCGCCGGCAGGTCGATCTTGTTCAGCACCGGGATGATCGTCAGGTCGTGTTCGAGCGCCAGGTAGAGGTTGGCCAGCGTCTGCGCCTCGATGCCCTGAGCGGCGTCGACCAGCAGAATCGCGCCTTCGCAGGCGGCCAGGGAACGCGACACCTCGTAGGTGAAGTCGACGTGGCCGGGGGTGTCGATGAGGTTGAGGACGTAGGTGGTGTCGTCCAGCGCGGCGAACGGCAGCCGCACCGCCTGGGATTTGATGGTGATACCGCGTTCGCGCTCGAGGTCCATGCGGTCGAGGTACTGCGCGCGCATCTGGCGGTTCTCGACGATGCCGGTCAGCTGAAGCATGCGGTCGGCCAGCGTCGACTTGCCATGGTCGATGTGCGCGATGATGCAGAAATTGCGGATCAGCGCGGGATCGGTCCGGTTCGGCTGAGGCACCGTGCTCCGTTCGGATAGCTCGCAGGTCGGCCAGTATGGCGGGGGCGCGACGCCGCGGCGTGGCGGCGATGCTGCGCGGTCGTGTGCGCCCATGGTCCCACCCGCCCGCTGCGGCGCCTGCCGCGCGCGTGGGGCGAGAATGGACCACGCGGCACACATCAGGTTATGCGAGAACGGAGGACGCACGTGAAGTGGTTCCTGCAGCGCGTGCTCGCGGCGCTGGCCGCGGTCGTCGTCGTGGCGCTGGGAGCGGCGGTGCTGGTGCGGGTCCAGTTCACCGGCGACCCCGCCTCCTGGGCGGTATCGGACGGATCGAACGCGCTGTGGATGGGGCACGCGTGGGTGGACGGACGCAGCGGCGAAGCGGAGCTGGAGCAGCTGAAGCCGCGCATCGAGCAGGGCGGCATCAGCGACGTATACGTGCATGTGGGGCCGCTGGGTTTCGACGGGCGGCTCGACCCGGCCAAGCACCCCGAGCTGGAGGGGTTCCTGCGCATGTTCCGCAGCGAGCTGCCCGACGTACGGGTGTCGGCGTGGGTGGGCCAGCGCGTGGAGAAGGGGGAGCTGGACCTCGGCGAGGAGGCGGTCCGCGAACGCGTCGTCGAGGCGAGCGAACGGCTGGTCGAGTCCGGTGTCGACGGTGTCCACTACAACTTCGAGCCCGTGCCCAACAACGACCCGGGCCTGATCGCCCTGCTGGAGTCGGCGCGCGACCGGCTGCCCGGGGAAACGCTGCTGTCCAGCTCGGTGCCCACCGTGGAACCGCTGGCCGGAGTCGCGTTCACGCTCGGGCTGGCGCTGTCCAAGGACCCCTTCTGGTCCGCAGGGTACCTGGGCCGTGTGGCCGAGCACCTGGACCAGGTCGCAGTGATGTCCTACGACACCGGGATGCCCACCGAAGGCCTCTACGGCGGGTTCGTGGTGCGCCAGACGCAGGTGGCGATGGACGCGGTACCCGAAGACGTGCACCTGCTGATGGGCGTGCCCGCCTATGCCGACGACCACGCCGTGCGCAACCCGGAGGCCGAGACCACGGCGGCCGCGCTGCGCGGCGTCCGGCTCGGGCTGTCCGAGGGCGGGCAGCGGCGCGAGGGGTTCGGCACCGCTCTGTACGCCGATTTCTCGGCGACCGGCGGGCAGTGGGAGTCCTACATGGACGGTTGGGCGCGGCCGGACGGATCGCAGGGACAGGACGGCTGATCCGCAGGTGCGACGCGCCGGGCGCGAGCACTCGGCAGCGCAAGGCATAATGGTAGTCCCGTGTCTCGGATTTTCCACGTTCAGTTTGAGCCCTTCGGTCTCACACACCTGGCGTCGGCACGCGACCGGCCTCCCCGCGGAACGGCTGCCCGCGGAAGGTGCACGCGCGCCCGAGCCGCATAAGAAGCAACTGGAGCACGTTTTCGCATGGCGAACATCAAGTCGACGGAGAAGCGCATCCGGCAGAACGAGGAGCGCCGACTGCGTAACCAGTCGGTCCGTTCCTCGCTGAAGACGGCGATCCGCAAGTTCCGCACGGCCGCCGCCTCCGGCAATGTCGAGCAGGCCGTCGTCCTGCAGCGCGCGGCTGCGCGTCAGCTCGACAAGGCGGCGAGCAAGGGCGTCATCCACAGGAACCAGGCGGCCAACCGCAAGAGCGCCATCGCCAAGCGGCTGGAGAAGCTGCAGGGCACGAACTGAGCCTGACCGGGCACTAGCGCTCCGGCCGCGCAGGTTCGCACACGGGCCGCCTTCCGCACCGCGGAAGGCGGCCCGCTGTATTCGGGTTCGGGCCGGAAGGTTTTCCACAAGCGGGAAATCCGGGAGGACAGCCGGGACCGGCGTTCCTTAACTTCGTGGCCATGTCGCCTGTGCTCCGCTCCCGCCGCACTCCCGCCCACCCGTCGTCCACCGCGTCGGCGGCCGCGCCCGATCCCGACGCCGTCAGCGCACTGCGCCGCCTCCAGACCCTGTCGGACCGCTGCCGGGGCCCGGTCGCCGACGACGCAGCCGCTCCTGATCCTGACCCGGGGCCGGGGCCGGATCAGGAGTCCGCCGCGCCGGCTCCGCCGGCGGCGGACGCCCCTCCGCCACCGCCCTGCGCCGCACCGTCCGACGCCCCGCAGGCGCCGCAGCGCCCCGGGCCGCCGTCGGAGCCGCCCGCCGCCGACCACGCACCCCTTCCCGCGTTTTCCGTGCCCGCCCCGGAACCGCCGCCCCCGCCCTATGCGGCCGGCGGCACCTCCCCCGCCGCGCCTCCCGCCGGGGACGCGGACTCCGGTCCCCGCTCCCCCGGGGCGCCCCACCCCGGTGGCCCCACCGCGTGGGGCTCCCCACGCACGCACGACCGGCAGCGGCACCCCGGCCGGCACCGCCGCGCCGCCGACACCGCCGCCGCCGACGACGCCGACGACGCCGACGACGCCGACGACCGTGCCTCCCAGAGCGGTTCGACCCGGCGGGGTCGCCCGGACGCGCCGCGCGGCAGACACGCCGCCGGGACGGGCGGAGCGCCGCACCACCGCACCCCCGATCCGGCGGGCCCCCGGCGGCCGGGGCCACACGACGGCGCCGAGTACACGGTCGCCGAACCGCCGCCGGGCTACGAGGAAGCGGCACCCGACCTCCTGCGCCGGCAGCGCTGGTCGGCCCGGATCGAACGCCTCCTGCCCGGCCTCGCCGACCAGCCCCGCTTGGGGCGGCCCGGCTTGCGTGCGCTCCTCGCGGTGTGTGCGGCGGCAGCGGCCGTGACCGCGTGGCTGGTGCTGCAGGCCCGCCCCGACCCCCAGCCCCCGCCCGCCCTCCAGGCAGGGGCCTCGCCCGGTCCCGCGTCCGGCGGTCCGGCGGACGCGCCGTCCGCGTCCGCGGCGAGCTCCGGTCCGGCCGCGGACGTGACGGTGCACGTCGGCGGCGATGTCCGCTCCCCCGGTCTGCTCACCCTCCCGGCGGGGTCCCGGGTGGCCGACGCGCTCGACGAAGCCGGCGGCGCCACCTCCGACGCCGATCCCGCGGCCCTCAACCTGGCGCGGCCGCTGGTCGACGGCGAGCAGATCCTGGTCGGGGCGGCCGCCCCCGCGCCCGCTGCCCCGGGGGCGGCGCCCGCCGGCACCGCTCCGCACGCTCCCGTCGATCTCAACACCGCCACCGCAGAACATCTGGAAGGGCTCCCGGGTGTGGGGCCCGTTCTCGCCGAACGCATCATCTCCTTCCGCACCGAGAACGGCGGCTTCGCCTCGGTCGACCAGTTGCACGACGTCAGCGGGATCGGCGAGCAGCGCTTCGCCGACATCGCCGAACAGGTCCGGGTCGCCGGAGTGTCCGAGTGACGCCGGCCGCACGTCGCCGGGCCGCGCCGGGCCGGCCGAGGCCCGCACTCCCGTGACGTACCTGGGCACCGACGCCCCCGACTACGCGCACACTCCCGACCTGCGGCTGGTGGCGCCCGCGATCGGCACCTGGGTCTGCACCGCCGCCCTGTCGGGCGGTACGTCGCGGACGGCGGTGCTCGTAGCGGCGGCGCTGACGGTGAGCGCGGCCGTGGTGCGGGCTCTGGCGCGCGGGCGGGCGGGGCCGGCGCGGACGCTGGTGGTGGCGGTACTGGCGTGCTCGGCCGCGGGCGCGGTGGCGACGGGCGGTCGGCTGGCGACGGTGGAGTCGGCTCCACTGCCCGACCTGGCCCGCGAGCGCGCGTGGGCCGAGGTCGAGTTGGTCGTCACGGACGATCCCCGCCGGCGGAGCGGGCCGCCCGAACCCGGCCGGGCCGAGCTGGTCGTGCGCGCCCGCGCGGAGTCGGTGCGCACCCGGTCCGCGGACGGCCCGGCGGGTACCGCCGCACCCGTCCGCACGCGGGTCCCCGTCGTCGTCCTGGCCTCCGGTGCGGCGTGGCGCTCGCTGCTGCCCAGCCAGCGGGTGCGGGCCTCGGGCACCGTCGTTCCCGCGGGCCGGGGACTGACGGGAGCGCTGCTGGTGGTGCGGGGACCGCCCGGCGACGTGCGGCCGCCCTCACCGTGGCACGCCTGGGCCGGCGACGCCCGCGCGCGGTTGCGGGGCGCGTCGTCCGGTCTGCCGGAACCGGCCGACGCGCTGTTGCCCGCTCTCGTCGTCGGCGACACCTCCGGAGTCAGCGCCCGCACCTCCGCCGCGTTCGAGGACAGCGGTCTGACGCATCTGCTGGCGGTCAGCGGATCCAACCTCGCGATCATGACCGGGGTGGCGCTGGCGGCGTGCCGGGGCCTGGGCCGGCCGGGATGGACCGCGGCCGTGACCGGCGCCGCCACCATCGCGGTCTTCGTCCTGCTGGCGCGCCCCGAGCCGAGTGTGCTGCGGGCGGCGTTCATGGCCGCCATCGCGCTGGCGGCCCTGGCCGCGGGGCGCCAGCGCGTCGGGCTGACCGCCCTGGCGGCTTCGGTGCTGGGGCTGCTGCTGTTCGACCCCGGACTCGCCCGCTCGCCCGGATTCGCCCTGTCCGTACTGTCCACCGGCGGGATCATGGCGCTGGCGCCGAGATGGCGCGACCGCTGGTCGGCGCGCATGCCGCGGTGGGCCGCCGAGGCCGTCGCGGTAGCGGTGGCCGCGCACGTCGCTTGCCTGCCCGTGCTCGCGGTGCTCTCGGCCGAAGTCAACTGGGTGGCGGTACCCGCCAACATCCTGGCGGCTCCGGCTGTGCCGGTGGCGACCGTGGGCGGGTTCGCGGTGGCCGGGCTCGCGCTGGTGTGGCCGACGCTGGCGGCGGCGGCAGCCTGGGTTCCGGGTGCTGCGGTGCTGTGGATCGCCGCGGTGGCCGCTACGGCGGCCCGGTTGCCCGGGCGGGCGGTGCCCTGGCCCGCCACCGCGGCGGGCGCGGCGGTTCTGGCCCTGCTCGTGGTACTGCTGCTGGCGCTGCGCGGCCGGGCCGCCCGGTCGGTGTGCGCCGTGGGGCTGGCGGCGGCTCTGGCCGCACTCACTCTGCACTGGCTGGCACCGGCCTGGCCTCCGGCCGGCTGGGCGGTGGTGGCGTGCCGCATCGGGCAGGGCGACGCGCTCGTGCTGCGCGCCGGGGACGGGCGTGCTGTGGTCGTCGACACCGGCCCCGACCCGGTGGCGGTGAGCCGGTGCCTGAGGGACCTGCGCGTCAGCGAGATCGCCCTGCTGGTGATCACCCACGGCGATTCCGACCACGCGGGCGGCACCGCAGGAGCGCTGGCGGGCCGCAGCGTGGGTGCCGCGCTGCTGCCGCCGGGGTTCGACCATCCCCCGACGATGCGCCTGCTGCGCGAGGAGGCGGTCCCGACGCGGACCGGATCGGCGGGCCACCGGTGGAGTCTGCCGCCGTGGACGCTGGACGCGGTCTGGCCGCCGCCCGATTCCGCGGGCGGAAACGACGGCAGCATCGTGTTGCTGGCGCGCTGGTCGCCGCCCTCGGGCGGAGAAGCCGCCCGGATGCGGGTTCTGCTGACCGGCGACATCGAAGAGCCAGCCCAGCGGGAACTGCTGCGCACCACCCACGCCGTCCGCGGCGTCGACGTCCTCAAGGTCCCCCACCACGGCGCGGGGTCCCAGGAGCCGCGGTTCATCGCCGCCACCCGCCCCGACCTCACGCTCACCTCGGTCGGGGCGGACAACCCCTACGGTCATCCCGAGCCCGCCACCCGGTCGCTGCTGCGGTCGGTCGCCCCGGCCAACTACCGCACCGACGTCCACGGCGACATCGCCGTCGTCCCCGGCCCCACCGCTCCGGAGGTCGTCTGCCGCGACGCCGGCGGCCCCCGCGGCCGGGGTTGAAGAGTCCCGCGCCCTCCTTCTCCGGCGCGTGCGACGGGTCCGCCCTACCGGCGGTGTGTCGGGGGCTACACACCGCATTGACCTCAACTTTGGTTGAGGGTTTAGCCTGCGTGCGGACGAACCGCCCCGGAACCCGGGTGACCGATCATGGGAGTCGTCGAATGCGGATCAGCACCGCCCTGCCCACCACCGAATCCGGCGTTGCGGACGTCACCATGGCCGAGCACCGCGAAGACCTCGGATTCGACGGAGTGTCCATGCCGGATCTGCTCTTCGGCGACGGGACACCGGGCGCGGACCCGCTGATCGTCCTTACCGCGGCGGCGCAGCGCACCACCCGGATCAGGCTGGAATTCGGAGTCCTGAGCCTGCCGCTGCGCCCGGTGGCGCCGGTGGCCGCGCAGATCCAGGCGCTTCAGCATCTCTCGGGCGAACGCACCGTGCTGGGCACCGGCCTCGGCGGCTTCCCCCGATCCCCGTCTGGCGGGCCGCGGGCGCCCCGCTCAGCGTGCGCGGCCGGCGTGCCGACGCCGGTGCGCACGCCGCCATCCTCAACCTCGACGGCGGCTCATGGCCCCGGCAGGCCCAGACCCTCGCCGAGGCCGCGGCGTGGCTGCCGTCTCCGCCCTGATCCCGCCCCGCCCACCGGGCGAGCGCGCACAACGGTCACCGCGGCGTGGCATGCTGCAGCTATGGCCACCACGTCCGCGCCCCTGCTGTCCGTCGTCGTCGGCGACGAGGAGCTGCTCGCCGATCGCGCCGTCGCCGAGATCGTCGCCGCAGCGCGCGCCCGGGAACCCGACGTCGATGTGCACGACCTGATGCCCGCACAGGTCACTTCGGGCAAACTCGCCGAGGCCACCTCGCCTTCCCTGTTCGGCGAGCGGCGCGTAGTGGTGCTGCGCTCGGTCCAGGACCTGACCAAGGACCTGGCCGCCGAGGTCACGAACCTGCTGCAGAACCCGGCCGACGACGTCCTGCTCGTGCTGGTCCACGCCGGCGGCAACAAAGGCAAGGCGCTGCTGGACGCCGCGGTGAAAGCCGGCGCGCGCCGGTTCGACTGCGCCAAGCCGACCAAGGCCAACGAACGCCTCCAGTTCGTCAAGGGCGAATTCTCCCGGGCCGGGCGCCAGATCACCGGCGACGCCGCCCAGGCCCTGCTGGACGCGGTCGGAAACGACCTGCGCGAGCTCGCCGCCGCCTGCACCCAGCTGGTCTCCGACACCGACGGGCGCGTCGACGCCGCCGCCGTGGCCCGCTACCACAGCGGCAAGGCCGAGGCCACGGGCTTCACCGTCGCCGACCGCGCCGTGGAGGGCCGGCTGCCCGAGGCGCTGGAGCAGCTGCGGTGGTGCCTGGCGATCGGCACGGCGCCGGTGCTGATCAACAGCGCATTGGCGGGTGCGGTGCGCGGGCTGGCGGTGGTGGCCCAGCCGGAGCGGGGGGCGACCGACGCCGACCTCGCCAAACGGGCCAAAATCCCGCCGTGGAAGATGAAGACTCTGCGCCAGCAGGTCCGCGGCTGGTCGCCGCAGGGGGTGGCGCACGCCATGGGGGTGGTCGCCGAGACCGACGCCCGCATCAAGGGCGCCGGCCGCGACCCGGCTTATGCGCTCGAACGCGCGGTCATCGAGATCGCCAACGCCCGCAACCAGGGCTGAGCGCGGTGCGCCGATCGAGCGCGCTGCCGAACCGCCCGGCTCCGCCGTCGGCACGTACTCGGAGGCGCCATGCCGCTCCCGGCTGACACCGGCACCCCGGCCGTGGTGCGGGCGGTGCAGGAGCGCGCGGCCCGCGCCCAGCCCGCGGAGCGCGTCGAGACCGTCGAGGGATGGCTGCTGCGCCACGCACCCGGCTGCTCCTGGTGGCTCAGCGCTGCGCTGCCGCACGGCGGCGTCGTGCCGGGCGGGCTGGAGCGGGGGATCGCCCGGGCAGAGGACTTCTACGCCCGTTGCGGCGCGACCGCCGCGTTCCAGATCACACCGGGTGTCTGCCCTGCCGGACTCGACACGGTGCTGGCCGCGCGGGGCTATACCCGCCGCGGCTCGCTGTCGCTGCAGGCGGCTGCGACCTCGGCCGTTCGCGGGCGAGAACCGACGCCGCCGCTGCGCGTGCGTGTGGACGACCGTCCGGCACCGGCCTGGTTCGGCGCGTGGGCCGCCGTGCACGGCTATACGGCCGAGAGCGCGATCCCCGAGAAGGCGATGCTCGCCCGGGTGCGGGGCCCGTCCGCCTACGCCCGCGCGGTCACCGGGAACGGGACGGTCGCGGTGGGCCGCGCCGTCGCCGAGGCCGGCTGGGCGGGGGTCTTCAGCATGGCGACGCTCCCCGAGGCACGGGGCGGCGGCGCGGCCGGCAGGGTGCTGGCCGCCCTCGCGGAGTGGGCCCGACAGCAGGGTGCCGACCGCATGTACCTGCAGGTGGAGCGCGACAACGCTGCGGCTCTGCGCCTGTACGAGCGGGCCGGCTTCGCCGAAGTCTGCGGCTACCACTACCGCACAGCGCGGTGCTCCGGCCGGCGGTCGGCTAGCGGATCGTCTCCCCGCCGCGCCAGACGCGGATGGTGTTGAGTCCGTAGGACCACGCGAAGGCGCCTTCGTGGTCGGCGTCCCACTGGACGATGTCGGCGTACTGGCCCGGGGCCAGGAATCCGCGGTCGGTGAGGCCCAGGGCGTAGGCGCTGCCGACCGTGGCCGCCCGCAGGGCCTCCAGGACGCTCATGTGGAACATGGACACGGCCATGCTGACCGCCAGCGGCAGGGACATGGTCCCCGACTGTCCCGGGTTGTGGTCGGTGCCCAGGCCGACCGGGACACCGTGGTCCAGCAGCTGGCGCACGGGCGGGGTGCGCCGCTCGTGCATCGACGTGGTGGGGCACACGACCACCGGTGTGGAGGTCTTGGCGAGCGCCAGGACGTCGTCCTCGTCGGTCTCGTGGAGCAGGTCGACCGACGAGCACTGCATGTCGGCTCCCATACGCACCGCGCCGTGGCGGGGCTTGGCGCAGGCGTGCATGTGGGTGGCCAGGCCCGCCCCGCGCCCGGTGGTCAGCAGCCGCGAGGCGTCTTCCGGGGTGAACTGCTGGTTGTCGCAGTACACGTCGACTCCGTGGGCGCCGGCCTGGGCGGCGTCGCTCAACCAGGAGGCCACGGCGTCGACGTAGTCGTGGGAGCGGCCGAAGTACTCGGGCGGAACCGCATGGGCGGCGAAGAAGGTCACTTGCAGCCGCGGCATCCCCGGCTCCTCCTCCAGGGAGCGCAGCAGGCGCACGTCGGCGAGTTCGCCGTCGCGGGTGAGGTGGTAGCCGGTTTTGGCCTCGACCGTGGTGCAGCCGGACAGCACCCAGTGCCGCAGCCGCTCGCGCACCGCGTTGCACAGAGTCCAGGGGTCGGTTCCGCGGGTCACCGTGACCGTGGAGGCGACACCGCCGCCGGCTCCGGTGATCTCGGACTTGGAGGCGCCGCTGGCGCGCATGGCGACCTCGGCGTAGCGGTTGCCTGCGTAGACGGGGTGGCAGTGGGCGTCGATCAAGCCGGGAGTCACCAGGCCGCCGCCGAGGTTGTCGACCTCGTCGACGTCGACGATGTCGTCGATGACCCCGGGCAGGCTCTGCGGGAGCTCGGCGGCCGGACCGACCCAGGCGATGCGGTCGTGGTGCACGAGCATGGCCGCGTTGCTGAGCAGGTCGCTGCCGGTCCACAGGCGCCCGATGTTGGTCAGCAGTCGTACTGTCATCGTCTCACCGGCCCGCCCCAGTAGTCATGACCGCCGGATCGCGGGGGCGGACCGGAACACGCGAGCGGACATAGGCGACCTCGTTCTCGACTCAACTGGCGAGGGGTGGTGCGGCCGGTAAGACGGGCACTCACGGGGCTGGGTGCCAGCGGTCGTAAAACCGTAGTTCATCCGCCGAGGCCGTGTACACCTCTGCGCCCGCCGATTCACCCGCCACCCACGACAACGGCGGAACCCCGGGAGGGGGTTCCGCCGTTCGACGCGGTCCGGCGCGGTGTCGCGCGGCGAGCTAGGCCGCCGCGTACCCGTCGAGTTTTCCGGCGAGCACTCGGGGCACGAAGGCGTGCATCCGGGTGCCTTCCCCGGTGTGCTCCTGGTCGACGATGCGGCCTTCCTCGTAGACGCGGGATACCAGGTCACCGCGGTCGTAGGGCAGCATCACCCGGACCTCGCGGTCGAGGTCGGGCAGCGCCCCGGACACGGTCGCGATCAGCTCGTCGACGCCGTCTCCGGTATGCGCGGAGACCTCGACGGCCTGGGGCTCCTTGGACTGCAGCTGCTTGAGCACCAGCGGGTCGGCGGCATCGGTCTTGTTGAGGACCACGACCTCGGGCACGTCGCCGGCGCCGACCTCGGCGAAGACCTCGCGCACCGAGGAGAGCTGCTGCTCGGGGTCGGGATGCGAGGCGTCGACGACGTGCAGGATGAGGTCGGCGTCGGCGACCTCCTCCAGCGTGGAGCGGAACGCCTCGACCAGCTCGTGGGGCAGGTGGCGGACGAACCCGACGGTGTCGCTGAGCGTGAACGCCCGGCCGTCGGGGGTGCGCGCCTGGCGCACGGTGGGGTCGAGGGTGGCGAACAGCTCGTCGTGGACCAGCACCCCGGCGTTGGTCAGCCGGTTGAGCAGGCTGGACTTGCCGGCGTTGGTGTAGCCCGAGATGGACACGGCCGGCACCTGGCGGGTCTGGCGCTTGTCGCGCTTGACGTCGCGCGAGGTCGCCATGTGGGCGATCTGGCGGCGCAGCTTGGACATGCGGGCGCCGATGCGGCGCCGGTCGGTCTCGATCTTGGTTTCACCGGGGCCGCGCAGCCCGACGCCGCCGTTGCCGCCGCCGGCGCGGCCGCCGCCCTGGCGGGACAGCGTGGTGCCCCACCCGCGCAGCCGGGTCACCAGGTAGCTGAGCTGGGCGAGTTCGACCTGGGCTTTGCCTTCGCGGCTGCGCGCGTGCTGGGCGAAGATGTCCAGGATGAGCGCGGTGCGGTCGATGACCTTGACCTTGACGATGTCCTCAAGCTGGCGCAGCTGGCCGGGTGCCAGTTCGCCGTCGCAGACGAGGGTGTCGGCGCCGGTGCTCTCGACGGCCTCGCGCAACTCCTCGGCCTTGCCGCGGCCGATGTAGGTGGCGGGGTCGGGTTTGCGGCGCCGCTGGGTCATGCCTTCGAGGACCGCCGCGCCTGCGGTTTCGGCGAGGTGCTTGAGCTCGATCAGCGAGTTGTCGGCGTCCTGCTGGGTACCGCTGGTCCACACGCCCATCAGCACGACGCGCTCCAGGCGCAGCGAACGCTGCTCGACCTCGCTGACGTCGGTGAGCTCGGTGGAGAGCCCTTCGACGCGGCGCAGCGCATTGCGCTCGGCGAGTTCGAGTTCTCCCTGTTCGGGCGGCCTGGTTTCCACGGTGTGTTCAGCGGTGTAGGGCCGGGGTGCGGCCGCGCGGTCGGCGGGCTCCGCGGCGATGCTCTCGGCGGAGTCGAGCGAACCGCGATCAACGAAAGTATTCATATCCCTCCGGTGGGTGTAACGCCAGGCCGCGGGAGCCTGTTCCCGCTGAACGATGGTTGCACGCCGCAGCGCTCGGGGGCACCCCCATTTCACCGAGGGCGCACCGGTTCGCGACGGCGCCGCTGTACACGGCGCCGCAGAGGGCGCCACGCGGGTGCGGGCGGCCGGACCGCGCGGCGTCTGCGGCGTGTCGGCGGAGTGCCGGGTCCGGATCTGGGCAGGGGAAGCGCTGAGGCCCGCATGGGCGCACCGCCGGCAAAAAGCACCGACCTTTCCGCGTGCGGAAGGACTGCCCGCACGCGCGACGCGCGCGGCGTTGACCAGGATCGGACCCACCAGTAACGTCAATTCCACATAACAGAACTTTTTTTCGCTTCGTGGAAGGATTCCGATGGCCGCCACCACCGGGGTCGAGATCACCGGCCCCATGCACGACCGCTTCGACCAGATCCTCACCGAGGACGCCCTCGCGCTGATCGCCGACCTGCACCGGCGGTTCGAGGGGCGCCGCCAGGAGCTGCTGGCCGCGCGCACCCGCCGCCAGGACCAGATCTCCGCGGGTGCCGATCTGGACTTCCTGCCCGAGACCCGCGGCGTCCGCGAGGACGACTCCTGGCAGGTCGCCCCTCCCGCACCCGGAATCACCGATCGGCGCATGGAGATCACCGGCCCCACCGACCGCAAGATGACGGTCAACGCGCTCAACTCCGGGGCCAAGGTGTGGCTGGCCGACTTCGAGGACGCCAACACCCCGTTGTGGGAGAACATGATCGGCGGCCAGCTCAACCTGCGCGACGCGCTGGACCGCACCGTGGACTTCTCCACCCCCGAGGGCAAGTCCTACGCGCTCAAGGACGACGCCGAACTCGCGACCATCGTCGTGCGCCCCCGCGGCTGGCACCTGGACGAAAAGCACATCCTCGTCGACGGCGACCGCGCCTCCGGCGGCATCGTCGACTTCGCGCTCTACCTGTTCCACTGCGCCCAGCGCCAGCTCGACAAGGGCAAGGGCCCCTACTTCTACCTGCCCAAGCTCGAAAGCCACCTTGAGGCGCGGCTGTGGAACGACATCTTCGTCGCCGCGCAGGAGCAGCTGGGCATCCCGCGCGGCACCGTCCGCGCCACCGTGCTGATCGAGACCATCCCCGCCGCGTTCGAGATGGAGGAGATCCTCTACGAACTGCGCGAGCACTCCGCCGGCCTCAACGCCGGGCGCTGGGACTACCTCTTCAGCATCATCAAGGTGCACCGCACCCGCGGGCGCAGCTTCCTGATGCCCGAGCGCAACGCCGTCACCATGACCGCCCCGTTCATGCGCGCCTACACCGAGCTGCTCGTGCGCACCTGCCACAAGCGCGGCGCCCACGCCATCGGCGGCATGGCCGCGTTCATCCCCAGCCGCCGCGACCCCGAGGTCAACGAGCGCGCGCTGGCCAAGGTCCGCGACGACAAGTCGCGCGAATCCGGCGACGGCTTCGACGGCTCCTGGGTGGCCCACCCCGACCTGGTCCCCGTCGCCAAGGAGATCTTCGACGGCGTCCTGGGCGACAAGCCCAACCAGATCGAGCGCAAGCGCGAAGACGTCGCGGTCAAGGCCGCCGACCTGCTGGCCGTCGACTCCGCCGACGGCGGCATCACCGAAGGCGGACTGCGCGCCAACATCAACGTCGGCCTGCAGTACCTCGCCTCCTGGATCGGCGGCACCGGCGCCGCGGCCATCCACAACCTGATGGAGGACGCGGCCACCGCCGAGATCTCCCGTTCCCAGGTCTGGCAGTGGCTGCACAACGGCGTCATCCTCGACGACGGTTCCGCCGTCACCCGCGAGCTCGTGCTGAGCATCGTCGACGAGGAGATGGCCGCCATCCGCGAACAGCACGGCGCCGCCTACGACGCCGACCTGTTCGAGCGCGCCCGCGACCTGTTCACCGAGGTCGCTCTCGCCGACGAGTACGTCGACTTCCTGACGCTGCCCGCCTACGAGCGCATGCCCTGAGGCCTCTCGGCCGGGCGCGGACGCACACGGTATCCGCGCCGCGCCCGGCCGCTCTTGCCCCCGTACGGGAACCTGGGAGAGAGTACGGACCCGTCCGCGGCGGCACGCCGCGGCGGCCGAGCACGGGGAGGGCACGCCCGATGCCGCAACCGGTCACCGCGCTGATTCCGCGGCTGCGCGAAATCTGCGGCGACGACGGAGTCGTCACCGACCCCGACCGCCGCCGCACCTACGAAAGCGACGGACTCACCTACCACGCCGGCACACCCGGGGTCGTCGTGCTGCCCACCGCGACCGAACAGGTCGCCGCCGTCGTCCGGCTGTGCGCCGAGTCCGGGGTGCCGTTCGTGCCGCGCGGCGCCGGCACCGGCCTGTCGGCGGGCGCGCTCCCCCACAGCCAGGGCGTCCTCATCGTCACCTCCCGGATGCGCCGCATCCTGGAGATCGACCCCGCCGGCGAGCGCGCCGTCGTCCAACCCGGCGTCGCCAACCTCGACGTCACTCGCGCCGCCGCCCCGCACGGCTACTACTACGCCCCCGACCCCTCCAGCCAGCAGGTCTGCTCGGTCGGCGGCAACATCGCCGAGAACTCCGGCGGTGCCCATTGCCTCAAATACGGATTCACCGTCAACCACGTGACCGGCCTGGAGATCGTCACCCCCCAGGGCGAGATCGTGCGGCTGGGCGGCAAAGCCGCCGACGCGCCCGGCTACGACCTGCTCGGCGCCTTCGTCGGCTCCGAAGGCACCCTGGGCATCACCACCGAGATCACCGTGCGGCTGCTGCCCGCCCCTCAGAAGGTCCGCACTCTGCTGGCCGCCTTCGGCTCCATGGACGCCGGCGGCGCCGCCGTATCGGCCATCATCTCCGCCGGAGTGCTGCCCGCCGCCGTGGAGATGATGGACGCGCTGTCCATCGAGGCCGCCGAGGCCGCAGTGGCCTGCGACTATCCGCCCGGCGCCGCCGCAGTGCTCATCGTGGAGCTCGACGGCCCCGCCTCCGACGTCGACGCCCAGTTCGACCACGCCACACGGCTGTGCCGCGACGCCGGCGCCTTCGAAATCCGCACCGCCGCCGACGCCGGCGAGCGCGCCCGCATCTGGAAGGGCCGCAAGTCCGCCTTCGCCGCGGTGGGCCGCATCAGCCCCGCCTACATCGTCCAGGACGGCGTCGTGCCCCGCACCGCCCTCCCGGAGGTCCTGCGCCGCATCGCCGAACTGTCGGCCGAGTCGGGAATCCGCGTCGCCAACGTCTTCCACGCCGGCGACGGAAACCTGCACCCGCTGGTGCTGTTCGACGACGCCGCACGCGGAGCCGCCGACACCGCCGCCGACGTCTCCGGCAGAATCCTGGACCTGTGCATCGAGCACGGGGGCTCCATCACCGGCGAACACGGGGTCGGCGCCGACAAGGCCTGCCAGATGCCGGAGATGTTCTCCCCCGCCGACCTGGAGACCATGAACCTGTTCCGCTCGGCCTTCGACCCCGGCGGCATCGCCAACCCCGACAAGCTGCTGCCCACGCCGCGGCTGTGCGGCGAGCGGCCCGGTGTGCGCACCGGCGTGCACCCCCTGGTCGCCGAGGGCGCGGCGGAGCAGTTCTGATGCGCACCCATGCCCACGACGCGGGAGCACACCGGTGACACCAGACGAGACCGCCACTCCGCCTGCGGCCGAGGCGCTCGGCGCGAGCGGAGCCGCGGTGCGCGACGCCGCGCCCGCCGACGCCGTCGGCGGGCGCGTCCCCCGCTACGTGGCCCGCCCGCCCGACACCGCCGCGGCGGCGGACCTGCTGGCCGCCGCCCACCGGCTGGGTCTGGCCACCGTCATGCGCGGCAACGGCACCGCAGGCGACTGGGGCGCCCCGCCCGACCGGGTCGACCTGGTCCTGGAGACCACCGCCCTGCGCACCGTCGAGCACGCCGCCGGCGACCTCGTCGTCCGGGCCGGCGCCGGAACCCCGCTGGCCGACCTGCAAGCGCAGCTGGCCGCAGCAGGGCAGCGCCTCACCCTCGACCCGCTCGTGGCCGGCGGCACGGTCGGCGGTGCCGTCGCCACCGGCCTGTCGGGGCCCCGCCGCCTGTTGCACGGGCCGCTGCGCGATTTGATCATCGGCATGACCTCGGTGCGCGCCGACGGTGTCACCGCGTCCTCCGGCGGCCGCGTCGTCAAGAACGTCGCCGGTTACGACCTCGGCAAGCTGCACACCGGCGCCCTGGGGACCCTGGGCCTGACCACCTCGGTCACGTTCCGGCTCCACCCCCGGCCCGAGGCGCAGCGCACCGTGTCCGCCGCGGCCCCCGACACCGAGACCGCCCGGCGCTGGACCCGCGCCGTCCTGGAATCGGGGACCGTGCCCGCGGCCGTGGAGCTCGACCGGCCCCCCGACGGTCCGCTGACCCTGAGCGTGCTGGTGGAAGGCGCCGAAGGCGGCATCGACGCCCGCGCCGACACCGTGGCCGGGCTGATGGGCGGCGCCGCCGTGGCCCACGGGCCCCCCGGGCCTGACTGGGGGGCGCTGCCCGGCGGCCCCGAGGACACCCTGATCAAGATCTCGGTTCCGATCGGCGAGGCCGCCCGGGCAGCCGACTGCGCGCACGAAGCCGCCCGGCAGCAGCACACCACCGCCGCCGTCAGCGGCTCTGCGGGCGCGGGCGTGCTCTTCGCCGCCCTGCCGGCCGCTGCCGGCGCCGCGACCGTCGGCGCCGTGGCGCGCAGCCTGCGCGCCGGCCTCGACGGCGCCGTCACCGTCGCCCGGGCCGCACCCGGCCTCGCCGACGACGGCGCCGAGCCGGACCGCTGGGGCGACGTTCCCGGGCTGGATCTGATGCGCGCCGTCAAACAGCGGTTCGACCCCCACCGCCTGCTGGCCCCCGGCCGGTTCACCGGCGGGATCTGACGCGGCGATCCGGCCACACCGTGCGGAAAGGTAGGACGAAACCGTGACCGACAGCGATCCCTCCCCCGGTGCCCACGACAGCGCCCGCGAAGGCGCCCGATCCTTCGACGAGCTGCTCGGCGACTGTGTGCACTGCGGGTTCTGCCTGCCCACGTGCCCCACCTACGTGCTGTGGGGCGAAGAGCCGGACTCCCCGCGCGGGCGCATCCACCTGATGGGCCAGATGCGCGAGGACGACGTGCTCAGCCAGGCCGCCGTCAGCGCCTTCGACAACTGCCTGGGCTGCCTGGCCTGCGTCAGCTCCTGCCCCTCGGGGGTGGCCTACGACGCCCTGATCGAATCCACCCGCTCCACCGTGGAACAGGAGCACCGCCGCTCCCCCGCCGAGCGGCTGCTGCGCTCCGCGGTCTTCGCGCTGTTCCCCCACCGCAGGCGACTGGAGCTGCTGCGCGGCCCGCTGAAGGCCTACCAGGCCACCGGGCTCGACCGGGTAGTGCGCCGATCGGGGGTGCTGGAGCGGATCTCGCCCGCGCTCGCGACGATGGAACGCGTCGCACCGCCGCTGACCGGGCCCGTACCGCACCTGCCCGAGACCGTCCCGGCGCGGGGCCGGCGCCGCGCGGTGGTGGGCATGCTCACCGGGTGCGTCCAGGGCGCCTTCTTCCCGCAGGTCAACACCGCCACGGCACGCGTCCTAGCCGGTGAGGGCTGCGACGTGGTGATCCCGCCCGACCAGGGCTGCTGCGGGGCGCTGTCCGCGCACGCCGGGCGCGCCGACGAGGCCGCCGGCTTCGCCCGCGCCACTGTCGCCGCCTTCACCCAGGCCGGCGTGGACGCCGTCGTGGTCAACTCGGCCGGGTGCGGCGGCACCATGAAGCACTACGGTCGGCTGCTGGAGGAGGCCGGCGCCGACGCCGCGGAGGTCCGCCGCGCCGAGGAGCTGTCGCGGCGCGTGGTGGACCTGTCGGAGTACCTGGTCCGCCTGGGCCCGCAGGCGCCGCGCCATCCGCTGCCGCTGAGTGCGGCCTACCACGACGCCTGCCACCTGTCCCACGGCCAGGGCGTCACCGCTCAACCGCGTGAGCTGCTGCGCGCGATCCCGGAGCTGGAGGTCGCCGACCTGCCCAACCCGGAGATCTGCTGCGGATCGGCCGGCGTCTACAACCTGCTGCGCCCCGAGCCGGCCGCCGAGCTGGGCGACCGCAAGAGCGAGGACGTGCGCTCCACCGGCGCCGAACTGCTCGTGGCGGGCAACCCCGGCTGCACCCTGCAAATCGCCTCGGCCATGGAGCGCAGCGGCGCACCGATCTCCGTCGCCCACACCGCCCAGATACTCGACGCCTCCATCCGGGGCCTGGATCCGGCGACGCTGCTGACCCGCTGAACTGCGGCGACCGACGGTCCAAACCCGGTTTCGGCCCGTCCCGAGGCGACGCGCAGCGGTGCCCGCCCAGCGCCGCACGCGCTGTGCCGCGTCACCCGGCCAGAGTGATCCGCGCAGGTCATCGCCGAAGACACCAGTCTCTAGCCTCCCGATCACAGACGTAGCGCCAGGTGCGGACGCCGAACCGCCGGGTATCGGACACAACAGGTGACCGGCCGCCCCTGCGCATCACCGGGAAATCGCCGGAAACGGCGGCGGAGCCGGGCACGCGCCGATAACTTTCCGTCATGCCCAGCACACAGCACGAGATGCCGCTGGAGTTCCTGCGCAACCGCCCCGAGCTGGCGGCCCGGCTGCTGGAGACCTTCGGCTTCGATGTCCCCGACCACGACCGGGCCGAACTGTCGGCGACCGAATGCCCCGACATTCAGCCCAAGGACTACCGCGCCGACGCCGTGGTGACCTTCTCCCGCGCAGGCGCCGTGCGGATGGCGGCGGTGGTCGAGGTCCAACGCCGTGACGACGAGCGCAAACGCTACTCCTGGCCCGTCTATGTCGCCACCGTCCGCGCCCGCCTGGAGTGTCCCACGGCGCTGCTGGTGATCTGCGGGGACGATGCCACGGCTTCCTGGGCCGCCGAACCCATCCCCTTGGGCAATCCCGACTCTTGCCTGGTACCGCTGGTTCTGGGCCCGGAGCAGGTGCCGGTGGTCACCTCACCGGAGGAGGCGCGGGAGATGCCGGAGATCGCCCTCCTCTCGGCCGTGGCGCACGGCGGAGAGAACATCAAGACGCTTCTCGCCTGCTTCGAAGCGCTGGAGGTGCTGCCCCAGGAGACCTTCGGGCTCTATTATGACTTCGTAGTCACCGCGCTGCCGCCGGCGGCCCTGAGCACCTGGGAGGAACTGATGGCGGACGCCGCCGAGAAGTACCGCAGCGAATTCGCCCGCAGGTACGTCAGCGAAGGCGAAGCACGCGGCGAAGCACGCGGCGAAGCCAAAGCGATCCTCACCGTACTCGCAGAACGCGGCATCGACGTGTCCGACGAGCAGCGCAACCACATCCTGACCTGCACATGCGAGAACACACTGACCACCTGGCTCACCCGCGCCCTCACCGCCACCTCCACCAGCCAACTGTTCCGTTGAACCGGTCCGACAGCGACGGAGCGCTGATGAGAAGCGCCGCCGACAGGTACCGCAGGTACGTCGGCGGAGTCGGGTAGCGGGCCGAACTCCTGTCCCCGGTCGGGACCGGGGACGCTCCGGAAACCTCCGCCGAATTCTTCTGCACGACCAAAGCGGAAGCCAAGACCAGGGGCACGGCCGAGGCCGTCCTCTACGTACTGGACACCCGCGGCATCAGCGCCTTCCAGGACGACCGCGCCCGTGTCACCGCCTGCACGTGCCCGGAAACGTTCGTCATCCGGCTCCAGCGCGCCGCCGCCGCGGGCGCCTTCGCCACCGCCGACCGAATCGTCTCCTGAGAAACCGGTAACGGCCCCAGGGCGCCGCTACACCCCCAGCTCCATCAGGATCTCGCCCTCGGCGACGATGACCGCGGGGCCGCGCAGGCGGGCGCCGTCTGCGCCGAGGACGACGGTGCACGCGCCGCCGGGGACGCGTACGCGCCAGGTCGCGTCCCGGCCGGGCGGGGTCGCTGCCGCCGCGACCGCGACGATACCCGTGCCGCAGGAGCGGGTCTC
Source organism: Streptomonospora salina (assembly GCF_014204715.1). Classification (NCBI taxonomy): domain Bacteria; kingdom Bacillati; phylum Actinomycetota; class Actinomycetes; order Streptosporangiales; family Nocardiopsidaceae; genus Streptomonospora; species Streptomonospora salina. Next base: position 1,020,913 of record NZ_JACHLY010000001.1, read on the forward strand.
GCCCGATCCGCGCTCGTTGACGCGCATCTCCAGCGTCCCGGGAGCGGTCTCGGCGAACACCTCGACGTTGGCGCCGTCGGGGAACTCCCCGGGGGCCAACTGCGGCCGCCCGCTCAGGTCCACCTCAGCCGGGCTGCTGTCCACGCGGCAGGCCAGGTGCGGGTTTCCCACGTCCACGCGGGTGCCTGTGACGGTTCCACCGGCCAGCACCGCGCTTCCCTCACCGACCACCTCGGCGCGGCCCATGTCGACGGTGACCTCGCCGTCGTCTTCCAGCACGACCCGGCGCGCCCCGGCCCGGGTGCCCACGGCCAGCTCCGTGCCCGAGACCAGGCCCCGATCGGCCAGGTACCGGGCGAACACCCGCACCCCGTTGCCGCACATCTCCGCTACGCTTCCGTCGGCGTTGCGGTAGTCCATGAACCACGCGCACTCGGCGGCAGCGGCCGCCGGGCCGGTCAGCGCCTCGCCCAGGGCGGCGGTGCGCACGACCCGCAGCACCCCGTCGGCCCCGATGCCGGCGCGGCGGTCGCACAGCGCCGCCACCGCGGCGGGGTCCAGGTCCAGCACCCCGTCGGGGTCGGGGATGATCACGAAGTCGTTCTCGGTGCCGTGCCCCTTGGCGAATCGCATGGATCTCATCCTACGGCGGCCCGAGCAGGGCGCGGAGCGCATCGCCCTCGACCGCTGCCACACTGGAAGCGGAACCCGCCGGCACCGGCCGGCGGCGCAGTCGGCGACCGCGCGAGGAGGAACAGGCAGTGGAGGGGCGGCAGCACGGTGCCCGCGACCCGGTGATCGCCGTCGTCGGCGCCACCGCCGCCGGCAAGTCCGACCTCGCCGTGGAGCTGGCGCTGCGCCTCGGGGCGGCCTCCGGCGGCGCCGAGATCGTCAACGCCGACTCCATGCAGCTCTACCGCGGCATGGACACCGGCACCGCCAAGCTCACCCCCGGCGAGCGCCGCGGCGTGCCCCACCACCTGCTCGACATCTGGGACGTCACCCGCACCGCCAACGTCGCCGAGTACCAGGAACTGGCGCGCGCCCGCATCGACGAGCTGCGGGACCGCGGCGCGGCGCCCGTCCTGGTGGGCGGGTCCGGGCTGTACGTGCGCGCCGCGCTGGACGAACTGGACTTCCCCGGCACCGACCCGGTGATCCGCGCCCGGCTGGAGGCCGAACTGGCCGAACGCGGCCCGGCGCCGCTGCACGCGCGCCTGGCCGAGCACGATCCCCGCGCAGCCGAGGCGATCCTGCCCGGCAACGGCCGACGTATCGTGCGCGCGCTGGAGGTCGTCGAGCTGACCGGGCGGCCCTTCACCGCCACCCTGCCGGAGCACACCTCGCGCTATCCCTGCGTGCAGATCGGCGTGCACGTCCCCCGCCCCGAACTCGACGCCCGCATCGAGATGCGCGTGGACCGGATGTGGCGCGCCGGCCTGGTCGAGGAGGTGCGCGCCCTGCGCGACCGCGGGCTCGCCGAGGGCCGTACCGCGTCGCGGGCGCTGGGCTACGCCCAGGTGCTGCGCTACCTGCAGGGCGAGTGGGACGAAGAGGAGGCCCGCGTGCAGACGGTGCGCGCCACCCGCCGCTTCGCCCGGCGCCAGGAGTCCTGGTTCCGCCGCGACCCGCGCGTGCACTGGCTCGACCACGACGACCCCGACCTCACCGGGCGCGCGCTGGAACTGGTCCGCGCCGCCCCCTCCGCACCGCAGCCCGGCTGATGCGCCCTCCGGCCGCCGAACCGGTCCGCCCGGCCGCCACCGGCCCCGCGGCCCCGCCGGCGCGGAGTTCGGCCTGTGGCAGGCGGGCACACTGCGCGGCTGCGCGGCGTCCGGGCCCGGAACGCCGGTTCGGAGCGACGTCGCCAGTTCCGACATCCCGGCCACCGGCGCGTTTCTGACCCGGGTTCGGCTACGCGGCCGATCGGGCGGCCGGCTGCGACCACCTCACCCTCAACGGCCGGGATCAGGTCCACAGCGCCGCGAAATAGCCCACACCGTAGGGCGTCTCGTATGCCAGCAGGTCGCCGCGCAGCCCAGCGCCCGCGGCCCCGCCCGCCAGCACCTGCCAGGCCGCCCGTCCCCCGCACATGAGGTCCGCGGCCAGTTCCGGAGCGATCCGCTCCAGCGCCGCCGTGTCGGCAGCGGCCAGCGCCCGCGCCACCGCGGCGTCGAAGCCGGGGGCGCGCTCGTCGGCGGTGCCCGGCGCGTGCTCGCCGTTGCGAGCGCTGCCGTCGCCCATGACCAGCAGCGCCACCCGGTCGGCGGCCGCGGCCAGTTCGGCGCCGCGCCGACCGCACTCCCGGGTTGCGGCCGCGGCCGCAACCTCCGCGTAGCGGTCGGGGCGCAGGCCGACCCGTTCGCACAACCACCGCCCCACCGTCAGCGACAGCGGGAGTTGCGGCGGCCCCGAACCGACCCGCACGGGCACGCCGTAGTCCTGCAGGCTTCCGGCGCTGCCCGGTCCGTGCTCCCGGTCGGCGTCGCCGCATCCCACCACCGCGACGGTGTCGGCGCCGCCGACGGCCAGACCCGCCACGGCCCGCTCACAGGCCGCCCGCAGGCCGGCGATCTCACCGGCGGCGCCCTGGGCGGCCTGCGGCAGGAGCAGAGGCGGATGGGGGCATACGGCCGCGGCGATCAGCACACGCGCGAGGGTACCGCCCGCCGGGGCCGGGTCTGGGCGGATTCTCCGCGCCGAGCGTCCTTGCGGGGCCCCGGTGCGGCGGCTACCGTACGAACATGACTGTGTGACCGGATTTCGAATCCGGTCACACAGTCACCGACAAGCGCCCGTGAGACCAGGAGCAGTACGACGTGCCCCAGCCCGACCGCACCGCGGCCGCCCCGCACGCCCCCGGCGCCGAACGCGACGCGCGCGCCGAGCGCATCCTCGACGCCACGGGCGAGCTCCTCGTCTCCCGGGGCTACCGCCGCGTCACGGTCGATGACGTCGCCAAGCGCGCCGACGTCGGCAAAGGAACCGTCTACCTGCACTTCCACACCAAGGAACTGCTGTTCCTGACCGTGCTGATGCGCGCCCAGGCGGCCATGCTCGAACGGCTCATCCAGGGGTTCCGCGCCGATCCCGAACGGATCCGGCCCAGCGCAGTAGCGCGCACCCACTACCTCATGGTCGCCGACGACCCTGTCGCCCGGGCCATGCTCGTCGGCGACAGCGAAACCCTCGGATCCCTGATCACCAGCGGCGTCCGCGAACTGGGCGCGTTCATGCGGGTCCGCATCACCGTGATGACCGAGTACTTCCACACGCTGCACGAACACGGCCTCCTCCAGCCGGGAACGCCGCCGGACCGGCACATGAGCGCCTACTTCCGGATCCTCTTCGGCTACATCGCCGCCGAACCCGCCACCGACTCCATGCTCACCGGAACCGGCACCGAGGGCGACGCCGCCATGATCGCCCACATCGTCCGCGCCTCCCTGGAAGCCTCCGAGCCCGGCCCCGCCGCGGTCCGCGCGGCCGCACCGCAGGTCGTCGGCCAGTTCGAACACCTCCTCACCCGCCTCCACGAAGAGATCGCCGAACAGAAGCGGACTTGACGCCCCAAGGAGGGCCCAGCCATGAGTACATCCTCCGGCCACGACTCCGCCGCCACCGCCGACGACATCCGCCTGACCGACCCGGCCGTACTCGCCGACCCCTTCACCGCGTTCAACCGGCTGCGCGAAACCGCACCGGTAGCCCGCAGCAGCAACGTCGACGGCACACTCCTGTGGGTCGCCACCCGCCACGACGACGTCCGCACGGTCCTCGACGATCCGCGGCGCTTCGCCAACGATCCGCTGTCCGTACCGGGCAACGACACCGACAAACGCGCCGAACTGCTGGTCGGCTTGGGCCTGCCCGAGGATTACGTCGGCTACGTCGCCGACACCGTCCTCGACACCGACCCGCCCGACCACACCCGCCTGCGCAAGCTGGTCTCCCGCGCCTTCACCGTGCGGCGCGTCAACGGAATGCGGCCCCGCGTCGAGCGGATCACCGCCGACCTGCTCGACGCCCTGCCCGACCACGCCGGCGACGACGGCACCGTCGACCTGATCGAGCACTTCGCCTACCCGCTGCCCATCACCGTCATCTGCGAGATGGTCGGAGTCGACGAACGGGACCGGCCGCTGTGGCGCCGTTGGAGCGACGACCTGGTTCAACTGGAGTCCGCCGAGCGGATGCGCGACGCGCTCGTGGAGATGGTCGACCACATCCGGGGGATGATCGCGCAGCGGCGCGCGGAGCCCGGATCCGACCTGATCGACGCCCTCATCGCCGTCCGCGAGGAGGACGGCGACCGGCTCACCGAACAGGAACTCGTCACGATGGTGCTCACACTGGTGATCGCCGGCCACGAGACCACGGCCAATCTCATCGGCAACGGCACCGCCGCCCTGCTCACCCATCCTGACCAGCTCGCCCGGCTGCGCGGCGACCCCGAACTGGCGCCGCGCGCCGTACACGAGCTGATGCGCTGGTGCGGCCCGGTGCAGTCCACCCGGATCCGGTGGGCGACCGAGGACACCGACCTCGGCGGGCAGCACATCGCCCAAGGCGAGCCGGTCATGGCGATGCCCGTCGGCGCCAACCGCGACCCGCGCCGGTTCGACGACCCCGACCGGCTCGACATCACCCGCACGTACCCGACCCGCGGAGAGCAGCACACCGGGTTCGGCCACGGCATGCACTACTGCCTGGGCGCCGCCCTGGCCCGCCAAGAAGGCGAGGTCGCCTTCACCCGGCTCTTCGAGCGCTACCCCGATCTGACCCTGGCCGCAGCCGAAGACGAGCTGGAGTGGATACCGCGGCCGGGACTGCGGCGGTTGGTGCGGCTGCCGCTGCGCCTCGGCGGCGCCTGAACCGCCGGGCGGCCGCGCCACAGGGGGTGCGTGCGGCGGCCCCGTACCGCGGGGCGGCCCGTACGGCGCCGCGCCCGCGGCCTCAGCCGATTCCGCACCCTCCAGAGGCGGCCGGCTGGGGATCGGCGGGCGCACCGACGGTGGGCATGCCCAGCAGCACATCCGGCTGGGCCGGCTCCCGGCCGTTGCGCGCCGCCCAGGCGTCGCCCGCCGGCGACGGCCGGACCGCGCGCACACCCGAGTCGGCCACCAAGTGGTGCGGTGCGCCGTAAGTCACGCCGACCGTGACGAAATCGCCCGGGCGCAACCGCTCGGCCGTCGCATCGTCCACCGCGAAGTGCACCAGCCGGTTGTCGGGAGCACGCCCCGACAGCCGGCGCCGCTCGCCGTTCTTGCGGCCCTCGCCCTCCGACACCAGCAGCTCGACTTCGCGGCCGACCAGCTTGCGGTTCTCCTCGGCGGCGATCTCCTCCTGCAGCCGGACCAGGCGCTCGTAGCGCTCCTGGATGACCTCCTTGGGCAGGTGGCCCTCCATCTCGGCCGCCGGAGTCCCCGGCCGCTTGGAGTACTGGAACGTGAACGCGTTGGCGAAGCGGGCTTCGCGCACCACGTTCAGGGTCTCCTCGAAGTCCTCCTCGGTCTCGCCGGGGAAGCCCACGATGATGTCGGTGGTGATCGCGGCCTCGGGCATCGCCTCGCGCACCTTGCGCACGATGCCCAGGAAGCGCTCCTGGCGGTAGGAGCGCCGCATCGCCTTCAGTACCCGGCTGGACCCCGACTGCAGCGGCATGTGCAGCTGCGGCATGACGTTGGGGGTCTCGGCCATGGCCTCGATGACGTCGTCGGTGAAGTCGCGCGGGTGCGGCGACGTGAACCGTACACGCTCCAGGCCCTCGACCTCGCCGCAGGCCCGCAGCAGCTTCGAGAACGCCTGCCGGTCGCCGAACTCGCTGCCGTAGGCGTTGACGTTCTGCCCCAGCAGGGTCACCTCGGCCACGCCCTCGCCGACCATGGCGCGCACCTCGGCCAGCACGTCGCCGGGACGGCGGTCCTTCTCCTTGCCCCGCAGCGCCGGCACGATGCAGAACGTGCAGGTGTTGTTGCAGCCCACCGAGATCGACACCCAGGCGGCATACGCCGACTCGCGCCGACTGGGCAGGGTGGAGGGGAAGGTCTCCAGCGACTCCTCGATCTCGACCTGCGCCTCGCGCTGCACCCGGGCGCGCTCCAGCAGTACCGGCAGCGAACCGATGTTGTGGGTGCCGAAGACCACGTCCACCCACGGGGCGCGGCGCACGATCTCGCCCCGGTCCTTCTGCGCCAGGCACCCGCCTACCGCGATCTGCATGCCGGGGTTGGCGTCCTTGGCCGGACGCAGGTGCCCGAGGTTGCCGTAGAGGCGGTTGTCGGCGTTCTCCCGGACCGCGCAGGTGTTGAACACGACGACGTCGGCGGAGGTGTCCTCGGCTGCGCGTTCGTAGCCCGCGTCCTCCAGCAGGCCGGACAGGCGCTCGGAGTCGTGGACGTTCATCTGGCAGCCGTAGGTGCGAACTTGGTAGGTACGACTCTGGCTCACACACCCCAGGCTAGTGCCTGTGCCGCCTTGCACCGTCCCGCCCGGGCGAAGGGACCCCGCCCGTGCCGGACACGGGCGGTGCGCGTCGCCCCGCCGTCCGGCGGGGCGACGCGCACCGCCTACACGACCGCGGGGACCTCACGGCTGCCGGAACCGGAACCGCGCCCCGACCGATACTGCCACCCCACTACGGCGGCAGCCACCAGCAGGCCCGCCAGGTCGCTCTCCCACCCCGCGTTCACCATCGCGAGCCCGGCCACACCCACCACCAGGCGCAGCGACCAGTGCAGCCCGGTGCGCACGAAGCCCACCACCGCGATGCCCACCAGCCACACGCCCAGCAGCGCGGTCGCCACCACACCCAGCCCCGACAGCCACGTCACGTCCTGAAGCAGCAGCTGCGGAGAGAACACGAACATGTACGGCACCAGGAACCCCGAGACCGCGATGCGCACCGCATGCCCACCCGTCCGGATCGGATTCCCGCCCGAGACACCCGTCGCCGCATACGCCGCCAAGCACACCGGCGGCGTGATGTCGGCCATCACACCGAAGTAGTACACGAACATGTGCGCCATCAGCAGCACCGCGACCGTGTACTCCCCCGCCTCCGGCTGGAGGATCGCCATGATCGCCGGCGCCGCCAGCGTGGCCGTGATCACGTAGTTCGCCGTGGTCGGCACCCCGATCCCCAGGATCAGGCAGGCCAGCATCGTCAGCACCAGCGTGCACAGCAGCAGCACCGTGTTCGGATCCATCAGGTCGAACGTGGCCGTCTGCAGCGCGGGAGCCAGCACCGACTCGGCCACACCCACCAGGCCGTCGCTGAGCTTCTGCCCCAGCCCCGTGAGCGTGATCACGCCCGCGATCATGCCCGCCGCCGCACACGCCACGATGATCGGCAGCGCCACCCGCGCCGCGTCGACCAGGCCGTCCAACAGGCTCCACAGCGTCAGCCGGTCCTCCATACCGCGCCAGCGCCGCAGCGCCGCCAGCACCAGCTGGGTGACCAGGTTGACCGCCACCGTCAGTCCGATCGCGCCCATCGCCGAGAAGATCGGCGAATACCCCATCGACAGCAGCGCGAACAAGCCGGCGACGGGCACCAGCAGATACCCCCGGGTGGCCATCAGCAACCGCACGTTCGGCAGCACCCCGCGCGGCATGCCGCGCACGCCCAACCGCTTGGCGTCGTAGTGCACCACCACGAACTGCGCCACGAAGAACAGCACCGCGGGGATGATCGCCGCCTGCAGGATCTGCAGGTACGGGATCCCGGTGAACTCGATCATGATGAACGCCGCAGCGCCCATGATCGGCGGCGCGATCTGGCCGCCGGTCGACGAAGCCGCCTCCACCGCACCCGCGTAGTTGGCCGGATACCCCGACCGCTTCATCATCGGGATCGTGAACGCCCCGTTGCTGACGGTGTTCGCCACCGAGCTTCCCGTGATCGTCCCCGAAAACGCGCTGGTGACGATGCCGACCTTGGCCGTACCGCCCGTCGCGCCGCCGGTCAGCCCCAGCGCCAGATCCGTGAAGAACCGCTCCATCCCCGTACGCGTCAGCATCGCCGCGAAGATCAGAAACAGGAAGATGAACGTCGACGAGATCCCCAGCGGCGTGCCGAACACGCCCTCGGTCCCGACGAACAGCTCCACCACGATCCGGTCGATGGAATAGCCCGAATGGTGCAGGAAACCCGGCAGCCACGGCCCGTAGAAGGCATACGCCACCATCAGCCCCGACAGCACCACCAGCGCCGGACCCAGCGTCCGCTGCGCCGCCACCAGCACCAGCAGGATCCCCACCGTGCCCACCGCCACCTGGGCGGGGTCGATGATCCCCTGGACACTGACGACGTCCTCGTAGAACACGAACAGGTACAGCCCCGAACCCGCGCCCAGCAGCGCCAGCACCACATCGGCCAACGGGATGCCCAGCGGCCGCACCGGCACATACCGCGCCGCCTGCACCAGGACCAGTACCGCGATCGCCGGAGCCAGCACATACCACTCGGCGATGCCCTCGACGATCGTGTAGACCACCGTGCCGATCCCGCCGGCCGTCAGCGCCAACCCGTACATCCGCTGCCGGGGCGTCTCCTGCGGCGTGTGCGGATACAGCAGGAACACCATGCCCAGCCCCAGCGCCAAGTGGAACGAGCGCTGCTGCAGACCCGGCAGCGTCCCGAAATACCCGGTGTAGAGGTGGAACAGGCTCAGCGCCAACCCCACGCCGAAAACCACCCAGCGCCACAGCGGACGCAGCTCGCGCCGGGTCCCCGCCGCCTCGGCGGCGACGTTGTGCCCTTCGAGCTCGGCGACTTCCTTCTGCGCCTCGACGTCCTCGAAACCGGCGCCCTCACCCGGCGGCGCCGCCGGCGGAGAGTCGCTCGTCATCGCCCATCCCCTTACGTCATCGATCGGGCGGCGCTCCCCTCGGTGCGCGCCGCCGGCGTCAGGGCCAGGCCCCCGGCCCGCCCTCCACGCCCAACTCCACCCGTGTGCCGTACTCGGCGAGATCCAGCAGGCGCACCCGCCTACCGTCCGGAAGGAGCAGAACCTGGCCCGAACGGGAGCTGTTGACCATCAGACCGACACGGCCCAGCGGCCGCCCGTGGTGCAGCACCCGGTAACCGTCGCGTTCACGCAGGAACGTGGTCCTCGTCGAACCGATGCGCTCCGACCCCGCCGGCAGATTCGCCCCGAAGGTGTCGAACCGCATCTCCTGCATGCGCAACCCGCCCTCAGCACCGACCGAGAACTCCTCCTCGACCGGGCGCTTGCTCACCGAGTGGGTATAGCGCAGCGTCACCGGGGCACCGGCGGCCACCGGAGCCGACAGCACCACACGGCCGCGGTCCGCGTCGGCGACCACAAAACGCAGCTGGCGCCCCGCCGGCTGCGGCACGGCCGCGAGCCCGCCCAACAGGCCCGCAGCGAGTACTCCGCCTCCCGCACGCACGGCGCGGCGGCGCGCGAGCACCGGCCCGCGCGCCGCCGCGTCCCGTCGCCGCCGGGGCTGCCGGACGCTCCTACTCGAGAACGCCCTCTTCCTCGTAGAAGCGCTGCGCACCCGGGTGGATCTCGACAGACCCGCTGCCGTCGGTCGCCTTCTCCAGGTCGATCTGGCTGCCGACGTCGTGGCCGATGTCGCCGGCACGCTCGTACATCTCCTTCACCAGGCTGTAAGCCGTGTCCTCAGCCAACTCCGACGTTCCGTACAGCGTCGCCCAGTTCGTGACCGTCTCGGCCGGCTCGTCCTGGCCGCTGTAGGTGCCCGCGTCGATCGTCAGCGGACTGTAGCTGGGGTTGTCCGCGGTGAGCTGCTCCAAGCCGTCACCGGTGATGTCGACCAGCCGGACGTCGGTGCTGGTGGCCACCTGCTCGATGCTGCCCGCCGGCAGCGCCAGAATCGCGAACGCCGCATCGGTCTGGCCGTCGCTCAGCTTGGATGCGGCGTCCTCGAACGTCCCGTTGAACGTCTCGACGTCGTCCGTGCTCATCCCGTAGGCCTCGAGAACCGCCTCGGCCGCCACGGCCGTACCGCTGCCGGGCGGACCGATGTCCACCCGCTTGCCCTCCAAGTCCCCGATCGTCTCGATCCCCGAATCCGCGGTCGCCACGATCTGCAGCACCTCGGGATAGACGTTGCCCAGCGTGCGCACCGCGTCCGGGTCCGACAGCGGCTCGTCGGCGAAGTCCGCGCTGCCCCCGACCGCGTTGGCCGCCACCCCGTTGATCGCCATGACCAACTCGTTCTCACCCTGGTCGAGCAGGCGCATGTTCTCCACCGACGCACCGCTCGACTGGGTGCTGACGTCGACGCCCTCGACGTTGTCCGACCAGATCTGAGCGATCTCGCTGCCGAGGGGATAGTACGTACCACCCGTGCTGCCGGTCGCCATGGTCAACTCTCCGCCGGCACCGCCCGAGCCGGAGTCGGAATCGCCGACCCCGCAGCCGGCAAGCGCGATGACCCCGGCGGCGGCGGTCGCGGTGGCGCCCGCCAGTCGCCCGGTCCGAAGTCCCGTCCTCATTGCGCGAGTCCTCCTCGAAGAGTCCGCTGCGACGGTGCTGTAGCACCGGCGCGAGCCCCTGAAACGCCTAGTCTGGTTACCGGCCTTGAAACGCTGGCCCGGACTATAGACAGCACCCGGCCACACAGTCGCGCCCGGCCGATTACAACTGGGGAACGAATGGGCCCGACGGCGAACCCGACCGCCGCACCGTGCGGCACCGCGCACCCGACGCCCCGCCGGAACGGACCGCTCCGACTGCGCCACAGGCCGTGTACCACTAAGGTCGACATGTCATCCATCGACAGACCACCGAGTGCGAAGTGTCCACATGACCGACCGTGTGACGGCCCCCTACGGCGCCTGGCCATCGCCGATCGCAGCCAGTGACGTCGCCCGAGGAGAGCGGCGGATGGCCCACCCCAGCGTCGCCGCCGACGGCATCCGCTGGGAGGAGTCCCGCCCCGACGAAGGCGGACGCACCACCGTGATGCACCGCGACCCCGGCGGCACCCCGACCGAGCTCCTCGGCCCCGCTTGGGACGCGGGCACCCGCGTGCACGAATACGGCGGACGCTCCTACCTGCCCGTCCCCCGCAGCGACGACCAGAATCCCACCCGCCACGGCATCGTCTTCGCCAATCGCGCCGACCAGCGCCTCTACCTGCTGGAGCACGGCGCCGACACCCCGGTGCCGCTCACCCCCGAGCCCGAACACCCCTGTGCCCTGCGCTACGCCGACCTCGCCCTCACCCCCGACGGCGAGCACATCGTCTGCGTCCGGGAACGCCACCCCGCCCCCGGCGACGAGGAACCCGGCCCCGACGACCGCCGCCCCGTCCGCTCGATCGTCTCGCTGCCGCTGTCCGGCCGCGCCGCCGACGACCCCGACGCCGTCACCGAACTGGTCTCCGGCTCCGACTTCTACGCCTCCCCCGTCCCCGCACCCGACGGGCGCCACCTCGCCTGGACCTGCTGGAACCACCCCCGCATGCCCTGGGACGGCACCGAACTGCGCGTGGGCACCCTCGACGGCCCCGACGGCGCTCTCACCGACACCTACACCCTCAAAGGCGGCGTCGCCGAGTCCGTGCTCTCGCCTACCTGGCGCGACGCGAACACCCTGGTCTTCCTCACCGACTGGTCGGGCTGGTGGAACCTCTACGAGATCGGGCTCACCGGGCCGGCCATGCCCCTCCATCCCGCCGAAGAGGAATTCACCCACGGCTTCTTCCCCGGCCTGCAGCCCTACCACGGCCTCGACGACGGACGCACGGTCGCCCTGCACGGCCGCACCGACCTCACCCCCGGCGTCTACACCTCCGCGACCGCGGAGTTCGCCCCCCTCGACACCGGATTCGACTCCTGGACCGCCCTCGCCGGAGACGGCACGACCGTCGTGGGCCTGGCCGCCGGCCACCACACCCCCCAGAGCCTGGTCCGGCTCGACACCGCCACCGGCCGCACCGACGTGCTACGGCGCTCCCGCGACGACGTCCCCGCAACCGACTACCTGCCCGTCCCCCGCCACACCGAGGTCAGCGGGCGCTACGGCCGCACCGTGCACACCACCGTCTACCCGCCCGCCAACCCCGACGCCGCCGCCGACGGCCCCGCCCCCTACATCGTGTGGGTGCACGGCGGCCCGGTCGCCAAGGCCCTGAGCTCCCTCGACCTCGCCAAGGCCTACTTCACCAGCCGCGGCATCGGCGTCGTCGACGTCAACCACGGCGGCTCCACCGGATTCGGACGCGCCTACCGCGAACGCCTCCAAGGCCAGTGGGGCGTCGTCGACGTGGAAGACGCCACCGCCGCCGCCCGCGCCCTGGTCGACGAGGGCGCCGCCGACCCCGAGCGCCTCGCCGTGCGCGGCGGCAGCGCCGGAGGCCTCACCACCCTGCTCGCGCTGTGCGGCGACACCTTCGCCTGCGGCACCTCCTCCTGGGGCGTCACCGACCTCCTGCGACTGGCCGCCGAGACCCACGACTTCGAATCCCGCTACCTCGACGGCCTCGTGGGACCGCTGCCGGGCTATGCCGCCACCTACCGCGAACGCTCCCCCATCAACCGCGCCGCCGACGTCACCGCCCCGGTCCTGATCCTGCAGGGCACCGACGACCCCGTCGTCCCGCCCAATCAGGCCCGCGCGCTGGCGGCAGGCCTGAGCGAGCACGCGGTCCGCCACGCGCTGCTGGAATTCGACGGCGAGGGGCACGGCCTGCGCGCACCCGGCAACCAGCAGCGCGCACTCGAAGCCGAATTGGCCTTCTACGGCGACGTGTTCGGCTTCACCCCGCCCGGCGTGGAACCGATCGAACTGACCACCGAATACACGGGCGACGACCCCCGGACGGGCGACGACGGACAGCAGGCCCGGGACGCATCGGAGGAGCCCGGCACGTCCGCGGAGGGAGCCGAAGGCGACGCGGCAGCGGAACCGCTGCCGCCGCTGGAGGACCGCAGCGCCGCCGACGGCGAACCGGCCGCACAGCAGCCCCGCCGCGCCTGACCGCCGGCTCCGGCCCGGCCCCGCGCACCGAGGGCCGGGCCCTGCCGAGCGAACCCCCGCCGCACGCGGCCGGCGGCACCGCCGTGCCCGCCGCACCGCGCACATGCACAGAACGGAACCCGCGAATGCCTACGACGCGGCTCGTCACCCCCGAGGACGCCCCGGAACTGGCGGAACTGCTGCGCGGCAACCGCGAATTCCTCGCACCCTGGGAACCCGAGCGCGACGACTCCTACTTCACCGCCGCGACCCAGCGCACCCTCCTCGAACGCGCCCGCGCCGAACACGCCGCCGGACGCATGCTCCCCCTCGCCGTCCTCGACGGCACCGACCGCATCGCCGGGCGCATCACCGTCAACGGCATCGTCCGGGGAGCCTTCCTGTCCGCCACCGTCGGCTACTGGGTCAGCCGCTCCCACAACGGCCGCGGTCTGGCCACCGAAGCCGTCGCCGAAACCGTGCGGACCGCCTTCGCCGACCTCGGCCTGCACCGGATCGAAGCCGCGACCCTGCCGCACAACACCGCCTCGCAGCGCGTGCTGCTGCGCAACGGCTTCACCGCCTACGGCCGGGCTCCCCAGTACCTGCGCATCGCCGGCCACTGGCAGGAGCACATCCTCTACCAGGTCCTCAACACGCGGATGTGACCGCCGGCGCCGGAGCCCGCTTCACAGCCCCACGGTGTCGTCCGGCTCGGGATCCCCTTCCTCGCCGACCTCGGGGATCCGCTCGGCCAGCCCTTCGGCGACCCGGGTCGCGGTGCCCAACGGCGCGCCCGACACCGCCGGCTCTCCGTCGTCGAAGGACCGGACACGCACCACCACATTGCGGAGCCGGAAGAACGCGGTGGCGTGGCTGCGGCCGCGCTCGGTCGGGGTCCACTCGCGGTACTCCGTACCCAGCTCCGCCGGCGGCTCGTACAGGGCGACGAACCCGCCGTCGCCGGCCTCGATCTCCTCCACCTCGGCCATGTTGAACGGCCGCTGCTCCTCGGCCCCCGACCGCAGCTGCTCCACGCTCTCGCGGCGACCGGCGATCCGCTCCTCCGCGCCGCTGTAATCCCAGGGTTCCGACCCCGGATCCAGCACCGTGAACACCGCCGACAAGCTGCCGCCCGCGACATCCCCGCACGCGAGTCCGTCCTCCAGGGGCAGCACTCCGGCGTCGCGCTCCAGCTCCTCCACCCGCACCCCGTCCAGGTGCAGCTCCGCCACGAACCCCTCGGTGAACAGGTCCTCGCACTCGCCGACCTCCGCGAACGGCTCACCCGCCATCACAAGCACCGGCAGGATCAGCACCGCAGCCACAGCGGCGACCACCCCGCCCGCGACCGCCGGCGCCGTGTAGCGGCCCGGCCCCGCGCCCGACGACCCCGCCGCCGATCCGCCGGCGGACTCTCCGGCCTCCTGGGGCTCGTGAGAACCCTCGGGCTCCTGGCGCTCCTCGGGCGCATCAGACACGATCCGGCTCCTTCAGGGGGTCGCAAACACGGTTCCGGGACAGCACAGCACCGGGGACCAGTTATATCCCGCTCCGTCTCCGCCACTCCGCCGGACCCCGCCATCACCCGACCGGTACCGGTGCAGCAGGGCCGGCCCGCGAGTACGGTCCGCGCCCGCCGCTAGTCCCCGTCGGGCTCGGGAAGCTCCACCCCGGCCCCCTCGGCTTCCAGCTCCTCGCGGACCACCCGGTAGGCCAAGCCGGCCGAATACCCCTTGCGCGCCAGCATCGCCAGCGCCCGGCGCGCCCGCGCAGCGGAGTCCTGGCGGCGCGACGCGGTGAGCTTGCGCCGCGCCAGCCGACGCGCCGTCTCCTCTTCCTGGTCCGGGCCGAGCTCCTCCACAGCGTCGCGGACCGTGTCCGCATCCACGCCGCGCCGCCGCAGCTCGGCCGCCAGCGCCTTGCGCCCCAGACCGCGCCCGGCGTGCCGGGACTCGACCCAGGCGTCGGCGAAGGCCGCGTCGTCGATCAGCCCGACCTCGCTGAAGCGCCCCAGCACCGACTCGGCCACGTCGTCGTCGACGTCCCGCTGCCGCAGCGCCTGGGCGAGCTGGGCCCGCGTACGCGGAGCCGAGGTCAGCAGGCGCAGACAGACGCCGCGCGCCGCGGCCTCGGGATCCTCCCCGTCCGCGGACCCGCTCACCCCGGAACCGGGCTCGACGTCGGCACCGTCGCCGTCGAGGATCTCGCGCGGATCACGCATCCGCGGGCGGGGTGGGCTCGGTGCCGCTCTGCGCGGCCGAGGAGTCGGCCGAAGAAGCCGCCGCGTCGCCGTCCTTGGCCGCGGAACCGCCGTCCTTGGTCGTCGACGCCTTCGCGCCGGACTTCTTCGCACCCGAGGCCTTGGTCCCGGCCGGCTTGGCGTCGGCGGACTTGGCGTCGGCGGACTTGGCGTCGGTCCCGGTGGACTCCGCGGAGTCGTCGCCGGCACCGGGCACGCCCAGCTTCTCCTTGATCTTCTTCTCGACCTCGTTGGCCATGTCGACGTTCTCACGCAGGAAGTTGCGGGCGTTCTCCTTGCCCTGACCGAGCTGCGTGCCCTCGTAGGTGTACCAGGCGCCCGACTTGCGCACGACGCCCTGCTCCACTCCGAGGTCGATCAGGCCGCCCTCGCGCGAGATGCCGACGCCGTAGAGGATGTCGAACTCCGCCTGCTTGAACGGCGGCGCCACCTTGTTCTTCACGACCTTCGCCCGCGTCCGGTTCCCGACGGCGTCGGTCCCGTCCTTCAGTGTTTCGATCCGCCGGACGTCCAGCCGCACCGAGGAGTAGAACTTCAGCGCCTTACCACCGGTGGTGGTCTCCGGGCTGTTGTGGACCATGACGCCGTCGGCAAAGTAGTTGTGCGAACCCTCCACTTCGATGTCGTAGCGGTGCATGCCGCGGGTGGCGGGTTCGTCGTGGATGTCGAGGATCGGCGCGGCCACAAGCCGCTCCTGCGGCTCGGCGAACTCCGGCTCGACCTCGCACTGGCCGCGGAAGCGCGGCGGCAGCTTGTACTCCATCGACGCGTGCACGTACGGCGCGACGATGCTGTGGAACTCGGTCGTCGCGGCGGTGGCGAAGCGGATGAACGCCGTACGCGCCGACCCGCGGCTGACCAGAGCGACGTCGAGGCCGTGGGTGTCGCGGAGGTATTCGGTGAGCCGCTGCCGCGATCCGGGGCTCATCGCCTCGACGCAGATCTCGATGCGACCGCTGCCGCCCTCGGTGCGGACGTGCCTCCCCTCGGAACGCGGCGTGAAGCAGCCGTCGTCCATGTACCAGACCGCCAGCGCCAACGGCGTCAGCGACTTGAGGAACTCCCATGTGAGGTGTTTCTTGCCGTCTCCGAAGTAGACGACGTCGTGAAGCTCACTCAGTTCGGGGAGCGGCTTGAAGTCGGCGAAGACGGCGCCCTCGGCGTTCGTGGTGCGCGAATAGGAGACGTTGCCCAGCAGCGAGGTCTTCCAGTCGAGATAGCTCTCCTGTTCGCCTCCGCCTCCCATCCGGAACCGCACGCCGGTACGTCCCCCGCGGTCGGGCGCAAGGCTGCCGTCGCCCATCACGGAGCCGTAGACGACCTGGCGCTGCTGCTCGTCGAGGTAATGGGGTTCGCTGGTGAGAACGCGATCGCCCGCCATCAGCTCGCCGGCCTCGCGCCAACCGCCGGGGGTGCGTACCAGATGGTTCGGCGTGACACCGAACCGGGCCCGCCCGTTCTTTCCCGACTTCGCGACGGTGAACTGCAGGAAGAGGTCGGTTTCTCCGTTGTCGAACCAGTTCACCACCCGACGTGGAACCACTTTGTCGAGATCCGGATCATACGAAAGGACTTCGACATCCATCTTCTGGTTCACGATTTTCCCGATGCGTTCACGAGTACCATCGGCCAACGTCACCCACGTATCCCAGGATGCACAGCCGAACATCACACCGACCTTCTCCCTCAGCTGGTTGATGAAAATCGCCGTGGTTCCGGTCTGGTGCAATGCGCCTGCGATTTTCCGCAGGGCCTGGGACATCAGCCGGGCCTGTAGGCCGACGTGGCTGTCGCCCATTTCACCCTCGATCTCGGCGCGCGGCACGAGGGCGGCGACGGAGTCCACGACCAGGACGGAAACGGCCCCGGAGCGGATCAGCATGTCCGTGATCTCCAGCGCCTGCTCGCCCGTGTCGGGCTGGGAAAGCAGCAGATCGTCGGTGTTCACGCCGATCTTCTTCGCGTAATCGGGGTCGAGCGCGTGCTCCGCGTCGATGAATGCGGCGATTCCGCCGGTCTTCTGCGCACTGGCCACGGCGTGCAGAGCGACGGTAGTCTTACCGCTACTCTCCGGCCCGAACACCTCCACGATCCGGCCCCGCGGAATTCCTCCGATCCCCAGGGCGATGTCGAGGGAGATGGATCCACTGGGAAAGGATTCGATCGGTGGGCGGTCGTCATCGCCGAGGCGCATGACGGACCCCTTGCCGAATTGGCGCTCGATCTGTGCGAGCGCGGTTTCGAGAGCCTTCTCTCGATCAGCAGCAGCCACGGGGAACCCCTGTTGGGTCGACGTCTTCTTGTTCATCTTGGGTGTGACGCTACGCGGCGGTGAGGACAAACCTCGACCACGTCGGTGCGCCTGTGGACGCGCGCGGCGTTCGCGGGACGGGCCCGGCGACCGCCGGATGCGTATCCACGCGCAGACGCCCGCCCGAGGGGCGTCGTGGTCCGCCGGAGGCCGATTCGGCACCTGGTCGGCCCCGGATACATCGCAAGCCTACCCGAACCTCTGTTCGACCGCCTGTCGTCCCCCAGAAGCCGGGCGCGCCGCCGGAAGCGGCGCGCGGCGCTACCGCTGCGGGCCGTCCGCTCCGCTCCGCCCCCGGTCGTCGTGGCTGCTCCGGACGCCGCGGACATGGTCAGCGGGCGGTCGCGGGCAGGTCGAAGTCCTCGCAGACGGCTCGCCAGACCTCTTTGGCGCCGATACCGTCGGCGAGCGCCTGTTCGATCGTGCGGGAGCCGAGCGCGTCGATGACGTGGTCGCGGGCGAGGCTTTCGGCGTAGGCCTCGCCGAAGTGCTCGTGCATGCGCTCCCAGAAGTGCGAAAGTCTCATCGCCTCCAGTATCGGCCGCCTCGGGCAGTGCTGTCACCTCCGGCGACGCCGCTCGGGGACGGCACGGGCGGGCGGCACCGGTCGGGGACCGGCCCGGCGCCGGTGCCGGGGGTGCGGGCCGGGTCTGCTGGGTTTCGCCGTCGCCGCGTTGCAGACTGGCCCCATGTCCTCGGTAGGCGGTTCCGGCTCCAGCGGCTCCGGTCCCTCGGGGGGCGACCGGGATCCGCTGGGCCGCTTCTCTCAGGCGACGCGCACGTGGTTCGAGCAGGCGTTCCCGTCGGGGCCGACCCCGGCCCAGACGGGTGCGTGGAACGAGGTCGCGCGGGGCGAGAACACGCTGGTCGTGGCTCCGACAGGATCGGGAAAGACGCTGTCGGCGTTCCTGTGGGCGCTGGACGGCCTGGCGTCGCGGCCCGTTCCCGAGGAGCGGGTGCGGCGGTGCCGGGTGCTGTACGTCTCGCCGCTGAAGGCGCTGGCGGCCGACATCGAGCGCAATCTGCGTGCGCCGCTGTCGGGGATCCGGCGGGCGGCGGAGGCGGCGGGGCTGGACGCGGCGGAGCCGTCGGTGGCGGTGCGTACGGGTGACACTCCGGCGGATCGGCGGCGCCGGTTGGCGGCGTCTCCGCCCGACATCCTGATCACCACGCCGGAGTCGCTGTTTCTGGTGCTGACCTCGCAGGCCCGTGCGGGGCTGGCGGGGGTCGAGACGGTGATCGTGGACGAGGTGCACGCGCTGGCGGGCACGAAGCGCGGTGCGCACTTGGCGCTGAGTCTGGAGCGGTTGGATGCGCTGCTGAAGGCGCCGGCGCAGCGGATCGGGCTGTCGGCGACGGTGCGTCCGCCCGAGGAGGTGGCGGCGTTCCTGGGCGGGCCGCGTCCGGCGTCGGTGGTGGCGCCGCCGCAGGCGCCGTCGCTGGATGTGCGGATCGCGGTGCCGGTCGCGGACATGGCGGAGCCGGAGGCGGCGGTGGCGGCGGAGCGGTCGGACGATCGGGCGTCGAAGGCGCGCACGTCGATCTGGCCGCACGTCGAGGAGCGGGTACTGGATCTGGTGGAGGCGCACCGGTCGTCGATCGTGTTCTGCAATTCCCGGCGGGTGGCCGAGCGGTTGTGCGCGCGGTTGAACGAATTGGCCGACGAGCGGCGTGCGTTCGGCGGGGATGCTGCCGCGTCCGGTGCGTCCGCCTCCCTTCCGGGCGGGTCGTCGGGGGGTTCGCGGTTGTCGCCGGCGGAGGTGATGGCCGAGGCGGGCCAGACCTATGGCGCTGAGGCGGGGGTGGTGGCGCGGGCGCATCACGGATCGGTGTCCAAGGACGAGCGCGCGGTGATCGAGGGGGATCTGAAGGCGGGCCGGCTGCCGTGCGTGGTGGCCACGTCCAGTCTTGAGCTGGGCATCGACATGGGTGCTGTGGACCTGGTGGTGCAGGTGGAGTCGCCGCCGTCGGTGGCGAGCGGTTTGCAGCGGGTGGGGCGTGCGGGCCACAACGTGGGCGACGTTTCGCGGGGGGTGGTGTTTCCGAAGTTCCGGGGGGACCTGCTGGCGGCGTCGGTGGTGGTCGAGCGGATGCGTTCGGGGCGGATCGAGGAGCTGCGCATGCCGCGCAATCCGCTGGATGTGCTGGCGCAGCAGGTGGTGGCGATGGCGGCGATGGACGAGTGGGAGGTGGTGCGGCTGGGGTCGGTGGTGCGGCGGGCGGCGCCGTTCGCGTCCCTTCCGGATTCGTCGTTGTCGGGGGTGCTGGACATGGTGTCGGGGCGCTATCCCTCGGATGAGTTCGCGGAGTTGCGGCCGCGTGTGGTGTGGGATCGCGACGCGGGCGGTGCGGATTCGGGCGGGGCGGTGTCGGGGCGCCCGGGTGCGCAGCGGTTGGCGGTGACCAGCGGCGGGACGATTCCCGATCGGGGCATGTATGCGGTGCATCTGGCGGCGGGCGGCGGCGGTGGGCCGTCGCGGGTGGGTGAGCTGGATGAGGAGATGGTCTACGAGTCGCGGGTGGGCGACGTGTTCGTGCTGGGGGCGAGTGCGTGGCGGATCGAGTCGATCACCGCTGACCGGGTGATGGTTTCGCCTGCGCCGGGGCGGCCGGGGCGGTTGCCGTTCTGGAAGGCCGATGCGCTGGGGCGTCCGGCGGAGTTGGGCCGGGCGATCGGTGCGATGGCGCGGGAGCTTGGGGGGTTGGAGCGGTCTGCGGCGGTGGAGCGGGCGCGCGGAGCGGGTTTGGACGAGTGGGGTGCGGCCAATCTCGTGGATTATCTGGGTGAGCAGGAGGAGTCGACGGGGTGGGTGCCCGACGACCGCACGATCGTGGTGGAGCGGTTCCGCGACGAGTTGGGCGATTGGCGTGCCGTGGTGCATTCGCCGCTGGGTGCGCGGGTGCACGCGCCGTGGGCGCTGGTGGCGGGGGCGCGGTTGCGGGAGCGCTACGGGGTGGATGCGCAGGTGGTGCACGGCGACGACGGGATCGTGGTGCGGCTGCCGGACGTCGAGGAGGACACCGGTGCGGGGGCTGGGCGGCGCCCTCGGGGCGGTGTGGCGGAGTCGCTGATGGTGGCTCCGGACGAGGTGGAGGACGCGGTCACCGCCGAGTTGGGTGGTTCGGCGCTGTTCGCGGCGCGGTTCCGGGAGTGTGCGGCGCGGGCGCTGCTGCTGCCGCGGCGGCATCCGGGGCGGCGGATGCCGTTGTGGCAGCAGCGGCAGCGTTCGGCGCAGTTGCTGTCGGTGGCGGGGCGGTTCGGGTCGTTTCCGATCGTGTCGGAGGCGGCGCGGGAGTGTCTGCGCGACGTGTTCGACGTGGACGGTCTGGCGTCGTTGATGGCCGATGTGCGGGCGCGTCGGGTGCGGGTGGTGGAGGTGGAGACGCAGCGGGCGTCGCCGTTCGCGCAGTCGCTGCTGATGGGGTACACGGCGGCGTTTCTGTACGAGGGGGACGCGCCCGCGGCGGAGGCGCGGGCGCAGGCGCTGACGTTGGATTCGCAACTGCTGGCGGATCTGCTGGGGCATGCGGATCTGCGGGAGTTGCTGGACGGCGGTGTGGTGGCCGAATACGAGTCCGAGTTGCAGCGTCTGGCGCCGCAGCGGCGGGCGGATCCCGCTGCGGGGCGCGAGGGTGCGGCGGATCTGCTGCGTGAGTTGGGGCCGCTGGCGGTGGAGGAGGCGGGTGAGCGCGGTGTCGCCGCGGAGTCCCTGGAGGAGTTGGGGCGTTCCGGGCGGGCGGTTTCGGTGTGTCTGGCCGGCGAGTGGCGGTGGGTGGCGGTCGAGGACGCGGCGCGGTTGCGCGACGGTGCGGGTGTGCGGCTGCCGGAGTGGTTGGCGTCGTCGTCGGGCGGTGCTGCGGGGGTGTTCGCTGGGGCGGCGGAGGCGTTCGCCGCCGGGGTGGAGGATCCGCTGGGGGATCTGGTGTCGCGGTATGCGCGTACGCACGGTCCGTTCACGGCGGGTGCGGTTGCGGCGCGGTTGGGGGTGGATCGCGGTGCCGTGGCGGAGGTGCTGCGGCGCTTGTCGGGGGCGGGGCGTGTCGTCGAGGGGGAGTTCCGGCCGGGCGGCCAGGGCACGGAGTGGTGTGACGCCGATGTGCTGCGGGTGTTGCGGCGGCGGTCGGTGGCGCGGTTGCGGCGCGAGGTCGAGCCGGTGCCGCAGCGGGCCCTGGGGCGGTTCGTGCCCGCGTGGCAGCGTGTGGGTGCGGGGCGGGGGTCGCGTGGTGCCGATGGGGTGTTCGCGGCGGTGGAGTCGCTGCGGGGCGCTCCGGTGCCGGCGTCGGCATTGGAGTCGCTGGTGCTTCCGGCGCGGGTGGAAGGGTATGTGCCGGCGCTGCTGGACGAGTTGACGCATGCGGGTGAGGTGCTGTGGGCGGGTGCGGGGCCGTTGGCGGGCAACGACGGGTGGGTGTGCCTGGTCCCGGCGGACGAGGCCGAGGTGTTGCTGCCGGAGCCCGCGCAGGAGGAGGCCGGGGCCTCGGCGGCGCATGCGGGGGTCGTTGCGGCGCTGCGTGCGGGCGGCGCGTTGTTCTTCCGGGACGTGGCCGATCGTGTGGTGGCGGAACAGGGGGCGGCGTCGGTGTCGGATGCGGCGGTGGTGGCGGCGCTGTGGGATCTGGTGTGGGCGGGTCGGGTCGGCAACGATTCGCTGTCGGGGCTGCGCGCGCTGCTGGGTGCGGGCGGGACGGCGCATCGGCGCCGGTCGCGGCGGCCGGTGCTGCCGAGCCGGGCGGGGCCGCCGACTGCGGCGGGGCGGTGGTGGCTGCTGCCGGAGCGTGAGCCGGAGGCGACGCGGCGGTTGACGGCGGGAGTGTCGGCGCTGCTGGACCGCTATGGGGTCCTGACGCGCGGTTCGGTGGTGGCTGAGCAGGGGCGGCGCGGGGACCGCCGTTCGGGCGGGCGCGGCGCGGGCGGGTTCAGTGCCGTGTATCCGGTGCTGCGGGGGTTCGAGGATGCGGGGCGGGTGCGGCGGGGGTATTTCGTCGAGGGGTTGGGGGCGGCGCAGTTCGCGCTTCCGGGTGCGGTGGACCGGCTGCGGTCGCTGGACGGAGGGGGCGGGGGTGCGAGTGGCCGGGAGGCTCCGGTGGTGCTGGCGGCGGCGGATCCGGCGAACGTCTACGGTGCGGCGCTGCCGTGGCCGGCGGGTCCGGAGCCGGCGGGGCGGCCGGGGCGCAAGGCGGGTGCGCTGGTGGTGGTGGACGACGGTGCGCTGACGCTGTATCTGGAGCGGGGCGGGCGTTCGGCGCTGACGTTCGGTTCGGGCGGCGCGGAGTTGGAGCGGGCTGCGGGGGCGTTGGCGGAGACGGTGCGCGGGGGAGGTGTGGAGTCGCTGACGGTGCAGCGGTGCGACGGCGGCGAGGTGTTCGGTACGCCGTTGGAGGCGGCGCTGCTGGGTGCGGGTTTCCATGCCACGCCGAAGGCGCTGCGGCTGCGGCGGTGAGCGGTGGGACCGGGGCCGCGGTCTGCGGCTCGGAGGGTGTTTCGGGACGCGCCCGCGGCCCTCGCGGCGCCTCGCCGTGGCGGGGAATATCGACTCGCGCGGCGGATCGGCCGGGGAGCAGGATGGGGCCCGGACATCTGCCGCCGATTCCGCCTGTTGTGAGGTCCGCCGATGCCTGCCGACGCCGCTGCCGTGCCGATCCGGGTGATGCGTGAGGAGGATGTCGGCGCCGCCGCCGCGGTGAGCCTGGCGGCCGGCGGTATGTTCGCCGAGGCGGGGCTGGTGCTGCCGCCGGACGACCCGCGGGAAACGCTGGGACAGGCGCGCTGGGTGCTTTTGGCGGACGGGCCGGTGCGCGGGTTGGCTGCGGTGGGGGTGCTGGACGGGGCGGCGCACCTGGAGGAGCTGGCGGTTCATCCCGAGCACGGGCGGCGCGGTGTGGGCGGCGCACTGCTGGAGGCGGCCTGCGACCGGGCGGGCGCAGAGGGG